>JAFSLP010000095.1 GCA_017448345.1 Paludibacteraceae bacterium | reverse complement strand
TGGCTCTGTCCGCACCTGACAGTTCACATTTCAACACCAGATAGGCAATCAGCATCGTTGTATTCTGCCGTCCTATGTCTGCCGGAATCTGCTGCAATGCTTTTTCCGCCCACCGGGAAGCGTCCGCTCCTTGCATGTCGCGCTCGGTCTGATACATGGCTAAGTTATACGTGAACGAATTGGGGATATGCTCTGCCATTTCGTCCAATACAGCCTTTTTGCGGTCGGTCATGCCGTATTGGTCATTGAGCATGTCGGCATAACGCGCAGCACTGAAATACTGCTCCCAAGCATGTTCGTCGGATGGGTTGGCTTGCGCCTTTTTCTGCCAAAGGGTTTGCTGATGTTCATACCATGCGGCGTCGTACTCATCTACTACAATACCGCGGATTTCTTGGGGCTCCTGCTCGCCTGTGTGGGTGAATGCCTGAAGGGTTCCGATGCAGCCCAATGATAAAACGACGGCCGCAAGGATGATAATCTTTTTTTGCATGAGTTTGTATTTTTATCGGTTTCTATTCAGTTCTTGAGTGCGCTCTCACTACTGCATACACCGATACTTGTCAATCGTTCATTTTCTCTTGCAAAAAATATACCAATAAAGATACAATTTTTCCAACCGTGTCGTAATCGTCCTTGTCACATTGCACGAACTCAACCTCAACGCAATAGCTATATATGGCACGATAGCGGCAGCAAGCGTCGTTGCTATTCAACAAACAAAAAATGCTCCGGCGGACGTTTTTTGAGGTCCTTTTCTTGCGTATGTCAAATATTTTCCGTACCTTTGCAGCCGAAAAAGTCAAGAATGCAGAAATGAGAAAATCCGCAGTCCTTTTGTTTCTTATCCTGTGCCTTGCCACATTCACTGGTTGCAGCAGTCACGAGGTGCTGACACCCGGGGAGAGGGAGGCATGCCGCGACATGTGCGTGAGTATGCGCCAGATTTTCCCTTCGTCCACCCTGCAGGATGTCTATAAGACCTGTTATCAGGATTTCTTCGGCGCTGAGCACCTGCTGGGCGACACAGCAGCGGCACGGCGTTACCTGCATGAAGAGACAGCGCGCTGCAAAGGACAAGACCTGAGCACGATGCCGCTTTACGAACCGACAGGGTTCCGGCACCGTTACCAGCGTGTCAACCTGATGGCAGTCATCCAAGGAGACCTCAGCGAGGAGGAGTTATGGGAGATGTTTTCGGGCAAGCCTTCCGCCGTCAGCTCTCAGCCCTCGGAATCCGGACACAGCTGGGCGGAAGAGTGGCAGGTGATAGAGACGATAGCACTGAAGGAGAACCCCCAGTGGGCGGACGAAACACTGCAGGCACAGCTGCGGGAAGCGGCGGCACAGCAGGCGGCAGTGCATCACAGCCGGATGTTCCGGGACAAATACAACCCACACTACAGAATCGTGACTAATAATAATTCATATCCCGTCAGGCGGACGGAAGCGATAGAAACAACCAATTAATATCCCGTGAGGGGAAAAGCAATGAAAAAGATTTTCTACCTTGTACTCTGTACATTAGCCCTTGGTGCCTTCACCGGCTGCACGCGCAAGGGCGAACAGATGTTATCGGCTCTTGATGAAAAGGGGCTGGGTATGCTCATCTATAACCACGGCGAGATGACCGAATATTCGGCTCCGGGCGTGCAGGACCTGCTGCGTCTGACCGCCGAGGAGCCGGATCGTCTGAAGGGTGCCCTTGTGGCGGACAAACGCGTGGGCAAGGCAGCGGCTGCACTGCTGATAACAGGCGGCGCCAAGACGGTCTATACACCGCTGGTCAGTACCCCTGCACGCGAGATGTTAGAGGCTGCCGGTGTGGAACTGCATGCACGCGAAGAGATACCGCTGATGGTCAACATGGACGGTACGGACCTCTGCCCCATGGAGCGCAAGCTGCTGGAGGCGGAGAGTGCGGAAGACTGCGTGGTGCTGCTGCGCGGCGGTTCACCGGAAGGGCGGCAGATGTTAGAGATGCTCAACAGCCAGAGCCTGAGTCTCTTGGTCTATAACGACAGTGTGCTGACGACGCATGACAACCGCGGCATTCAAGACCTGCTGCATGTCCTCTCCGACCAGCCGGAGCGTCTGAAAGGCGCTATCGTCGCTGACAAACTGGTAGGCAGAGCAGCAGCCGCCATCATGGCGGTGGGCGGCGTGAAAGAGCTGCATACCAACCTTATCAGCACCCCTGCACGCGAGCTGTTAGAGAAAGCCGGCATCCGCGTCTTCGCCCGTGAGGAAGTGCCCGCAATCCTCAACCGTGACCGCACCGGCATATGCCCTATGGATACCCGCATCGCCGATGCCGAGACACCGGAGGAATGCGTGAGACTGTTGATCCCTTAGTTACTTGGATTTATGTTACGGAAAATACGAATATCATTGGCAGTGACGTGCTTTGTGCTCGTCAACCTTCTGTTTCTCGGCGTGAGCTGGGGCGTGAGTCAACACATAGCATGGGTGGCACGGATTCAGTTCCTGCCGGCACTACTTGCCTTGGACTACGCCATGCTGCTGGTTCTCATCGTCCTGACCCTGCTTTTCGGACGGCTTTATTGCAGCGTCATCTGCCCTTTGGGAGTGATGCAGGATATCTTCGGCTGGATAGGAAAGAAAACGAAGAAAAACCGATACCGCTATTCGCCGGAGAAGCGATGGCTGCGTTACACGGTGCTGGTGCTTTTCCTCGTTTGCCTGATAGTGGGTTTCGCCCCTGTGACGACTCTCTTGGCGCCTTATTCGGCATACGGCCGTGTGGTCAACTCACTCTTCCGTCCGCTGTATGACCTGCTCATCAACGGCTTGGCGGCGATAGAGGTGCGGTATGACAGTTATCTTTTCTCCGAAGTGCAGATATGGATGCGCAGCGTGACGACCTTCGTGGTGGCATTGCTGACTCTTGCGGTATTGGGCGTACTGGCATGGCGCAACGGCCGTACCTACTGCAATACCATCTGCCCGGTGGGTACTATCCTTTCGTTTTTTGCGCGTTTCTCACTTCTGCGAGTGCAGTTTGACAAAGACAAATGCAAGAACTGCTCGTTATGCGAGAAGAACTGCAAAGCTTCCGCTATTGACTTCAAGTCCGGCAAGGTGGATTACAGCCGCTGTGTCGCCTGTGGCGACTGCACGGCTGTGTGCAAGTTCGATGCGCTGCATTACAAGCCACTCCAGCGGCTTGACCGACTTTATCGGAAAGACCGCTCTGCTGAAAGACCATCGCAGAGCGATTGTAAGACCGCTAACGCAGACAGCCAGCCTGACGCAGGGCGCAGAGCCTTTCTAACGGGAGCCGGTATGGCAGTGGCATCGGCGGCATTCGGTCAGGCGAAGATAAAAGTGGATGGCGGCTTGGCGGCAATCGAGGAGAAGAAAGCTCCGCGCCGCGAGACACCGGTTACCCCTCCGGGTTCTGTGTCGGCATACCACATGAACCGCCATTGTACGGCATGCCAGTTATGTGTCAGTGCGTGTCCCAACAATGTGCTCCGTCCTTCGTCCGACCCCATGCATCTGATGCAGCCGGTGATGTCGTTCGAACGGGGTTTCTGCCGGCCTGAGTGTACCCGATGCAGCGAGGTGTGCCCTACAGGTGCTATACAACGAATCACCAAAGAACAGAAGACCACTCTCCATATCGGTCATGCCGTGTGGGTGGAGCAGAACTGCATCCCTCTGACGAACGGCGACAGCTGCGGCGCGTGTGCCCGTCACTGCCCGGCATGGGCGATACAGATGGTGGAGCGCGAAGTAAACGGCAGGGTGGTGGAGGTGCCTGTGGTGGATGCAGAACGGTGCATCGGCTGCGGCAAATGCGAGAACCTCTGTCCTGCACGACCCTTCAGCGCCATCTATGTGGAGGGCAACACCATGCACCGGATTGAGTGACGGGACGCAGAGAAAGTGTCTGAAGGCGGCTGCAAACGGCGAAAGGGCAAAGAGTGCTATTGACCAGCACTTGCATAGGATGTACCAAGGAGATTCCTATGACTTGCCTACGTGATGATGTTGTAAGTTCCTGAAAATGAGTATGAAAGAAAACGGGAACGCAGTCAGTAAAAGCCGAAAGCGGGCAGCTGCAAACAAACTATAAACGGCAAATAACCAATAGAAAATATCAATGACTTTATGGATCGCAGGGAATTTATAGGACATAGTCTGGCGGCAGTGGCAGGAGGTTCTCTTCTGCTGAGTGCCTGCCGAAACAGCGCAACCGGCAACCGGCAGTCCGAAGGCAAAAAAACGGACGAGCCGGCGTCGCAAGGCTCCATGACGATGCGCGTCAACCCCAACAGCGGCGACAAGGTCTCCCTGTTAGGTTTCGGAATGATGCGGCTTCCGGTGGAGGCAGGCGGGACTGACCGCGAGAACCCGGACAGCCCTATTGACCAGCAGGCGGTGAATGACTTGGTGGATTACGCCCTTGCACACGGCGTCAACTATTTCGACACCTCCCCTGTCTATTGCCGCGGGCTCTCGGAACAGAGCACCGGAACCGCTCTTGCACGGCACCCCCGTAGCAGTTATTTCATCGCAACCAAGCTGTCCAATTTCTCCAGAGACGTATGGTCCGCCAAGGAGTCGAAAGCAATGTTCGAACGGTCGCTGCAGTACCTGCGGACCGATTATGTCGATTACCTGCTGCTGCACAGTATCGGCGGCACGTCGTCCGGCAAGAGCAGTCTGGAGACCTTCAACGGACGGTATATGGACAACGGCATCCTTGACTGGCTCGTGGAGCAGAAAGAGAAGGGACGCATCCGCAACCTCGGTTTCTCCTATCACGGCGATATAGCTATCTTCGACATGCTGCTGCGGTGGCACGACGAGGGCAGGTATCACTGGGATTTCGTGCAGATAGAACTCAACTATCTGGACTGGCACTATGCCGACGAAATCAACCCGCGCAATACCGATGCGGCTTATCTGTATGCCGAGTTGGAGAAACGCGGCATCCCTGCCGTTATCATGGAGCCCCTGTTAGGCGGACGGCTCGCCATGCAGCCCGATGCGATAGCCTATAAGATGCGCCGTCAGGACCCTCGTTTCACCCCTGCCGCATGGGCGTTCCGCTTTGCCGGCACCCCCAAAGGCGTCCTCTCCGTCCTCTCCGGCATGACCTATATGGAGCACCTCAAGGAGAACGTGGAGACCTATTCGCCCTTGGAGCCGCTGAGCGACGATGAGAACCGGTGGCTGCTGGCGCTGGCGCATGACATCTTCGAACTCAAAGCCATCCCCTGCACGGCTTGCAACTACTGCATGCCCTGTCCGTACGGGCTGAACATACCTGCCGTCTTCTCGTATTACAACCGGTGTATAGCCGACGGGACGATGCCGGCTGCGTACGGAGCGCATGACAACGAATATATGCGTCAGCGGAGGGCGTTCCTCGCGGGCTATGACAGATCGGTTCCGGCACTGAGGCAGGCAGACCATTGTATCGGCTGCAACCACTGTCTCTCCCATTGTCCGCAGCGCATCGACATACCTGCCGAGATGCAGCGCATAGACCGTTTCGTCGAGGCGCTCAAACAAACGCTGTAGGGCTTCGGACTTTCGACAACCAATTAAAATGATACATATATGTTAGGTACGTGGGAAATTATTCTTATCGTTCTTGTTATTCTCCTGATTTTCGGAGGCAAGAAGATTCCCGAGCTCATGCGCGGGTTGGGTAAAGGCGTCCGCTCCTTCAAAGACGGAGTGAACGGCGTGGAGGAAGACGACCAAGAAAAAGGGAAGGCGAAGGCAAAAGAAAACCTCTCCGACTCCTCCCAACCCGAGAGCTGAATTCTGACAACAGACAGCCTCATGAACTCCTTCTGGGACCATCTGGACGAGCTGCGCACGGTGTTACTCAAATCGCTGTGCGCTTGGGTGACAGGGACGCTTGCCGCTTTCTGCTGCAAGGACTGGGTCTTTGCCGCCCTTATGCGTCCCTTGGGCACGCGTACGCTCATCAACATAGATGTCACGGCGCAGTTCATGACGCATATTCAGGTCTCGCTCTGCGTGGGTTTTGTGGTGGCGCTGCCACTGATGGTGTGGTGGTTGTACGGCTTTGTGGCACCGGGTTTGTATGCCTCGGAGAAACATACGGCAGTGCTTTTTGTGTTGGGGTCGGTTCTGCTTTTTGCAGCCGGCGTGGCGCTTAATTATTTCCTCATCTTTCCCTTGGCGTTCCGTTTTCTGACGGATTATCAGGTCTCTCCGGCAGTGGTCAATACTATCAGTCTCGGTTCGTATATATCGCTGCTGCTGGTGCTGTCGGTGCTAATGGGGCTGCTGTTTCAGGTGCCGGTAGTGACATGGCTGCTCTCGCGTCTGGGGCTGCTTAGCCGCGAACACCTGAAGCGTTACCGGGGACATGTGTTTGTCGCCATCCTAATCCTTGCAGCACTGGTCACTCCTACCGGCGACCCCTTCACGCTCCTGCTCGTCACCCTTCCTGTCTATGCGCTCTATGAACTGAGCATTCTCATTATTCCCCGGCGGGCTCTTGACAAGGTCCCGGCGGACTCATGAAAAAAAAGAAACCCGATATGAAAAAGATTATCACTTTCTTACTGGCACTGGCGATGACCCTCGGCATATGGGCGCAGGGCAACGGCCGTTCGCTGACCAACACCCTGCAGGAACTATGCACCGAGCTGCAGAAAGACTTCATCCAGCGCACCGAGGCGCAGCAACTCTTCCTCGAAGACTACGACCGGCAGCACCGGCAGATGATAGACGTGATTACGGCTACCAACGAGCTGTCCCTCCTGCTCTACACACAGGAGCAGCGCCGTACCTTCGAGATGGCTTATGCCCTGAGCAAGGTCACCACTGGCTATACCGGTTTCAGCAAAGGGCGCAGACCGTATGACCAGATTATCGGCGGACTCAATTTCGAGGTGGACCGTTATGCGCGTCTCATTGAAGCTCTCCGGCGTCTGCCGCCGGAGATGAAGATAACCGAGGTGCAGGCGGTGCCGGACAGTCTCCTCTACCGCAACGACTCGCTGGAACTCCACCTCTACGGCAACATGTCGTCGCTGGAGAAAGAAATTATCCGCATAGCTGTCAAGGACACGTCCTCTGCGCCGTTCGTGCTGGATGAGGCAGGCGAGCAGTACCGCGACAGCTGTGTCAGCTATGCCTCCGAGCTGCTGAAGATGTACGCCGGCAACCGCGAGACCGTAATCGCCGACAGCACCCATTATCAGGAGGCTTTCCTGCGCGCCAAAGAGGCGTACGACTATGCCGAGGAACGCTATACCGAACTGGACCAGTATGTCTATGAGACCGGGCAGACTCCTTTCGTTGAGGTGCTCATCCATTTCGGCAGTTACTGGAGCAAGATGGTCCGTGAGATGCGAGACCAGTACAGTTATACCGAGCTCCGCCGTGCACGTGAAGCCGATGAGACCTATTATAACACCATCACCGGCAGGGCGGAGAAGGCGTATCTGGTCATCGCCTGCGGCATACAGTTAGGCACGCTGGCGCTCGTCTGGGCCTTTTTCTGGGGTTTGCTGTGGCTCCTCAACCGCTATACTCCGCTCCGACGCTACATCCCGCAGAAGAGCCTGCCGCTCTTTGCCGTCTTTGTGGGAACGATAGGTTATTTCCTGCTCTTCGCCTATTTCTGGGAGGGCAGTGAATATGTGCGCGTGGGTGTGAAGAACTTCAACACCTTCCTCTGGCTCCTGACAGCCATCTCCGGCTCGCTGCTGCTGCGTGTCGATGAGAAGCAGATACGCCATGGCGTCGGGCTCTATCTGCCCACCTGTGTCTTGGCGCTGGTGGTAGTCATCTGCCGCAATACCTTCATCCCCGATATCCTGCTGAATATCCTGTTCACGCCTATTCTGCTGGTGACGGTTTTCGCGCAACTGACGGCTTGCACGGCGCAGCGAGGCAAGGTCTCCCGTATGGACAACCTGCTGGGTTGGGTCTCGCTGGGTATTTATGTCATCATACTGATGGTGGCGTTCTTCGGTTACACCTTCGCGGCGCTCATCTACCTCATGTGGTGGTATTTCATGTTTGCCGCACTGTTGACCGTACTCTGTGTCTCCGACCTTGCCGACCGTTACAAGGACTCGCGTACCGACGAGAAGTCATGGCTCTATGACTTCGTCCGTCAGGTGTTCATCCCTTCGCTCCTGTTGCTTTCCCTGCCGTGGAGTGCCAAGATGGCGTTGGGGCTGTTTGATTTCACGGATCTCTACACGCGCTATTTCTACGAGCCGTTCCTGCATCTGGGCGAGGAAGCGGACGGTCCGGGCGCGTTCAGTATCTCCGTCATCAGTATTGTCTGGCTCTCCATCCTTTTCTGTTTCATGCGTTTCCTGAACCAAGCGCTGCACGAGCTCTGGAGACATGTGCAGTATGCGTCGTTCAAGCACAGGAACAAACGCACGCAGATCCGTGCCAATGAGATCAACCTCTCCTTGGGCAACAGTATCATCAGCGTGGTCGTCTGGCTCGTCTATGCCATTGTGATTATTCAGGAATGGAAGATTCCCACCGGTTCCTTGGGACTGGTAGCCGGCGGTCTCTCTGCCGGTATCGGTATAGCCCTCAAGGATACGATTAACAACTTCATCTACGGTATCCAGCTCATGGGAGGACGTCTCCGCGTAGGCGACTGGATTGAATGCGACGGCGTGCGCGGTAAGGTGACGGCGATCAACTACCAGTGCGTGCAGGTGGAGACTGAAGAAGGCACGGAGATGTCTTTCCTCAACGAGTCCCTCTTCGGCAAGAACTTCAACAACCTGACCCGTAATAACTCCTACGAGAAGACCATCATCATCGTCGGAGTGGCTTATGGAACCGATGTGCAGCACGTCCGCGAGGTGCTTGTCGGTGCTATGCAGCAACTCTGTACCAAGGACCAGTACGGGCGTGACGTTGTCGATCCCACGCATGGCGTATATATCGCCGTGGACAAGATGAACGACAGCGCGGTCGATATAGCCGTCAAGCAGTATGTCCTCGTGGCGGAGCGGCTCGCATATATAGACAAGGCGAAAGAGGTCATCTATAACGCCCTCAATGAAGCAAACATCACCATACCCTTCCCGCAGTGCGATGTGCATCTGCTCAAGGAGTAAGGCTGACAAAATGGCAGACATACAGCGGATGGCACGGCTTTTGTCACTTGTCAAGCACACAAAAACATTATCGCTATGAATAAAGGAAATATTGGGGTGACAAGTGATAACATCTTCCCCGTCATTAAGAAATTCTTGTATTCCGACCATGAGATCTTCCTCCGCGAACTGATCTCCAATGCCGTTGATGCTACCCAGAAACTGAAAGTCATCAGCCGGCAGGCTGACGCTGCGAACATCCCGATGGATGACCTGCGCGTGCGCGTATCCATTGACAAAGCCAAGAAGACCCTTACCGTCTCTGACCACGGCATCGGAATGACCGCAGAGGAAGTGGACCGGTATATCAACCAGATTGCCTTCTCCGGAGCAGAGGAGTTTGTCAATAAATACAAGGACAAGACCGAAGCCATCATCGGACATTTCGGCTTGGGTTTCTATTCCGCCTTCATGGTCAGCAAGAAGGTGGAGATTTTCTCTCTCTCCTACCAAGAGGACGCGAAAGCCGTGCACTGGAGTTGCGAAGGCGACCCCGAATATACGATGGAGGACACCATCAAAGCGGAGCGCGGTACGGATGTAGTGCTGCATATCGACGACGAGTTCAGCCAGTATCTGGAGGATGCCACCGTCGAAGGGCTGCTGCGTAAATACTGCAAGTTCCTGCCCGTGGAGATTGCTTTCGGCAAGAAGAAAGAGTGGAAAGACGGCAAACAGGTCGAGCTGGACGAGGAGAACATCATCAATGACATCAACCCGGCTTGGACACGCAAGCCATCCGAGCTGACGGACGAGGACTATGACAAGTTCTACCACGAACTCTATCCCGACCAGATGGAGGAACCCCTCTTCCATATACACCTGAATGTCGATTACCCGTTCAATCTGACGGGAATACTCTATTTCCCGAAGATTAAGAGCAACCTCGATGTACACCGTAACAAGATTCAGCTCTACTGCAATCAGGTCTATGTCACCGATGAGGTCACCAACATCGTGCCGGAGTACCTCACCTTGCTGCATGGTGTCATCGACAGTCCGGATATACCCCTTAACGTCAGCCGCAGTTACCTCCAGAGCGACAATAACGTCAAGAAAATCTCTGGTTATATCACCAAGAAAGTGGCGGACAAACTCGCCGAACTCTACAAGGCGGACAAAGACGCTTTCGCCAAGAAATGGGATGACATCAAACTTTTCATACAGTTCGGTATGCTTACCGATGAGAAGTTCTACGAGAAAGCGGTCACCTTTGCACTCCTCAAGAACCTCAACGGAGAATACTTCACCTTGGATGAGTACAAGCAGAAAGTCAAGGAGACGCAGACTGACAAGGACGGTAATCTTGTCCTGCTCTATACCAACGACCCCGAAGCGCATTATACCTATATCGACCGCGCCAAGGCAAAAGGCTATGACGTGCTGCTCATGGACGGCGAACTGGATGTGCATGCCATGAGTCAGGCGGAGCAGAAAGCGGGCGATGACGGCAAACTTCGTTTCGTACGTGTGGACAGCGACACCGTCGAAAACCTCATCCGCAAGGAAGACACGGCTGCTGATACCCTCTCTGACGAGCAGAAAGAAGGACTCAGAAAGGCGTTCGAAGCATTGATTCCGAAAGCTGAGAAACTGAACTATTATGTCTCCTGCGAACCGGCTGCGGCGGACGCACTGCCTGTCTTCCTCACACAGAACGAGTTCATGCGCCGGATGAAAGAGATGTCGGCGCACCAGCAGGGAATGTCCTTCTACGGACAGATGCCCGACTCCTACAACCTCGTCCTCAACACCTCGCATCCGCTCATTCAGGAACTCATAGCCAAAATGACCTCCGAGCAAGTGGAAGAGAACCCCTCGGATACCTCCGATAAATCGGATGTCTCGGATTCTTCGGACACCTCCGCTTCTTCCGATACCAAGAAAGAGCCGGTTATAAAGACCGTCTATACTCTTTCCGGTGAGGATGAGCGTCTCAAGCAGCTCATTGACATAGCTCTCTTGGCTTCCGGCAAACTCAAAGGCGAAGCCCTTGCCAAGTTCGTCAACCGTTCCGTAGAGTTGCTGTAACCACTCCGGTCCACCGGTTCTATAGTCCACTGGTTCACTAGTCAACTAATCCACTAGTTCACCTGTTCCCGCAAAAAACGTCCTTCGGGGCGTTTTTTGTTTGTGTGCGTTTCCTTCAATGTCTCTTGTCTGGCATATCATGCCGGTTCCGTCCCCTCTCCTTCCGTACCCCCTTGTTATGCTCCCTCCCTTTGGTTCTGCTCTCGCGGGTAATACCGCGAGTCCCTTTCTCCCACCAGCCCCCATTCTGCACCTTTTGTACCTCCCCATTTCCCCATCAAAATTATCAATATGTCGTATGTTGCATATGCGAACCCGTAACTGCCTGATAATCAGTACTCCTTTCTCTCAGAAAAACACCATTAATATAAAACATCTCTTTCTCCTAAATAACAGATTGTCAATTCTTTATATTGAACATTTGCCGGTCCGAAAAAAGGTACATTTTTTTGATACCACCAAATGTTTCGGCAAAAAAATTTTCTTTTTGCTATATATACTTTGCAAATAGCCTTATTTTGCAAGATATTCCATTTGTTTCCTTTAACGTGTATATTAGACATCTCCACGAGCGGAAATGTTGTAAATATCCGACATTTCGGGCGTTTGGGTGGGTTCATCAAAAGGTACTATTTTTGTACCCGGTTTCAGATTTGTGGTTTCAGGCACCGGCACAGAGACTTTTTGTATCTTTATTATTTTCTTTTTTTCCTCTGTGCCGTGCCGCCACTTTTGAAACAAAATGCCGAGCGCGAGAGCGTTCTTTATCGTGGCGGATGAGCACAGGTGCAGGTTATATGTTTGTACCAAATTTGTTTTCACCCCTTGCACCTGTGCTGCCACTTTAAAAAGGACAGATGACGGTACGGAACCGTCAAAAAACAAATAAAAATAGAATAACGCATTAATCGGATAGCAGTATTGAGAAAGGTATGTACTATATTGTTGTTTGTGTGTGCATCTGCGCTCGCGTACGCGAAAGCGGACTCTTTGTCAATATCCTCGAGTGCCGCTCTCTCCGTCGCCGAACACAACGCCCTGCAAGGTTTCAATGACACCATCGACCGCCTTGCCCCGGATTTCGTCACCGTCTCGCTGGTGGTCTGCGACCCCGGGGAAATCATGTATAGTGTTCTGGGACATGCCTGTTTGCATCTGCAGTGTCCTAGTTTCGGAATGGATTATATCTTCAGTTATGAGAGCGAGAGTGTAGAAGGGAAAGTGAGGCGGTTCCTAATGAACGACTTGAAAATGGGAATGATGGCATTAGAGATTGATGATTACATGGCACCATATATTGCCGAAGAACGTGGCGTGAAGGAATACATATTGAATCTGCCACCGGAGGTCAAAACCGAACTCTGGCGCATGTGCGACGAGCGCATGATACAGGGAATGAATCTGGAGTACGATCCGGTAAAACGGGGATGTGCCATATCTGTAGTGCATAGTGTGGAGGATGCTATCAAGTCCGCCAACCGGATGTATGGCACTAACTATCAGATAACGTACCCGGAGTGGGGCGCTCCATTTGATCGTACACTGCGGGAGATATTTTATGATAATGCACCGCATGACTGGGGTCTGTTTTTCTGTATGACCATTGTGGGAGGAATAGTTGATAAACCGCGTCTGCCACACAAAGAGAAACTTATTTGTCCTAAAGAGTTGGCAGATACATGGATGCAGTGTAGCATAGACGGCAAACCGTTAATTAGTGAACCTGTCAAGATTCTTAATGAAGGGATAATTAAAAAGACAAGTTTATTCTCTCCTGTAATAGCCTCGTTAGTTGTGTTGATATTGGCTATATTAAGTTTCTTTCTCAAAGTACCATATCTTGATTGGCTTATTTTGGGAGGTCAAACTTTATTTGGGTGCTTGATGCTATGGTTATGGTTGTCCCCGCTGCCTGCTACGGGTTGGAGTTGGCTCCTAATTCCCTTTAACATCCTGCCTGCCATATGCTGGTATTGGCGCAAATACTGGGCATTGCCGTGGGCGGTTGTCTTGCTGGGATGGTGTATCGTGATGGCAGGAGAGTTTTTCTGGGGGCACGTGCTGGTTGATTGGGCGCATATCATACTCGCACTTGCTTTTACAATCGTTTTGTTGAAGCAGTATAAATTAGCACGCACATAACTATAGTCCGTCTGAACTCATCAGGCACACGCTCTTTGACATAATGGATTACCGTAAATGATTCGACTTTAGCCAAACATTGCATTCAAATGTAAGATTTGGCTATATCTAACTATCATGTTTTAGCCAAATGTAGCATAAAAACACAAGATTTGGCTTGAAGTGCTTGCGTAGTCGGATTTGTTTTCTTTGTTCCATTTGCATTTCGAGAAAAAACGAACGACTAACGATCGCTTCTGGCAGCAACACCTGAATACTCCGGTACTCAACTCATGGCAAGGATTGGCTTTTGAACAAGTAGTAATGCTACACGTCGAACAAATCAAACGGGCATTAGGTATTAGTGGTATTGCAGTCGAGTACTATGCATGGCGTAGCAAGAAAACCGTGCCGAAAGCACAAATAGATTTAATCTTGGACAGAGTTGACCGGATATTGAATATCTGCGAGATTAAATACGCCCGCGAACCTTATACTATAAGTGCGGAGGAGGAAAACAGACTGATGATTAGACAGCAGAACTTCCGCATGGAAACTGAGACAAGACAAGAGATACAACTAAGCTTTATCACCCCTTATGGAGTTAATAACAATTCCCATAAAGCAAACGTGGTTTCAGAAGTAACTTAAGATGATTTATTCAGTTAATCTATTTTAAGGGTTGAGCTAAAAACGTGGAATTTTAAGAAGTGCCCTTAATATCAAAGCGGTAATCCAATATGAGTGACGAAACACTCAAAGCGGGTTACCGCTTTTGTGTGTCTAACAATGATATAAAAAACAGAGAACTAAAATAACGAATTAAATAACAATAAAAAATGAGAGAGTATGATTAAAGATTTTATTACACTTTCGGGAATCTCCGATTTCGTATGGACATCTAAAAAAAACAAGATGTTTATGCCTAAATGCCCATTGACTTTATATGTTGTGGTTATTTTGCTATTATTTCCTGTAGGAGTATGCTATAGTCTTAGTCTCAATTACAACACAGCATTACGTGCAATTGTCGCAGAAGAAGACACAGGAAAAGGGTTGGTATATGCTAGTAATAGTAATTCCGCGACACCTACTTATGCAAATATTGTAAAGAGTGAAAATAACCAACCCAAAGATCAAAATATATGGACAGATTTTTATGCATGGGCGCAGCCAGCCCGTGGCTATAAATTCAACAAGTGGGTTGTTTTTGATTTCTTTACTGTTGCTGGTTATGCGACTGATGGCAAAGGCAGTATTGAAACCTCAGAGGATGGAAAAAGACGAGGGCGAGAAGTCGCTTCTGGTTCTGTAACTATAAATGCAAATACAGGAACAAAAGATAATATTCAGGGAAAGTCTTGGGGCGGCGGTGCCGGTGATGATGTATGTGGTACGGTAAAAGCAGATTGGGTTCCTGCTACTGCGTATGTGGTTACATATAAACAGCCTATAGGTGGTAGTTATACGGTCTCTTATAGTTATCAAACTGTATCTTCAAGCAGTGAAGGTTATTTTAAAGGAAAAGATTCTTTCACTACATCTAAGGAGACTCTTGAACTTACTCCGACATCGGGAGATAAAAAGCCCTACGGCATCAATGAGGATCAACACAATAATGGATATTCATATGCTACGGATAATGTCATTCTTTCAGCGTCAGGCGCTAATTTTGAGGCATGGTACGAAGGTGAGTCACAAAAATCCACAAACAACCCTTATACCTATACCGTCAACAAAACTACGAATGTCTCTGCTGTTTTCAAAAACGCCATAGTTTCTACGCCGGACGAAGTGTCTGTGAGCACTAACTCGAAAACCGTGGCGAAAGCAGCGTCGGTTGTCTTTGATGTAGAGACTACCGGAACATGGGCTGCGGATGGAAGCGGCTTTACGGTAGAACTTCAGTCGAAAGACGGTCCGGGTGAGTTCACCATTACCTCGAAATCTTTTAGTGCCGGTAAATTGACCGTAAACTTCACCTTCCTTGCCAATGCATGGGCAGGAACGAGTGTCGAGATGCATGTCACACCAGCCTATGGAGAAGGAGCCTCCGCAATAATTAAAGGAGTAGCGGAAGAAGTAGTCGATTATCAGGCGCGTGTGCTGGTGAACGATGAGATACAGCGTACCGGTACATTGACTGATATGTTAGCTTATGCAAACACCTTGGATAATACTCCTACGTTGCAATTAACGCAGAACATAACAGCCTCTGCTACGTTGCAATTCAAGAAGCCCATAATTCTTGACTTGAACAACAAGAAGTTGTCTGCGACAGCAATAGACAAGTTAATCCTTGTAAAAGGAAATAACGCATTGGATGTGGTCAAACTGACGATAACCGATAATAGTTACGCCGGAGCCGGAGAAATACAATTGACCCGTGCTGCCGCTGCCACATCAATCGGCATGGAAATAGCGGATGCCAACCAAGTAATCTATCAAAGAAGCAAACTGACGGTTTCCAATACAACAGCAGCTGCACAAGGTGTTCATGTAACAGGCACCGGTAATCTGTTGATGCAGGGCGGCAAGATAGAGACCACATCCAAAAGTGACGCTCGCGGTATCTATGCCGAATCCGGATTTGCCACAGTCATGAGCGGAAATATAGAGTCAAAAGCGGAGACCAAGGCATATGCATTTTATACCGCCGCTAAGACCAACATAAACGAAGGTGTCTCTCTGACAGCTGTATCCACAGCCGGAGCAGAAGCAGCTGCCCTCTATGTAAACGGAGGAACAGCAGTACTTGATAATGTTTCCTTGACCGCAGACTCAAAAACAACTAACGCGTATGGCGCTTATGTGAAAGCCGGTAAGTTGTCCATCAACGGCGGTGCCATTAACGCAATAGGAGCCAATACTATCTATGGAATTAACGTGCAGGCAGGCGCGAGTGCAACTATTCAGCAGCAAGCAGCAGTCACCGCAGAATCAACAAGTGGCGCAAAGGCGTACGGCGTACACAACTTAGGCTCCGTGCTGTTGGCGAATATCAACGTGACAGCTACTGCTTCCACTAATTATGCTACGGCGGTGAACAGCGAGACATCAGCGACCAATACTACCATAGAAGGCGGTACATATACGGCTACTTCTGCCACTGGCTATGCCTATGGTCTGCATCATCAATATGGTACCTTGAATGTGGATGGCGGTTCGTTCTCCGCAACGGCGGCAGGAAACTATGTATATGGCGGTCGTGCTGCTGTGGATGGTACGATTGCTAATGCAACTCTGAGCGCGGAGACTACAGGAAGCGGAAACACCGCATACGGTTTTGTGGCAGGTGTTACCGGCAAAAACATCACGTTGACAAATTGTACCATCAAGGCGAAGTCTGCCACTTCTGCTGCATACGCTATTTACAGCCGTGCCAACACAACAGCTACCGATTGTTCTTTGGATGCGAAAACACTTGCTGCCAATAAAGCATATGGCTTGTATGCAGAAAACGGCAATAATAGCTTGGTGAACACATCTGCTATTGTAGAGGCATTTACAACAGACGCCTTTGGTGTAGATTTTGTAGCAGGCACATTAGCCATTAATGGTGGCGATTATACTATTACTGCTCGTCAGGCGACTGCAAATGCAGCAGCAAATAGTGTTGCCTATGGAGTTCGTGTAGCTAATGGGAAAATAGCAAATCTTAGTAACGCTGTCTTTAGTGTAACTGCATCGAACAACTCTTTCTCCCAAAATGCATATGGTGTCTTCACTAGCAAAGGTACATGTAATAGTAGTAACTGTACATATGAAGTAAGTGCAGCAACAAAGGCATATGGTATCTACGGAGAAGCATATAGTACTTTAAACTTAGAAGGCAATATCATTACCACTACGACCAATACGACTACAACGGCATATGGTATATACTCAAATGGTACATTTTCTATAGATGGGGACAAAGTTACATCGCATACAAAGACATACACCTCTTACCCTCTTATGTTTGGTTCCTCTGCACAAGGAGAAGTGTTAGCTGGTAAATTCAAAGCGGAAGGTGTATCTAATACTGCCGACCAAGTATTAGCACCTGTTAATAAGTCGGCATCTTCAAATAATGTGAAAATAAAAGGAGGATTTTTCTACGATATTCCAAACATTCGCTACTACGTTCCGGATGGATACGATATATATGGTGTAGATAATAGTACAACAGAATATTCAGAAGGATATTATTACACCGTCAATGACCATTTACCATATGAGAATGTATGTTATATCCCAGAGGTGTCCACCGGCTTCCCAACTTTAGCAGAAGCTTTTGATTATGCGCGCAACCATACTGGTAAGAATTATAATATTATTATGATACAGCCATATACACTACCTGCTGGCAATTACTCACTGCCAAGCAATGCTTCTCTGGTTGTACCATATTTGGCTTCTCAAAATGCAGCAAAAGCCAACAGTGTTAAAAAAACCAGAGAGGTAAAAATGATTTCCGAGAATCGTTGTCTCACATTTGCTTCTGGTGTAAACCTTGATGTTAACGGTGCAATCGAGGTCAGTGCTGACGTACTGATTGATGCAGCAGGAAGTGTTGGATATGTACAAGGCCCTTATGGCAGAATACAGATGAATGAAGGGAGTACAATGATTTTTAATAGTGGAGCCAATTTGTATGCATATGGTTATATTACCGGTCAAGGTGAAATTCGCGTTAAGAATGGTGCTACTGTGTATGAAGATTTTCAGATTCATGACATGAAAGGAGCAAAAGACCTTGATGATAATTGGGTTACAACTGTAAATGAAAACACATATAAAGTTTTTCCTGTGAATCAATACTACATTCAAAATATAGAGGTTCCGACTAAATATTATTATGGTGCTAAGTTATTAGGAAAATTTGGTTACGTAGCTGCAAATATGACAGTAGGAGTCCAAGATGTGCAATTATTAGGTACTGATAAAAGCTTCTTCCATGTGGACACAGATGATGAGTCTTCGTGGGTGCGCAAAAGTTATAATCCAGTAACAGACCGTATTATTTGGGAAACAAATAGTTCTGCATCATTAGGATCAATGAGTATTGAAATCAGCGGTTACAGCTTCAATTCCAAGGACTATATTTTGCCTATTACAAACAATATGACTATTCATATCCTTAATGGAATGATGAATATTACACAGAGTACAGTCTTACTACCCGGATCCGAAATTTTAATTGATAAAACTGGAACATTGGTAATAAACGAGAAGGATGGGGATAATAATGCCATGGCTTTGTATTTATATGATCAAGCCGAATGGGCTACTGCCGCTAAACCTGTAAAATATTCACCGTCATGGAAAAATGGGGTTTGTCCTCGTAATACCGCTGCAAGCAGTATGAAAGACGCTGCAATTAATGTAAGTGGAAGGATTCAAGTTGACGGAGCTATTTACACAACGACAAGTGGTGCCGCTATATATTCAGATGAAATTAATACCGGTACTATCGAATTTAATGCAGCTGCAGGTTCTAAAAACAAAATTTACACATCACCCACAGATGGTACTAAATACAAAGACATAACTTCAGCCAAGTTACGCAATGGAGGAGTGAATGGAAGTTCGTTTACCTCAACAAGTACTACTATCAACGGCGATACGTATGCTTATGCAAACATTGATGGTTCTGGATACAAGTGGACGAAGCTGAAGACAATAGATGAATGTACAATCGCAGACATGACAGACCCGTCTAATCCTGTCTATTATGCCAAACCGCAAGGATATGTGGCGATTATAAGCGATATGGAAGATTCCAATCACCTCTTCCATTCCGTAAGCGGAAACCGTCTCTTTATCCAGCAATTCATGGAGTCCGGATGCCAATGGTGGGAAGTGAAGGCGACTGCTACTGATGGTGTATATTATTGTGAAACCAACGATACATACTATGAATATGATGAAGAATGGTTAGAGGTGAAGCGTAAGGTTACATTCTACTTCACAGACCCCAAGAATGATGCTGCGGACAAGAAGAAAGTATTAGAGGTGAACTATATGGCGAAACCGGATGCTTCTATCGTTTCCAATCCAACAAAAGCCGAGGATGCGCGCGCTACCTATCAGTTCTACGGATGGAAAAGCAGCAAGACAGATGCCAAATATGCCTATACGGCAGAATTGGAACCGGCAGAGTTTGACATGTATTACCTACCGATATTTACGGAAATTACCAAGAAATATACGGTTACATTCAAAGATGCCAAGAATGGTGCCAACGCACCTGTAGAAGTATTCTACGGCACCTCGCCGGAATACGCTGCTGTCAAGGCATCTACTGCACAATACGACTATGAGTTCACCGGTTGGAAAGCTGCGAACGGTACTATCTATGCAGTGGGTGAGCAATTGCCGGTGGTAGAAGGTGCAGGGGTGTCCTATACCGCGCAATGGACAGAACATCTCCGTTCATATGACATCACATGGAAAGACGGAGACAATGTGATTGAGACAGATGAGGCGCAGCCATACGGCACGCCGACAAGTTTCGATGACATCCTGCCGACGCGTACAACGACCAATACTAACGAGTATGCCTTCTCAGGATGGCTCAGCAGTCTCGACGGAAACACCTATTCAGCTGGTAATACACCTACCGTAGGCGGCGAAACGACCTATTCCGCACAGTTCAGTTCTACGCCGCGTTATATGGTTAAGTTTGTCAATTATGACGGAGAAGAACTCTCGTCAGGACCTGTAACCAAAGGACAAAGACCTTCCTGCGCGAAAGTGCCGCGCCGTGACCGCGATGCTGTGTACTATTACGTCTGGACAGGTTGGAAGAACAGTGCCGGTACATTCTACAGCAAAGATGTTGCTCTACCGAATGTAACCGCCAAAGAGACCTATACGGCACAGTATAGCGCAGAGGACAGAATGTACACCATCACATTTGCCAATATAGATAATAACGGAGACTCTGATGAAGATGTGTTCGGTCATAGTGCTGTACCTACTTATCCGGTATCAGACCTTGAAGATGAAAACTACAGGTATTTCTTTGCAGGCTGGAAAGGAGAAGACGAGACAATCTATGCTTTGGGCACCGCTCTTCCCGAGGTAACTGCAGATGCCACCTATACGGCATTGTTCAACCAAATAGCAAAGAGAATGGATGTGACAGGCACAACTAATATTCCTGAAAATACGACTTATACGGTAGAGGAAGTGCACGTACATAGCGATGGCAAACTGAACATACCTGCTACTTCTGCGATTCATGCAACCAATCTCATATTCGATGCCACGGTCTATAAGCCGGGTATTGACGGGGCTGTTGCTCCTGCGTCAGGAGAAATATCAGGTACTGAAAAAATCAATGTATCAGGGAATGTGTATTTCGACCTCACCCTTAATACGGACTCTCGTACATGGCATGCGTTCGGTGTACCATTTGAAATTGGCAATCTGGATGATGTCAAACTGATAGCGGATGGCAGAACTCTTGCCCTTGGACGCGACTATGACATTATCTATTACAACGGTGCTATCCGCGCTTCGCAGGGTCCCGGGGCACACTGCTGGGAATATGTGGAGGACAACGGCAAGACCCTCACGCCCGGACAAGGTTATATGATTGCATTCACACGTGCAGTAAACACTGTGCGTTTCACGAAGGCTGCTACTGCAAATATGGTCTATTCCGCCTCTGTCCGCACCAAACTCTACAATAGTGCCATTGAGGGCAGCAATGACTGGAACGCAATTGCCACTCCTGCTCTCTTCCATGCCGCACTCAATGCCGGTGTAACCTATTGTCAAGCACATGTGCCTTATGAGATTGGAAGCGATACCTATACTCCCTTGCAAATGGCGGATGTGAACTTTGTAACGGGTATGTCTGTTTATGTACAAGCTACCGCCAATAGAGCTGTTACGATAACGCGTAAGCCTGCCGCAGTTCCTGCACGCCGCAGAGCGGCTGCCAACCAGTCAGCAAAATACGAGGTGACAATTTCTACGCCCAATCGTACAGTTCCGATGGATAACCTCTTTATTGAAACAACAGAAGAGAAGGAAAATGGATATGTCACTAATCAAGATCTCGTGAAGGCAGGTACTTCTACCAAGGTGGCGCAAATGTGGGTTGACCGATATGACCTCAAATTGTGCGTAAATACTATGCCTGTAGCAGAAGATGGTATGGCATATTATCCGTTGAAGATATACGTACCACAGACCGGTGAATATATACTGAATGCAAATAATCGTAGTGAATCTGAGACAGAACTATACCTGACTTACGATGGCGAAGTTGTCTGGAATTTTGCCAACGGTATCTATACAGGTCATTTTGAAAAAGGTCTGTCTAATCATTACGGTCTCCGCCTCGGTGAGAAGAAAGCCCCAGAAGTGGCAACCGGCTTCGGAGAAGCGGTTGTCGATGCATACGGCAAGACTACCAAAGTGCTGATTGACGGCAAGGTATTCATCATCCGCGAAGACAGAGTGTATACCATTGACGGACAATTGGTGAAGTAATCTCTAGTAAACCAGTTCACTAGTTGACCAGTTAACTATAAAAACTATCGCTTTATGAAAAAGAAACAATATATCTGTCCCTCTATGGGAATAACCGACCTGCGAGCTATCAATGCAACAATGCAGCACGCATTCAATGAAGCCAGTATGCCGAGTGACCCCACTGCCGCTCCGGCACGTCATCACGGTTCCAAATCAGAAGTGTTCTAATATGAAACGCAACCGTCTGTTGATTATGGCGTTCCTGATGCTGCTGGCATCGGGGACGCCTGTCTGCGTCCTCGCCCAAGGCAGCGGCAAGTCGTGCTCCGACCCCATACAGATAACGAAGGATTTCAGTTATACTATCCAATCTTCCGGCGCTGTATGGTTTGTGGCAAACACCTTCGACCTGCCGCTGGCTATCGACTATTACCCTGCCGTCGAGAGTGCCCAAGGTCCTACGCTGGAACTCGACTTCAGCTGCACGCCCGGTAAGTACGACGACCCGATTCTGTGCAGCCTCTTCTGCTCCTCCAACTCCGCCTACATAGCCCTGCCGCACACGGAGAACCCTTCGGCGGACTACGACAAGGACGGCAAACTCCGCTATCATGTGGAGATGGGCGAGTTCTACCGCGACCTGCTCTTGCAGCAGGGCATCGACTATAACGTGCAGGTCTTTATCAAGGCTACCTTCTATAGCAGCGGCAGCATCGGTATCTCGCCTGACCCGTTCTCCACCTGTATGGACAATGCCAAGTTCATGCACCTCGGTGACACCGTCCGCGTCAAAGCCAAAGACACCGAGCGCCATGTCATTGTGCCTTATATCCAATGGCAGTACGACTCCATCCGCTATATCTGGAGCGGCGACGAACGCGTCACCCTTGCCGTCATGGGTAAGAAATGTGACTTCGACCCGCTCGACAACTCCGATGAGAACATGCTCCAGTGGAAACGCATCCAGCCCGGTGACACGCTAAAGATGACCAGCGCGGACATCAAGCACTATCTGGAAGACAACACCAAGAAAAAAGACGGCGGTTTGTATTATGCCAAGTTCTATTCCAACTCGGCAGGCGTGATGAAGATTGAGCGTGTGCCCCAAACTCCTCCAGAGGGTGGTGCCACGCTCCTGTCCTATGGCAAGGAGACCGCAATCCGTGCCAATGCCTTCAATGACCTCTACGCCATCCCGAACACATGGACCTCCGCCACGCTGTTCTCCACGCCCACGGACTTCATCTTCAAGATGTATGTGGGCACCGCACCTTCTTTCGGAAAGGAAGATGCGATAGCGACATATCAGTTCGACAAACTGCCGCAGGGGCATCAGTTAGGTTTGGCAGAAGACGAGATGGCTGCTCTTTTGTCCCAAGCGACAGGCAAGTACCTGTATGTGCGTTTCGAATGCGCGCAGGCTACAACCATTCTGCCGACTCTCTGGGCACCGTCGGAATGTGTCAGCAAAACCGCTCTGATAAAACCGGACGAGCCTGTTTCTATCTCTGCCAAATCGACCGCCAACCACCGCCTGCTCTATTCCGACTGGCAGGGCGGTGACATGACCATCGAATGGAAATGCCAGACAGGCGCCTGTCCGTTCTATGTTGGCGACAGCTGTATCCGCGCCACGGAGGAAGACCCGCATGTGTTCTATAACAGCCGTATCAGCAGGAACAACTCTGTCACTATTCCCGCCTCCGACATCGCCTCATGGGCAAGCCACGTGGACGGAGACGGTTACCTCTATGTGGTCTTTAACCCCAATAACAAAGGCACCATCACCATGACCACCACTGCTCCTGAGGAGACCGACCCCGAGATTGTCGAGCCCGACATCCCGCATGCCACTGTCCATGTCTCCTGTGCGGACGGCGACCCGCATACGCTCCTCGTCACCGTCTCCGTGCCGCAGACCCTCACCGTCACAGCCGACGGCACCACGGTGGAGCAGTGGGAAGCCACCCCTGCCGAACCGCACACCCTCACCCTCTCCGCCGGGCAATACACCCTGACCGGGACACCCCCCGCCCCCCTCAGTAAGGGGGAGATATTGCTCATCGTGCCATAGGGCGTCACATAGGCAAGTAAGAGGCAAATAAGGGTTAAGTAAGGGGCAATTCGGACTCATTTTTAATCCCATCAATGACCATGCTCTGACTTCCTGACACCCTCCTGATACCCTCCTCCTGAAATACTATTGCGTTACCATTACGTTACCACTACGCAGGGTGCTTGGTGAATTGGTCCTTTTTCGAAAAAAAACGAACTATATTAAAAAAAATAGTAAAAAATTAACTTTTTAAGCAAAAGATGATACATATCCATCTATATAGGGTCGATTGTTAGTGACGACAGCGAACATTTGACGGATAAGTTTGTTAGCGACAGCAAC
>JAFSLP010000094.1 GCA_017448345.1 Paludibacteraceae bacterium | reverse complement strand
CACCACCCATTTCTGCTCGTGCTGTTCTTCCTTGGCGTTCAGGCGTCTGCGCAGCAGTTCGGGCTGATTGATCATAAGCCAGACACCGGCAATAATCATCGGCATAAACAACAGTCCGATGAGCCGCCATGCCTGCGGGTAATCGAATGTGCCGGCCGGCACAAACAGCAGCGCACCGACCACCACTACTCCCAAGACGAACTTCGTCAAGGTTTGAAAGAACAGTTTGAAGGTCATGGTATTTACAATTTCTTTATTCACTTCGTTCATACGATCTGCTTCGCCGTATGGGTCATTTTCTTAATCTGTGTGCAAAGGTACAAAAAAGAAATGAATTATGCAAGAAAACATCTCAAATACTTGCACATTCGGATTTTTTGTTGTAACTTTGCAGCACTTTTTTGTACAAATATGAGTAGTCTCATTCATATAGACGAAGAATACCGGCTGTGGATACAGTCGTTAAGCAAGCGTTTCCGACAGAGCCAAATAAAGGCAGCAGTGCATATCAATCAAGACACACTGCGCTTTTATTGGGAACTCGGCAAGGAGATTGTCGAACTGCATTCCGAACAACGATGGGGAAGCAAGTTCTTTGCCAATTTGAGCCGCGACCTCAAAGATGCTAATCCCGGTGCTGGATGTTTCTCGGAGACAAACCTGCTCTATATGAAGAATTTCTATCTTCTGTACAGCCCTATTGTGCAAATCACTCCCAGGTCTGGGGAGCAAATGGCAATCACTCCCCAAGTTGGGGAGCAAATTTTCTCAATACCGTGGGGACACCACAAACTGCTTATAGATAAGTGCAAGGGGCAACCGGACAAAGCCATCTTCTATGTGCAGCAAACGATTGCAAACGGTTGGAGCAGAGATATGTTACTCAATATTTACTCCACGAATCTATATGAGCGGCATAGCAAAGCGATTACCAATTTCACCCAGACTTTACCGGATGAGCAAAGCGATTTGGCAAGAGACATCACTCGCGATCCCTATAGTTTCTCTTTTACCGGACTTCGGGAACCTTTTAACGAGCGTAAACTCAAAGATGCGTTGATTGCCAATATCGAGAAGTTCCTGATTGAATTGGGTACCGGCTTCGCATACATGGGGAGAGAAGTGCGACTGCAAGTAGGCGAAACAGAGCAGTTCCTTGATATGCTTTTCTATAATACACGGCTGCATTGCTATGTCGTTGTAGAAGTAAAGACAACCGATTTCGAAGCTGCCCATATCGGTCAATTGGGTGCGTATATAGTTGCTGTAGATCACATTTTGAAAACAGAGTCCGACAACAAAACAATCGGTCTGCTGATATGCAAAACCAAAGATAATATCTTCGCGCAATATGCCTTAGAGGCAACTAATCAGCCGCTCGGTATTTCTGAATATGAGTTGCAAAAACTTTATCCTACTCAAGTTAAGGGAACCATGCCGAGTATTGAAGAAATAGAAAATGAATTGAACGATACCAAATAATTCGTCCCTCTCCAAGACGCTAAACCGGAGAAAAACAAGCGCAAAGCGTTGCGCAATAACATATTGATTAAAAGAAGCGTTTGCTATTTGTTCTACACCAAGTTAAAACCTAGGAAATTTTAATAAGGAACAATGCAGAATGACAAATTGTAAACGTCCGTTTTACGGGCGTATTTTGTTGTTTCTGCAAGGCATTTTCCTAGGGCCGTAACTTGGGCGACAAAATCTCGCCCGTTTATTGTGCCCTAAGGTCCATCCTATATGCAGAATAAGTAGCGAACATAAATAAACGCTACTAAAATGCAAGAAAGAAATGTTTCTTTAGACATCTTGAGAATTTGTGCCTGCTTAGGTGTTATTATGATTCATGCAGCCGGTTCGCCCGAACACCATCACTGGATTGAAATCGGAACAACAGAATGGAATTGGTGCGCTACATTAGATGCGTTAAGCCGTTGGTCAGTTCCTGTATTCGCCATGTTAAGCGGTTTTTTATTCTTAAATCCGCAAAAGGAGTTGCCCTTATCTAAACTATATGGTAAATACATTGCCAGAATTGTTGTTGCACTCATTTTCTGGTCGTTATTTTACGCATTTACTCTCCATAGTGCATGTTATCCATTTGGTATTCAAGAAGGTCATTTTTGGTACCTTGGAATGTGCATCGGCTTATACATGGCTATGCCAATTATGCGCCACATCGCGCAAAACAAATTTATGCTATCATATTTCTGTTGGGTTTGGCTAGGTTGCAAAGTATATTTCTTCTTTGGAAATTATTGCACGTTACCTTTTGATTTATCACATCTTCTTTTTGTAGATTATGTGGGTTATTGTCTATGGGCATATTATTTGAGTTCTATTGTATTGGAGCGGAAATATGAATATATGCTATACGGATTAGGAATTTTGGGTATGGTTGTATGTGTTTTTGGATATATAGATACTAAAGACCCTGATTGTTTTTACGGAAGTTATGTATCTGCAACAAGTATAGTAACTTCATTTAGCCTTTTCTATTTGTGTTCTCATCATAATTATGATGGTGGTAAAAGCATAAACAAAATAATACAAACTATCTCAGAATGTACTTTTGGACTATATTTGATACACATGTGGATGCTTATACAAGTTATATTTAGAGTGCACCGTTTTGTTCCGAATTCTGTATATACAGTTTTAATAAGTGCTGGAATGGCATTTATTGGTGGACTAATTGTTACTTATGGATTAAAAAAGGTTCCTGTTCTTAAAAAATGGATTGTATGAATCTTAATAATCCTCACTTTTGGCACTGACCTGCCGCGTTCGAGACACCTACGGGAAAGATACGGAACGATAAACCGACAGGATACCAACGAAATACCATACTAAAATCTTAATAATCGGCAATTCTCTTCATGCGAATATGTAGGCTTTGCATAGCACTTGCCTACGACTTTATTCCGAGATTACCCCGACTTGCCTCCGATAACATGTTTATAATTTACTGGAAATAAGTCACATAACAAAGATTGCACCCGGATTCGTTCTGAGTGCAATCTTAATAATCGGCAACTTTGCTTCGGGAGTTACCTTCTAAACCCATTCAAAATTCTCCTTGCCGGCGGCTATCTCGAAATGGCATTTGACGATACCGAGGTCGGTGGAGGCATAGTTATTGAGGAGCACAAGACGCGCCTTGGCTTTAACGCGGTTGTTGTCGTGCAACTCAAAGAGAAACTTCTGCTGGTTGATAGCCGTCGGAGCCAGCAATGCCGCCTCAACGCCCTTTATGAACCACGATGGGTAATGGCTTTCGACTTTTGACTTTTGACTTTCGACTCTTTTATCCTCACACACATCCTCAATGGTCTTTTTCTGCGGGTGTTGCTTGCCCTGCGTAGCTCCGTAACCAAGAGCAATGACGCTGTTTAGCACCTCGCCTTCGCGTATCTCGTACTTGTCGGGTTGCTTGCTGAAAGTCAGCCCCACCCAGCAGGTGTTGAGTCCGAGCGTCTGCGCCAACAACACGACCTGCTCTCCGTAATAGCCCAATTCGACATCCTTGCCTTTGGGAGCAATCATGGCGATGTAATTACCCACGCCGCTGAACTTGCCGTATTTGGCAAGTCCGCCGGAGAACGCTTTGGGCTCGTTAGTTATCAGCTGCATGTGCAGCCCTGCCTCGCCATTCGATTTGTCGATGAGGGCTTGCAACTGTGCTATTTTCTCTGCCTCAACGGGCTTGTCCATGTACTGCCGCACGCTATGGCGGACAAGGATTGCTTCCTGTAGGGTCATATTATTTACGATTTAGTCATTTGTGAAAGAAACTATATTCAGTACTGTCAGGATAATATGCATGGTAATATTTTCCATCTTTGCTCCAACCACGTTCTTTGTAGGATTTGTCCGTTTGTTTATTATAATCCGTGAGAAAACTATCACGAGCATATACCGTATCGTTTAGCAACCAACAATTATGGTTATCCCAACAGGAAAAGGCCCATGTCTTGGAATAAACGCTGTCGTTTTGGAATGTATGCAGTACCATGTCTGCCCCAGAGTGAATTCCATCTCGATCATAATGAAAGGTATAATCTGCTACTCTTTCCTCTGCCTGATGTTCTACTCGGAACCAATACAATCCGGCGTCATCACGGTAAACACCATCCACCTGATATTTAGGATTGCATACTTTGACCTTATCCGCTTTCTCCGAAACCCATAAAGCCACATGTCCGGTAGTATCGATTATTAGACTCCAATCTTCCAACTTGTTAGGCAAACGAATATAGTTGGATTTAGGCTTGAAGGACGATGTGTAGGAATCAAAGATAATCGTTTGTTGCCAGACGGTTAATGTGTCTCCGTTTGGCAAATCATACGAATAACGGCTTTGACTGTTCTTGAGTTCAACGATTCCAAAACATAACCATGGAAATATAAATAGGCATATAGCCCAATAGAATAACACCTTTGCTCTTATGTCCGTTTTTCTGTATGTTGATACAAACACATATATCAACCCTGCAACGGATCCCCCCCAAGGCAAGCCGAGAAACACAATCACAAAAGTACCGATAAGACTATCATTATAGACTATAACAGGAATAGTCAATAACAAGTCAATTATCGTGGCTGCAATACAAATAACTATTTGCCAGCCTAAGTCAGTTGCTGTATTTCGGCTCATAATGTACAATATTTCCGAGCATAGAAAAGATTATGCCTTGTTGAACTTGGATTTGGGCTGCTTGCAGCGCGGACATTTCCAGTCATCGGGCAGGTCCTCGAAGGCTACGCCGTCGTGTTCCGCCTGGTCATAGACATAACCGCAGATGGAACAAACGTACTTGCCGCTTCCCTTTTGCTCGGAGAAGTCCACCTCGGCAAAGACTGTCGGGACGGGGTTGTCCAAGTCCATGACACGCTTGGCTTCAAGGTTCTCCGGTCCTTGCGGACTGTGGGTAGAGAGATACACGGTGGGGTGCTTGCGGATGAACTCACGGATGCGGTTCTGAGTGTCGCGGGCGGCTGCCAGATCATCGTACACGACAGAGAGTTTGTCAGCATACAGCGCTTCGTCGCAATACGTTATATCGCCGTGGATCATGTAGAACAGGTCGCCGTCTTCCACAATGATAATACTGTTGCCGCGTGTGTGTCCTTCGGCTTTGACAAACCATATACCGTCCTGTATCTTCTGCGCCTCGGGGAAGTTATAATACGCGCCGTCGGTGAAATGTACAGGCACGAGGTTGTCAATCCCCTCCAGTTCAGCAGCTCCCAACTCATGCGCATTGACGAATATCTGCGCGTTAGGGAAGGATTTCAACTCGCCGGAATGGTCGGCGTGACGGTGGGTCAGCAGGATCTTGGTTACTTGTTCGGGTTGGTAACCCAACGCTTTGAGGTTGTCGATATAGTCGCCGCAGGCATAGCCCGTGAAACCTAACGACTCTTCGGTGGGCACTTCCTCGGGGAAGCCTTTTGGAAAACCGGTGTCCACGAGAATGACATCCCTGCCGGTGTCAATCAGGTAGTTTTGGAGACTGCCGCGGTAGCGGATGTTATGGTCGAACTTGTCTTGTCCTTCTTCGCCTCCGAAGGCGAACGGCTGGGTGTAGAATCCGTCTTTGCGGAATTGAATCGCTTTGATTTGCATGGTTGTATGTGTTTTATTTGTTTGGTTATGAAGCATTTTCTCTCTTCTCCGGCAGGACGACTGCAGGCAGGCGTTTGAAAATCGGTCCTTGGACCTCGTATGGCAGATCGGCGTCCGTCAGGGCGGCGAGGAACGAACGGATGAAGCGTTTGAGCGGACGCACCAACTCAAAACTGATACAGAAACGGTCGGCAAGCGGCACCACCTCCAGAATCAGGTTGCCTTCGGCAAAACAATAGACCGACCGGACGTACCCTTCGAGTGCCCCGAGTGTGGTCTCCCGCCCGAAATAACTGACGCTGAAGGTGGAACGCGGGCAGTCCATGTAGCGGTTGTGAAACATGTTATATTTGCGGCGTTCTTTCATCGTAGGCAGCGAGTCCGTGACGGCGTAGTTGTCCGCCAAATGCCGTAGTTCCGCAAGCCCGTACTCCTCGGTCTTCTGTTCGTCAATCGCCTGCCGGGTCAGCCTGTTCAGCTCGCTGTCCGACAAGCCTGTCTGCGCACGTTCAAAGGGCACATAGAGGTATCGCACCATATCGTGGTAGGCGTTCTTGCAGCCCACCTCTTGGTTGAAATTATGGATTATACCCGCCGTCAGCCGTTCTATGTCACGCGGTAGGGCTTTGTCCAATGCTCTGAGCATCAACACGGTTAACGCGGATGTGGGACTGCCGCCCACTTGCTTTGCATAAGTCATGAGCGCTTCTTTCGGGATGTCGATGGCATAGTACCGTTCGCCCCGGTTAAACGGGTTGAGCGCAGCTATCGTGTAGTCAATCCGCCGGTAATAACTCTGCACATTCCTGTTCCGCCACCAGAGTTCGTGCTTCGGAAGGTCGGTTGTGTCCGGAAAATCCGTCTCTCCCGGCAGCAACGGACTGTCGGCTGTACGGATACCCTCTCCCGCCAGGCGCACGCCGTAGGCAAAGAAAATATACTCATGCAGGGTCGTTTTCGCCCATTCCAACAAGCCGATGGCACCCGTCAGCGAGTGGTGGATATTGAAGAAGATGTCGTGTCCCTCGTAGTCGATGAAGACCAGATGTCTGTTCACCTCCTCGGAACCCAACGCAAGCGATTTCCGTGTACTCGGGACGACCACTACAGGACGGCTGTTCGGCTTTAGCTCATAGTTATCTTCGCTGCCGATAGTTACCTCAACCGCGAAATAGGGATACCTTTTCATGGCGGACTGCGCCGCCTGCCGAAGCGCCTGAGGTTGCACCTCGTCTTTCATCACCACCCGCAGACGGATGGGGTAAGCAGGAAACGGAGCGCGGTTCGTGCCGTACAAGAGATAGGAGTCCGGTTGAAATTTCATATTTATAAATCTTTCTTGTCTTTTGGGGTATATAGCCATGCGACTATCGCGCCGCTGATATTGTGCCACACGCTGAAGATGGCACCGGGGATGGTTGCCATCGGATATGCGGCAAAATGGAGCGTTGCCAAGGAAGAGGCAAGGCCGGAGTTCTGCATGCCTACTTCGATGGAGACAGCCCGTTTCTTGGGTTCGGGCATTCCTGTCAGTCGTCCTATCAGATAGCCGAGCCCCAACCCGAAGAGGTTGTGACACATCACTACAAGGATGATCAAGAAACCGCTTGCCAGCAGTTTGGAGGCATTGGCGGAGATGACGATAGAGACCGTAAAGGCGATAGCTACCGACGAGAAAGCAGGAAGATAATCCATCGCCTTCTCCGTGAACTTGGGCCACAGGCTCTTGATAACCAGACCTAATACGATAGGCAGAATGACCACCCATAGGATACTCAGCAGCATGCCTGCCACATCCACATGGATGCTCTCTCCTGCCAGTACCCATGTCAGCAAAGGGGTAAGCAGCGGGGCAAGCACGGTGGAGACACCGGTCATCCCGACCGACAAGGCAAGGTCGCCTTTCGCCAGATAGGTGATGACATTCGATGCCGTGCCGCCGGGACAGCAACCAACCAAAACCACGCCAAGCGCCAACGCTTCGTCCAACTGAAAAACTTTAGCCAGCCCCCATGCCAACAGCGGCATGATGGTGAACTGCGCCAAACAGCCGATGATAATATCTTTCGGACGGCTGAAGACGATTTTGAAATCGTGCAGGTTGAGCGCCAGTCCCATACCGAACATCACCACGCCCAACAGGTAGTTGATGGTTTTCGTGGGGATGGGTTGCAACACACCCGGAAATAACAGAGAAAGCACGGCGCATACTAAAACCAGTACCGCCATGTATTTCGATATATAACGATAGAGTTTCTTCATCGGATGATGGTCAATCAGTTATTAGTTGTCAGTTACCCCAGCACCACATCGAGAACCATCATCAGCACAAAGCCAAGGGCGAAACCGATAGTGGAGATATTGGAGTGTGCGCCTTGCGAGGCTTCGGGAATCAGTTCCTCGACCACTACGTACATCATCGCCCCTGCAGCGAACGCCAACAGGTACGGCAAGACGGGCGTGAGCCATGTAGCCAGGAGGATGACCAACAGTCCGCCGATGGGCTCGACAATCCCGCTGAGGCTGCCGATGAGGAACGACTTCATACGGCTGTTGCCCTCCGCCCGCATGGGCATGGAGATGATTGCGCCTTCGGGGATGTTCTGTATCGCTATACCGAGCGAGACCGCCACGGCGGCAGAGAGCGAGAGCCCTGCAAACCCTTCTTCCGCGCCGGCTAAGACGACACCCACTGCCATACCTTCCGGCAGGTTGTGGATGGTGACGGCAAGGGCGAGCATGGCTGTCCTTGAGAATTTGCTGCGCGGACCTTCGGGCGTAGCATCACCCGGATGCAGGTGAGGCGTGACCTCGTCTATCAGCAGCAAAAAACCGATACCGAGCAGAAAACCTACTGCCGCAGGCATCACCGCCCATGCGCCTTGGTCCGCCTCCGCCTCGATAGCCGGAATGAGCAGAGACCAGACAGACGCCGCCACCATCACACCGGACGCGAAGCCTAACAGGGCTTTCTGCAGGCTGACGGGCATATCCTTCCTCATCAGAAAGACAAATCCCGACCCGAGCATCGTGCCCAGAAAGGGAATGAGAAGACCTATAATAATCGTTGAGTTCATAATGTTGAGGGAGTGCATAAAAATGCGTTATTGGATTAGTTTGCTACTTTCTTTACCAGCGTGAGGATGTTCTTGTTCTCCACACGTTCGTAACGGATCTCGTCCATGAGCTGGCGCACCAGATGTATGCCCAAGCCGCCTATCTCCCGGTCCTCCGCCGAGAGCGATGTGTCCGCCTCTTTCTGCTTCGTCGGGTCGAAAGGAATGCCGGAGTCGGAGACGGTGAAGATCAGTTGTTTGCCCTGCTCGTTCTCAATCTCGGTATATTCGACAAACACTT
>JAFSLP010000093.1 GCA_017448345.1 Paludibacteraceae bacterium | reverse complement strand
TTATCAAAAATTATCCAAAAATTATTTATATAGGTCAACCAACCATAGATCGTTCGAGCAAAGCGAGATAAGAATTAAAGATAATTATCAACAATTATTGATTAAAAAGAGGGTGTGCCAATCGTTTTGACACACCCTCTTTTTATGGTATCTGCATTTCAAAAGAGCCTACGTCCAGATAGCCGGAGTCGTTGTCGGAGCGCTTGTAGGGCGAGGTCTGCTCCTGTATCCGCCGTGTGGCATACAATCCGACTTTGGCGCCTATCCAGTCGCCAGCCACGGCTTGGAAGGGAGTGCCCTGCTCCACCCACTCCTTGCCGTCGGAAGAGAGATAGAACCGGCAGAGGTGGGATGCGCTCACTTCAATCTTGGCGAACCACCACTGCCCGTCTCCGGGCACCGGCAGAGTGCGGCTCTTCCGTCCGTGGACAATCAGCCCCGCCTGCTCACGCTCTCTGTTCTTCTCCAGCGGTGTGAAACGCACACGGGCGGTGACGGTAAAAGCAGTACCTGCGGGAATCTTGCGCAGCAGCAGGTTGGGCGCCGTCTGTATATTCTCCGCCGGATAGGTGAACAGCCGCCAAGAGCCGTCCTGCGCATTGCGGTAGCCGTACTGTGGCTTGCGGTTTCCCGACCACTGCCAGTTGTCCGCCGCCACCTGCTCGCTATGGCTCCACCGGACGTTTCCATTCTCCACCGGCACGCCGTCACGACCGATAACAGGCCAGTCGTCCTGCCATCGCAAGGGCTGCAGATGGACGATACGTCCCGCTGTGCCGACATCCTGAAAATGATAGAACTTGTCGTCCACCCACGCGCCCTGATGAGGGGCATTGACGGCGGTAGGTCCCTGCTCCAGCACGCGCCGCGTCTCATAGGGACCATATATAGTACGCGCACGCAGGCATAACTGCCAGCCGGTCTTGACGCCCCCAGCCGGGCAGAAGATATAATACCACCCGTTGCGTTTGTGGAACTTGGGTCCCTCGCAGGTCGGGTTCCCGGGATGACCGTCAAAGACCAGCCTGTCTCCGCTGATGACCGACAAGCCGTCCTCCGCCAGTTCGCAGACGGCAAGAGCGGACTTGAAGCCGGCACGGCTGCCTGCAAAAGCGTGGACGAGATAGCACCTGCCGTCAGTGTCCCAGAGCGGACAGGGGTCGATGAGCCCTTTGCCGCGCATGACCAGCACCGCCGGTTCCCATCGGCAGGGAAGGCGCTTCGTTCTCTCAGAACGGATACACCAGATACCTTTATCCGGATCGCCGTAATAGATATAAAAACGCCCCTTATGATGCCTAATGGACGGTGCCCACACACCACAACCGGCAGGACAGGCGTCCAGATGCCCGTAGCCGGGCACCGTGTCCGGCAGGGCGGCATCCGCCAGCGTCCACTCCACGCCGTCAGAGGAGCACAGAATCTGCAGACCCGGCACACAGGCAAAGGTGCTGTAGGTCATATAATAGTTCTTCCCCACCCGGATGACATCCGGATCGGAGTAGTCGTACGGCAGGATAACCTCCCCCCGTCCCTCTCCCAAGGAGAGGGCGATAATACATAGCAAAAGAAGAAGCTTGTTTCGCATAGTATTTATTTGTTTTTCAGTATAATCCATATGATGACCGGCGCACCGAAGAGAGCGGAGACGGTGGAAACCGGCAAGGGATAGACAAAAAGAGAACTGAGCACGTCACACACCAACAGCAGGCAAGCGCCTAACAATGCCGAAGCAGGGATGGTGACACGGTGGTTGGATGTATGGAAGAGCCCTCTGGCTATGTGCGGCACCGCCACGCCGACAAAGGCAACAGGTCCGCAGAAAGCCGTCACGCCGCCAGCCAGAAGCCCTGTTGCCAAGACAATGAACAGACGCGTACGCGGCACATTGATGCCCAAACCCCGTGCATAGTCCTCGCCTAACATCAGTCCGTTGAGCGGCTTGAGCGACAGCAGGACGAAGAGTGCGCCCAGCAGCAGCACCGGCACCAGTATTTTCATATCATCCCAGCCGACCGAACTGAGCGAACCGAGCGTCCAGACAATGAACATCTTGAGAGCATCCGGGTTGGCAAAGTTCTGCAACAAGCTGACCAACGCCCCGGCAATAGAGCCGAACATCATTCCGACTATCAGCAGGCTGACATTACTCGTCACCCTGCGGCTGACCGCCAGCACCAGCAGCAGCACCATGGCGGCACCCGTGCAGGCTGCTACCGGCAAGCCAAAAGTTAAAAGTTGAAAGTTGAAAGTTGAAAGAATTCCCCCCAACATCGTCAGCAGCGCCACCCCCAGACTGGCACCGGAGGAGACGCCCAAGGTATAAGGTCCCGCCAGCGGATTACGGAAGAGCGTCTGCATCACCAGACCCGAGACGGACAGCGCCGCACCGGCAAGGATGGAGGTCAGCGCCTTCGGCAGACGGATGGCGTGCAGAATCCTGTTCTCCATCGGAGTGAGTTCTCCGAAGGGCGAAATCCACACACTGCCGCTGCACACGTCCAGACAGAAAAGGAGCACTGCCAAAACGCCCAAAAGGGCGAATATATACCAATTTCTTCTCATTTAACGTGCAAAGATACAAAAAATAATTAAAAATGAAAAATTATAAATTAAAAATTTTGGTTTTTTCATAAAAAAGCAGTAATTTTGTGCCCGATTTTGCAAAACAGCCAATAAAGAAAGACTAAATCACAGATAAAAATGAGTGTACATGTACAAAACAGCCGGATGACGACCGCCAAAATCCGTCAGATGAAAGCCAACGGCGAGAAAATCGCTATGCTGACCGGTTATGACTACACCCTTGCCAGTCTGACGGACGAAGCAGGGATAGACATGATTCTTGTGGGTGACAGCGCAAGCAATGTGGTGTGCGGCAACCAATACACGCTGCCCATCACGGTGGATGAGATGATTTTTCTGACCAAAGGCGTGGTGCGCGCTGCCCAACACGCATTAGTGGTTTGCGATATGCCATTCGGCAGCTATCAGATCAGCGAGGAAGAGGCGGTGCGTAACGCGGTGAAGATACTCAAGGAGAGCGGTTGCGACGCCGTCAAGCTGGAGGGAGGCGAAGAGATTCTGCCTGCCATCCGTCACATGATTCAAGCCGGAGTGCCCGTGATGGGACATTTAGGACTGACCCCGCAGAGCGTGAACCAGTTCGGAGGCTACGGACTGCGCGCCAAAGAAGATGCCGAAGCGGAGAAGCTGATTCACGACGCCAGACTGCTGGACCAAGCAGGCTGTTTCTCCATCGTGTTAGAGAAGATTCCCGCTGCGCTGGCGGAGAAAGTGACCAAAGCCGTTTCCTGCCCCGTCATCGGAATCGGAGCCGGTGCCGGATGCGACGGACAAGTGCTCGTACTGCACGATATGTTAGGTCTGAACCAAGGCTTCAAGCCCAAGTTTCTGCGCCATTTCGCCTCACTGGCAGGAGAAGTGAAGAATGCCGTAGGAGAATATATCAATACCGTCAAGGACGGTTCCTTCCCATCGGCGGAGGAGAGCTATTAACCCTCCTCTGCAAGGGACAAGGGACTATACAAAAAAAGAGGCGTGCGCCTCTTTTTTTGTTACTTAGGGTGATTAATCAGGGGATGAGTTTCTCTATCTCAGCCGCTATCTCGTCCTTGTATTTATTACCCGTCTCGGGATTGATAGGCAGTGCGCCAAAGTCGATGGTGACGAACGGATAGGTACTGTTGCTGGTGATGAGTTTGAGGTCCTTGCGTCCGTGGCGCACCTCCATAATCTCGCTGAACGGAATCACGATTCCCTGTGCATAGAGCACGCCCGTCTCTCTGTTAGCCAGCACGCATCTGCCAAGGAGGATATCATGGCGGTACCATGTCTCGTAGGTGTCGCCCAATGCTTCATGGATAATCGCCTGCGCCTGCGGGTTGAGCGTAGCGGCTTCCCGCCTCCACTGCTCGCGCTGCTGCTCACGCTGCGCTGCAGCCTCACGCACGTGCTCCTCATTCTCATTGACATATTCGTCGATACTATTAAGATACGATTTTGCACGCGCACGCAGCCCGAAGAGAATCAGCAAATCCGCCATGATGACCACCCCCGGATAAACCAGCGTGTTGTAGTAATCCTCCAACACAAAGGGGATAGGCACATATGCCAGCGCCAGCACCAGACTGGTGTACAACAGCAGACGGCATTTGTTATGCGCATGGCGGATAGCATGAATGGTCTGCTCGCGGGTTACCTCGCGCACCACCTTCAGACGTTCACGCGCGTCAAACCAGTTCCACACAAGGAAGAACGATACGAGCATCAATCCGATAAGGATGAAAAGCAATGCATAGAGGAGAAATTCCAAGTTCATAGTATTATTTTTTTAGAGATTGTCCGCAGCAAAATCAAATAACGCCACAAAGATAATACATTTTTTTTGAATACGCAAGAGAAAGTTTATCTTTTTGACACTTTTTTTTACTTTTTTAGCATATCCGAGCCTTGGAAAGACACAATTTCGCCAAAAACTTGTGTATTCGAAAAAAAAATCGTATATTTGCACACAATTTTAATTCACATTAAATTACTATTACTATGACCACACAAGAAATGAAACAGGCGTTCGAGCAAGCCTACCATCAGAAAGTTCAGAAAATCTTCTTCTCTCCGGGTCGCGTGAACCTCATCGGCGAGCACACCGATTACAACGGAGGCAGTGTCTTCCCCTGTGCACTCAGTTTCGGCGCATGGCTGCTGCTGGCGAAGAATAACGACCATGTGCTACGGTTCCGTTCGATGAACATGGAGCAGGTATATGAGATAGCCGTTGACGCCATCGCTCCCCAGCCGGACCGCGCATGGTGCAACTACGCATTAGGGTGTATCGACATCATCCGCCGCCGTCATCCGGAGGCAAAGCTGCAGAGCGGTTATGACATCCTCTATTACGGCAACGTGCCCGCCGGAGCCGGTCTGAGCAGCAGTGCCGCCATGGAGGTGGTTACTGCGCGCGCGTTTACAGAGGAGATGGGATGGAGCGATGCGGACGACAAGAAATACCGCACGGAGCTGGCGCTCATCGGTCAGGCTTGCGAACATGAGTACGCCGGTGTGATGTGCGGCATCATGGACCAGTTCGCCTCGGCACAAGGCAAAAAGGACCACGCTATCCACCTCAACTGCGACACGCTGGAGTTCGAGCACGTGCCTGTCAAATTAGAGGGCATCAAAGTAGTTATCACCAACACCCACAGCCCGCACCACTTGGACAGCGGCGCCTATAACGACCGCGTGCGCCAGTGCCGCACCGCTGTGGAGCAAATCAGCAAAGTGAAGCCCATCAAATACCTCGCCGAACTGACAGAGGACGACTGGAAAGAAGTGGAAGGCGCCATCACCGACCCGATAGCCAAGAAACGTGCGCGCCACGTGGTAGGCGAAGTAGCCCGTACGGCTGCTGCCGTAGAGGCGTTAAAGAAAGGCGAAATTGCTTATTTCGGCGAGCTGATGACCGCCAGCCATGTGTCGCTGCGCGACGACTATGAAGTAACCGGTCCCGAACTGGACGCACTGGCAGAAGCGGCTTGGCAGGTGGAAGGCGTGTTAGGCAGCCGTATGACCGGCGGCGGTTTCGGAGGATGCACCGTCAGCCTCGTCAAGGATGAAGCTATCGAGCAATTCAAAGCGTTCGTAGGTGCCGAATATGAGAAAAAGACCGGTCTCAAAGCCGACTTCTATGTGGCAGAGATAGGCGACGGAGTGAGCCGTTTGTGCTAACGCACGTTAAATAGTTAAAGTGTTAAAATGGTCGCTCACGCGACGTTAGACAGTTACTATGCAGCAAATTAAATTCTATACAATTAAAAGCAGTGGGGGATTGAAGGTGGAGGTGAGTAACCTCGGGGCGAAGATTACCCGACTGCTGGTAGCCAACCGCAAAGGGGAAGTCAAGGATGTCGTCCTTGGCTTCCGCACAGCGGAGGAATGGCTGACCCAAGAGACGTATTTCAATGCCATCTGCGGGCGTGTGGCGAACCGTATCAAAGACGGCAAGTTCACGCTGGACGGCAAGCAATACCAACTGCCCATTAACAACGGCACCAACAGTCTGCACGGCGGTGTGGAGGGGTTCAACGCCAAGATATGGGAAGTGACGGCACAGAGTGCGTTTGAGATAACACTCCGTTACCGCGCCAAGGACGGCGAGGAGGGCTACCCCGGAAACGTGGATGTCTATGTGACCTATACGGCTACCAAAGACAACCGCCTCGTCATCCATTATGAGGCAAAGACCGATGCGCCAACCATCGTAGCGATGACCAACCACGCGTATTTCAACCTCGCCGGAGAAGGCAGCGGACGTGTGGATGACCATGTGCTGCAGGTGTTTGCTGACACCTATACACCATTTGACGAGACGGCTTGTCCGACAGGAGAAATTCTCCCCGTGGAGGGCACACCGATGGATTTCCGCCAGCCTGTACGTATCGGCGACCGTATCAACGACCCGTTCTTTGCGCCCGGAAGAGGCATTGACAACAACTGGTGTCTCTGTGAGGGTCATGCACCCAAAGAGTTGCGCCACGCCGCCACCCTGCAGGCAGACGGACGGACCATGGAGTGCTGGACAACAATGAAAGGACTGCAGGTCTATACCGGCAACTGGGTGGAGAAGAACGAAGGCAAGAGCGGAAAGATGTACGACGAACAGCACGCCGTTTGCTTGGAGGCGCAGAACTGGCCTGACAGCATCAATCATGAGTCCTTCCCGGACATAGTACTCCGCCCCGGAGAACAACTGGACGAGATAACCGAATACCGGTTCTGTTGAAAGTTGAGAGTTGAGAGTTGAGAGTTGAAAGAAGTTTTTCAGTTTAAAGTATAAAGATGTTTTCATTGTTATTAGCTATCAGCACATTGCTGACGAGCTGGCAGTTCCGGCAAGAGCCATCGGAACAGATGCCGGATGTCGATACCACTTGGCATGAAGTCACCATCCCTCACGACTGGGCTATCGGCGGTCCGTTCGACCGTAAGAACGACCTGCAGGAAGTGGTAGTGGTGCAGAACGGAGAGAGCGAGCCGAGTTGGAAGACAGGGCGCAGCGGCGGTCTGCCTTGGATGGGCAAAGGGCACTACCGCACGCGCGTGAAAGTAAACAAGGACAAGTTCTACACCCTCGTTTTCGACGGAGCGATGAGCCACGCCGATGTGTATGTCAACGGCGAGGAGATGGTCTATTGGCCCTACGGCTACAACACCTTCGACTGTTATATCCTGCCTCATCTGATGGAGCAATCAGCCGTCAGCGGTCAGCAATCAGAGGTGGAAATAGACGTCTATCTGGAGAACAAGCCCCAGCAGAGCCGCTGGTACCCGGGTGCAGGACTATACCGCAACGTGCATTTGGTAGAGAGCGAGGCGATACATATACCTACCTTTGGTGTATGGGTGCGTACGCCGGAGGCAGACAATGCAAAAGCAAAGGTGGAAATCAGCATAGAGTTGCAGAACGGCGTGGATAAAACAACGGCTTACGACGAGGGCGTGTTCGTAACGACAGATATTTACTACAAAGGAGAACTCATTGATTATATAGAAAGCGAGCACGGTTCTGTTGTCATTCCAAACCCGCATCTATGGAGCCCCGAGACACCGGAACTTTATGTAGCCAAGACACAAGTATATAGGAAGATTTTTCCTGACAAAGACTCTTCTGAGGATGCCGAGATGAAGATTGTTATGCTGGACGAGAAAGAGACCCGGTTCGGTATCCGGTCAGTCAGTTATACAAAAGAACATGGTTTTCAGCTGAACGGCAAGACACGTAAGTTCAAAGGCGTGTGTCTGCACCATGACTTGGGTCCGTTGGGTGCGGCGGTACACAAAGATGCGCTGCGTCACCAGTTGACCATGCTCAAAGCCATGGGCTGCGATGCCATACGCACCAGCCATAATATGCCTGCGCCGGAGTTGGTGGAACTATGCGACGAGATGGGATTGATGCTATGCGTGGAGCCGTTCGACGTGTGGAACCACGGCAAGACCGAGAACGACTACAGCAAAGAGTTCAACGACTGGTGGAAAGCGGACATCACCAACATGGTGAAACATTACCGCAACAACGCCTCCGTCATGCTCTGGTCCAGCGGCAACGAGGTATGGAACCAAGTGTTAGAAGACGGCATCGGCATTGTGACGGAGCTGCAGGCACTCTTCCACCAACTCGACCCCACCCGCCCTGTAACGAACGGAATGGATCAGGCGATGCACGTCATTCATAACGGCTTCGGAGCAGCCGTAGAACTGCCGGGTTTCAACTACCGCACGGGAAGATACATAGAGGGCTACGAGAACCTGCCGCAAAAGATGATTCTCGGCTCCGAGACAGCAAGCACCGTTTCATCAAGAGGCGTGTATAAACTGCCGGCATTGATACAGCCGGACGCAAAATATGCCGACAACCAAAGCAGCGGATACGACCTCGAATACTGCGCATGGTCGGGTCTGCCGGAGCAGGATTTCCAGTTGCAGGACGATTACCCATGGACCTTGGGTCAGTTTGTCTGGACGGGTTTTGACTACCTCGGCGAACCGTCACCGTACGACACGGACGCATGGCCCAGCCATAGTTCTTATTTCGGCATCATCGACTTGGCATCGCTGCCCAAAGACCGCTACTGGCTCTACCGCAGCCAGTGGAACGAGCACGAGAAGACCTTGCATCTGCTGCCGCACTGGAACTGGAAGAAGGGCGAGAAAGTGCCGGTTTTCTGCTATACCAATTATCCGGAGGCAGAACTGTTCGTCAACGGCAAGAGCTATGGCAAACTGCGTCACGCCACCGCCGAAGAGACGGAGCGTCTGGCAAAAGGCGAAAACCTCTCCCCTGCCCTCCCCTCAAGGGAGGGAGACAAAACGGCAAGGGTAAGTCAGATGCCGAAAGTGGGAAAGTTCGAGGTGCCCGAATGGGGTTCTGCTCCGCGACCGGAGTTATTGCCGCGATACAGGCTGATGTGGTTTGACGTACCCTACAAGAAAGGCAAGATAGAAGTGGTGGCATACGACGAGAATGGCAAAGAGGCTGCACGCGAGGTCATCCGCACGGCAGGCAAGCCTCATCACTTGGTGGTAGAATACGCCAACGAGAGCGAGAACCCGGAGGAGCTATGCTATATGACCGTCAAAGTGGTTGACAAGAAAGGCAACCTTTGTCCCTTCGCCGATAACCTGATAAGTTATGAAGGTGACGGGTTTGTGGCAGCCGCTAACGGAGACGCCGCTTGTCTGGACTCGTTCGTTCAGCCGCAGATGCATGCTTTTGCAGGTCAGTGTACGTTTATCGTGAAGAAAGGTGCCAAAGGTAGTTTCAAGATGGAACGCTGACGCTGTTAGACCATTTCATTGTATGACCGCTACGCTGTTAGACCGGCGCAAGCGCCTGTAAGACAAAAAGAATAGCCCGAGCGAAAGCCCGGGCTATCTTTTAATCAGCCATGTATGGCTGATGCATTAGCCATGTATGGCTGATACTAAAGGGAGTTCGTATTAACGAACCTGAGTACCCTGTGCGTTGTAGAGCTTGTTGTCGCGAACGATATAGAGGACGCCGTCAACAACTACTTTCTGAGCCTTCTCGGTCAGAACAACGTTCTCGATACCTTGCGGATCGCAAGCAGCGAAGTACGTGTCTGCGAGGTCGATAGCAATCTTACCATCCTCTTCTCCATCAGCGAGGTCAGCTTTGTAGAATGTAGTCTGAGCAAAGCCGATTACTTCGTTGGACCAGTCACCAGTGGTCTTATCCAAGAACTTGAACTCGTCTGTGTTCTTAGCGTGAATAGTAGCTGCGCCGTTTACTACTTCTACCGGCTTAGCAATATCCCAACCGCAAGCCTCGAAACCACCAACGATAGCCAGAACAGCCTCGCCACAAGCCGGAGCATTTGCTACGGTAATAGCGTAGTCAAACTCTTTCTCCTCGATTTCGATAGGTTTCTCGCAGTTGTTCCATGAGTACTTCTCAGGATCGCCAAGGTCATATACAAGGTCGGTCTCTGCACCAAGTACAAGGTTTGCGCCACCGTTGAAAGCATTCCATGCATCCTCTTCAGCGTTATATTCTTTGAGCTCGTTGGTCCAGTCTTTACCCCACTCCTCAGCGGAACGGAATTTGAACTCAGAACCCTCAGCAGCTTTGAAGCTGATTTCGAATACACCACCGGGGAGACCGGCATTCGCACGCTCAGCGGTCTTCAGCTCATTCAGGGTCATAGCCTCTTGTGCCCAGCCGTTGAAACCACCGGAGATAGCCGGAGTGATAAAGTCCTCGTCGTTGCAGTCCGGCGATACGAGTGTAACGTTGTACACATGATAAACAGCGGTACAAGGATTGTTCTTCCAGCTCTTTACATCAATAACCACGATACCCGGTTGGATATTCTTGATATCCACCTCAGTACCATTATTACCGGGGAGCAAGTCAGCAGTACCGCGAATCAGTTCTGCATCGGGACCAAGCTGATAATCCCAGTTGAAGAGACCGCTACCGTCCAATTGGATAGGCTTAGCCTGTACACCACCATTTGCTGCATCTGCGGGATCCGTTGCATCTTCCCAAGTAACGACATACCAGCCTTCGAAGCCCTCTACTGCTACGAAGTCAAGCAGAGTAGCATGATCAGCGGCATTGGGCCAACCTGCATAGGTACCATTCAGAACGATACCGTTGCAGGCACTCTCGTTGTAGATACACATCGTGTAGGTTCCGGTTGCATACGATTTCAAATCGTCATCCGAAGGAACTACCTCGCGGCTTGCGAACGTAGCAACGCTAAAGAGAGCGACTGCTACAAAAGCGAATAGTTTTTTCATAATTTTGTTAATAAAATTAGTTAATAAAGTTAGTTAATAAAGTTAGTTAATAAATTGGTTGTAAGAACCATTTATATATCTATTAGTAGCCTATTTCTTCGTTAAGACCCTTCAAGTTCTCATTTGCTGTGACATCCTTGACAGGAATCGGATATACATTGTATTTCGCATCCTTTCCAGCCTTATGTCCTTCCCACGTCATAGTTGACGCCGGACCAGCAAATTGTCCATATCTAATCAAGTCGGTACGACGACGTCCTTCGCACCAGAACTCTTTCGCCCACTCCGTTAACAATGTTTCATCGTCGAGCGTAGAAATCTCCGGTGCATTGGCGCGACGGCGGAGGCAGTTGACAGCCTCCACAGCAGGAGCCATTTCGCCCGTACGGTAGCAAGCCTCGGCATATGTCAAGTAAGCCTCTGCCAAACGGAACAAAGGAATATCGGTATCGGGCCACTGCGGTTCTCCAACAGGCGAAGCCCAGTTCCACGGTGCACCCACGATGGAATCATTACCATTTTTATCTTTCAGGGTTATTGTCTCGGAGGTGGAATATACTCCTGTAAACTTGAGAACCGACCATGAAGCATAGAAATCTGCAGCCTCATTACCTGTCAAAGACATTTTCTTTCCCGCAGTTGTCTTGGACGCCATGATAGCGCGGTCATCTCCTAAAGCAACCGGCATCTGGTACTCATTCAGCGAAATCGAGGAAGCTTTGGATTTGTCCACCCAATAATATACGAACTCAGGCGATGAGCGGAAGCACGACCATGTATCCGTCGAACCAAAGGGCACGTAGTTGGCATCGCGTACTGCGCTGACAAGGAAGCGTGAGCCACCCCAGTTCTGGGAATGGATTGCATCCTGATAAATCATGAAGATTGCTTCATCCTGTGCACCGTTATTATCATTATCACCCATAAAGAGCTGCTGGTAAGCCGAGTAGTACACATGGTCATCGGTACGCTCTTTAGCCAAATCAATCGCAGCCTTTGCAGATTTGTCATAGCCGTGCAGTTTGTAGGGGCTATCCATCAGTTTCTTTGCGTACTGCTTGGCGTCAGCATATCTCGGTTCGCCATCCCGTGCTCCGAGCGAGGACTCGTTATATACCTCTGCGTTGAGGTAAAGACGCATCAGGAGGAACCAAGCACAAGCCTGATCGACACGGTATTTATTGGTTCTCTGTCCTGCTTGGATAATATACTGGTCGGAAGCCAAATCCAAACATTCCTTCTCCAGCCAAGCAAACAGGTCCTGACGCGTAGTCGGCATCGGTTTGTTAGGCGAAACGGTCAACGAGAAGGGCATGCGATAGAACATATCCAAGAGATAATAGAAGTTGATTGCACGCAGCATACGCACTTCGGCGCGCTGCGCCAAAGTCTCGTCATCCGTATATTCGGTAGTCTTATCCAAGAACGAATTGCAGAGCGTGATATCGAAGTTCAGACGCGAATAGAGACCATAAACCAAGTCGTTGCTCGAACTCCAAGTCAGGGTACGGATATCCGCCAGTCCCACATCGTTCCATATCCACCATCCTTCGTCCGTGCAGAACTCGTTCAGTTCCCAGAACATACGATAGAAAGAAGATGTACCTTCGTCAATGCCATCCACATCTCCGTTACCGTCCGGACCTTTCTGTCCTGTGACGCCGAAGGTAGCGTAGCATTTAGCAAACACAGCATCTTTATTAAAATTCGTGTCTGTGTTAGGATCCAGCGGCGTTCTATCCAGCGAACAGGCTGTCATTCCAAAACCTAATAAGGCAGCAAAGAATATTTTTGTGTATTTCATAACGCTATTTAATTTTTAAGTTCTTTATTCCGTTAATCCTCATACCAATCAGAACTGGAGGCTGATACCCATCACAGTAGTCATACTACGGGGATAGATATTATTGTCAATACCTCCTCCGACCTCCGGGTCAAGTCCCTTGTATGTAGAGAACACGCAGGGGTTGGATACGGTGACGTAAGCACGTCCCTGTACCTTCTTGTTGAAACTATAGCCGAGCGTGATGTTATCAATACGGAGGAAAGATGCTTTCTCTACGAAGAAATCTGAAGCGTACCAGTTAGAGTTCTTAACCAAAGCCCCCTTGGCATCCGTGCCGACTTCGTATGCCTGTGTCGCGTCGTTCCAGACATATGTGCGTATATCATCGCTACGCATGTTGTCTCCGTAATAGCAGGTGAAAGCGGATTTGAGAACAGAGTGATAGCCTCCATTCTGGTTCTGGAAGACCTTATCAGACTCAACCCATTGCAAGTTGCCAGCCAACACATCGTTGTACACATAGTTTCCGATATTGGCACGGAGCGTGATGCCCAAGTCAAATCCATAGAACTGGAACTTGGTCTGGAGACCCATAGTAACCGGCGCAGCGGGGTTGTGGTAGATATATTTGTCGTTATCGTTGATCTGACCATCCTTGTTACGGTCCACGAAATAATGACGGGTTACACCATCTTCATCAGTCATGGTTTTCGTCTCATAAACGAGGAAGGAGTATGCGGCTTCGCCTACTTTATGGGCTTGGATGGTATTTCCGGTACCCGAACTGATACCTCCTGTCGGTACAAAGTAGTCAGGATCGTCCGAGAGCAACTGGGTAATCTTGTTCTGGTTCCAAGCGACGTTGTATCCCAAATCCCATTTGAAATTCTTTCTATCAATAATCACAGCGTTGATAGCAAACTCAATACCTTGGTTGTAGAGGCTACCGATGTTGCCCAGCATCTGGTTTTTGAAGTTAGAGCCGGCAGACACATTGACGGTACTAAGCAGGTCTTTGGTACGACGGTGATAATAGTCGATATTACCATTGATACGGTTGTTCAGGAAAGCGAAGTCGATACCGATATTGCTGGTATATGTTTTCTCCCACGTCAAGTCGGTATTATACACGCCCGGACGGCTGGTGTAATAGACCGCATTCCCATTGGCATCCTTACCAGCATAGAGAGGATTGCTTTCACCTCCGTCCAGAACGGGATAATAAGCGTGGTCCTGAGCTGTGGTATATGTAGGCAGGTAATAATAGTCCACACCCAAGTTCTGCTGACCTGTGATACCATAACCGACACGGAGTTTCAGGTCGTTGATAGCATTCACATCCTTGAGGAAAGTCTCTTTAATCTTCCAACCGAGAGCGACAGAGGGGAAGAGCCCCCAACGTGCATTCTGTCCTTTGGAATTATATTTAGCGAAACGTGACGATGCATCCGCACGGAAGGTAGCGGTAACGAGAATCTGGTCCCAGCCATTCCAGTTCACACGTCCATAGACAGACTGGAGGGCATTATCCGTGATATATATATTACTATATCTGTTATAGGGTTGTCCTGCCAATTCAGGATCCTTATTCGTGGACTGGTAGAAGCCGGAGCCATCGCTTTCTGTGCGGCGGTAGAAATACTGGTTTTCGTAACCGACCATCACATCAAAATGCTGGTTCTCCTCCACCCAGTCATGTCCGTATTGGGCATATGCCGAGAACTGGAGGTTGTACTTACGCATATCGCTCCAGCCGTTCCATCCGAAATAGTGGTTGTCATAACCATAAACAGACGTGATTGTTTTCTGCTTACCATAGGAATAGTCAGCGCCGAAATTAGCGTGGAGATGCAGGTCTTCCAAACCGTGAATCTTATAGTCCGCTTCCACATTGCCGACGAACGAACCTGCGTTCGCGCGGTCGTTCTTATGCGCCAAAGCAGCTGCGGGGTTACCGGTTGTCTGTGAATTTTTCGTATAAGGCCATGCGTCGTCGTTATATCCGGACGGAGAAACGACACGCTGGTAGTATCCGTCAAACCAGTTGTCGAGCACGTTTTGCGGCACCAAGACATCTCCATTGGCGTTTACCGCTCCGCCTCTAACCGGCATGGTAGGATCCATCGAGAGAGCGGCTCCTACTACGGAAGCAGGATAGCGGTTGTAGATATACATTCCCTTGGTATTGATATTGAATGCCAAGTGGTTATCCAAGAAGGAGGGGCTGAGGTTCAGAGAAGCGGTAACACGCTGCATTTGCGAGGTCTTAATCGCACCGTTCTGTAATGTGTAACCCACGGAAGCACGATACGGCATATCCACTATGTTGTTCTTCACTCCACCCATAACAGAGACGTTATGGTCGGTAGAAACCGTAGTGCGGTAAATCTGATCCTGCCAATCGGTGCTTGCAGTACCTAATGTATTGGTTTTCTCTTCGTTATGCCCCAAGGCGGTAGCATATCCGCGAAGCTGGTCCGCCGTAAGCACCTGCGTGCGGTTGGTAAGCGTACCGATAGACATGTTACCTGCGTAGCTTACTTTGGGTTTGCCGCCTTTAGAACCTTTCTTGGTGGTGATGAGGATGACACCGTTCGAAGCGCGGCTACCATAGATGGCAGTAGCCGATGCGTCCTTGAGGACGGTAAAGCTCTCGATATCATTCGGATTGACCATTGAGAGGGGGTTGGAGACACCCTGAATACCATTCTCATCCATAGCCAGACCATCGATGACGATGAGCGGGCTGTTAGAGGCGTTCAGGGAAGCACCACCACGTATAGTGATAGAACCGGCACCACCCGGAGTACCATCAGCAGCCACCACATTCACACCGGCAATCTTACCTTGGATCATATCCTGAGCGTTGGTGGTAAGACCTTTGTTCATGTCATCGGGTTTGATGGCGGTAACAGAACCGGTAGCGTCACCTTTCTTCACCACACCATAACCGACAACAACCACTTCTTCCAGTAACTCAGAATCTTCTCCGAGTTTGACAGCCATATTGGCAGCAGCTGCCAGTTCTTGGGTTTTATAACCCATATAGGAAATCTGGAGTTTGGCTCCGGGTTTTACAGTAAGAGAGAAATTACCATCAAAGTCTGTGATAGTACCATTCGTAGTACCCACCTCAAGGATAGAAGCACCAATAATCGGTTCACCGTTAGCAGCGTCAATGACAGTACCCTGCACCGGGACTTGAGCGAATGCTGAGAGTCCTACAAACAGGAAACAAGAAATCAGCAGAGCGCGAAGATTGAATATATCGTTTTTCATACTCTATTATTTTTTCAGGTTATGATAAATCGCGTTATCCAGCGAGAATGTGCTGTCCGTATAAGAGGATATTTGCAGCGTCTCATCAGCGCTGTCGTCAGAATGTTTGAAAACCACATCAAATGCGCCATCTTTGACCTTGGCAATGCTCCAATGACTGGCGGTGTCCACAGTAACACGGGAAGCAGGTTTTTCTTCTATAGCGAATGTGATGATTGTATCATTCTTTGCAGCATCCTGTACCTGAGGCAAAATCAAGGTATCCGGTGTAACAACATTAATCTGCTCGCCTTGCGCCCAAGCCAGCGTCTTTCTATGCGAAGCAGCATCGTCATAGAAACGCAAATACGAAATCTTCTGCGAGGCAACGCCAACAGGGATTTTTTCCGCATGTTTGAAACGTCCGGTAATGGTATCAACGACAATCTTCTTTCCCTGACGATGGGTTTCATACCAAGTTGTATCCATAGTCCAGCGATCCTGCATCACATAAACCGGATCATAAGCAGCCCAGTCCGAGTTAGCTATATTCGAAGAAACGGAAGAGGCGATATCAGCAAGAGGAGCCATCTCCGTCATCTTTACCGTTCCGGAGAGCGTAAAGACATTATTCAGATAGATCACATCCAGCACTTCGTCGCCAGCGACGAGCCGTGCTTTTCTCCCTAACTTAGAGTCTGTAAATTCATCCCATACGAACGAATAGTTCTTCGATTCAAACGCAGTGGGAACGCCGTCTCCGAACGAGAAGGATTTTTTCTCTACCGTGTTGTCTGAATGATTAAAATGGAATTGAATGACATCCATATTGTAGCCATTCACATCAACATGGCTGCAATACTCAAGACTTTGGAAAGTCTCTTCAGAGAGTTCCTTCAGCTCATTTTCAACGTCAATCTCATTCCTTCTACAGCCCACGAAGGCTGTCACTATGGCCAACGCCATGATTAGAATTGTAGATTTGTTTTTCATAATATGTTATTTTGTTTATTATTATTTTCTGAGGGACTAAGGTCTTTAAAGAGTGTAAGGTCTTTAAGGAACTTAAAGTAACAGGGGTTATTCTTTCTCTTTGATGAGGAAGACAGCGGCGGCACCACACAGGAGGAGAACGCCGGCAACAACCAGCATACCAGCCTGTACGTGCGCGCATACATATTTAAGGAGTAATCCTCCGCAGAGGGCTGCTACTATTTGCGGGACACAGATGGTGCAGTTGAAGAGTCCGAGGTAATAGCCCATGTTACCGCCCTTGATAGCGTTGGTGACAATGGTGAACGGGAGGGCGAGCATAGCAGCCCATGCGGCACCGATGAGGGCGTAAGAGAGCCAGAGGACATACTGGTTGGTAACAAACCAGATGGAGATGAAGCCGATAGCTCCGACCACCAACGAGATGGCATAAGCGCCTTTGTTACCGCACCAATGCTCCAGTTTCGGCAGGAGAGCCGCCCACAGGAGCGATCCGACAGCCTGAATACAGAAGACCACTCCGACCCAGTTGCCAGCATCCTGAAAAGCCAAGGCTTTCGCGTCAACGCCGTCCCAGCCAAAACAGTTGGTAGCGATAGCTCCGTTGGAATAGGTCCACATATACATGAACGCAGCCCAGCAGAAGAACTGCACGAGACCTACCGTCCAGAAAGCAGAGGGTGCCTCTTTGAGCAGTTGTACAAAGCCGGCTTCCTCATTTTCGCATTTACTCATTTTCTCATTTTGGTTCAGGCCGTGGAACTCTGCGTACTCCTGCGGGTTGAGTTCCTTGACCGTCAAAAACGTATAAAGCACGCACAAGATAAGGATGAGTGCGCCTATATAGAACGACCATTTGACGGAATCGGGGATGACACCTTCGGGAGCCGTGTTGGCGATACCAATCCATGTGAAGAAGATGGGGAAGAGGTATCCGACGACGGAGCCTGCGTTACAGAGGGCAGACTGGATGGCATAGGCGGTACCCTTCTGCTCCTCGTTGACCATATCGCCGACCATCATCTTGAAGGGCTGCATGGCGATGTTAATGGAGGTATCCAAGAACATGAGCGAGAAGAGCCCGAACCACATAGCGGCATTGAGCCCCAAGAAAGCGGACTGCGCAAAGGTGAAGTTACCTGCGTTCGGCAGAAGAACCATCACCGCCACCGCGATGAGTGCTCCGACGAGGAGGTATGGCTTGCGGCGACCGAGCCGGTTCCACGTCTTGTCGCTATACTTACCGACAAGAGGCTGGACAATCATGCCCATCAACGGCGGCAAAATCCAGAAGAAACTAAGGGTGTGCGGGTCCGCACCCAAGGTAGCAAAAATACGGGAGATGTTCGCGCTTTGAAGAGCATACGCGATTTGTACTCCGAAGAAACCGAGACTCAAATTAAAGAGCTGCGCAAAGGATAAATTCCGTTTCTGCATGGTATATAAACAAAAATATTATTTACAAGTACAACGTTTTATAGTTTTTGCTATATCGACTTTACAAATCGGCTGCAAAGATACAATAAATTTTTCGAACATGCAAGAGTGAGTGCATTTTTTTTGCATTTTTTTTGCATTTTTTTCGAAATATGGAGGTTTCGAAATAGTAGTGTTGCGATAATTTTAAGAAAAAAACAAAGATAAACACTTTTGAAGGCTTTTGAGCTTTGCTCTCGCGTATTTTGCTGCTAAAAACTCCCCGCAAGCATGCTTTCGGATAGTTTTTACCATCAAACTCCGCAACTCTTCGAGTAAAAGCCTTTAAAAGAAATAAACCTAAAAAACATAACCGATGCAAATCAAAAAATTGGAATGGAATTATAAGTGACTATATAATAGCGCTTAACTTCATAAAAAACTTAATATATCGCAACAGTAGTAGTTTCGAAACTTATATATGGCTCCATAGAACACTTTTTAGGGGAAGAAAAACACCCCTAAACAAAAAAGCAGACAGAGGATAGCACAGAAGACCGAGGGAGAGTGCGTGAGGCGAGCGGCACAGACAAGCCCATGGCAGGCTGTTGGTTATAGTGAGGTTATACGCTGGGTAGTCGAACAATCCAATAATAACCCAATAATCACCCAATAATCACCCAATAATCACCCAATAAAATGCCAATAACATAACAATGGTTACCGCTGGAAATCAAGCGCAAAGGTACGACAAAAAAATGACATATGCAAGAGATGAGACGAAAAAAAATGCGGATGAGACGGATAGACGAAAAAAAATGCCGGTCCTCACAGCCACGGGCTCGCAAAGGACGAAAGGAGCGGGCATGAGAGGATGGAGAGCGGGCAATAGAATTGCCCTGATAATTGACGAAGGGAGAATATGAGAGAGAGGACGCGGGAGATTATCCGGCAAAATAGACGAAGCAGAGGGTGTGTCAAAAATCGAAGTTGATTTTTTAATAAGTTCGTCAAAAATCACCAAAAATTATCCAAAAATTATTTATACACAGGTCAACCAACCATAGATCGTTCGAGCAAAGCGAGATAAGAATTAAAGACAATTAACAACAATTATTATTTTTTATAAGTCCAAAATTATCAAAAATTATCCAAAAATTATTTATGCAGGTCAACAATTAAAGACAATTGAAGACAATTTTTGATTATCAAAAATGGTTCAAAAGGATGAGACGGATAGACGGAAAAAATGCCGGCCCTCACAGCCACGGGCTCGCAAAGGACGAAAGGAGCGGGCATGAGAGGATGGAGAGCGGGCATGAGAGGATGGAGAGCGGGCAATAAAATTGCCCTGATAATTGACGAAGGGAGAATATGAGAGAGAGGACGCGGGACATTATCCGGCAAAATAGACGAAGCAGAGGGTGGGTCAAAAATCGAAGTTGATTTTTTAATAAGTTCGTCCAAAATTACCCAAAAATTATCCAAAAATTATTTATTCAGGTCAACCAACCATAGATCGTTCGAGCAAAGCGAGATAAGAATTAAAGACAATTAAC
>JAFSLP010000092.1 GCA_017448345.1 Paludibacteraceae bacterium | reverse complement strand
TATTAGACTGTAAAGTTACTAAAAATCAACGAGATATGCAAGTTTTTGAGCAACTATTTTTAATAAAAATAACACATAAAATTAACTTAAAAGCGAAGACTGTTTGAGGTTGTCTCAACTGCTGATTCGCATTATTAATTTATGAAAGCCATTTTCATCAACGGTTCTCCGAGGAAGAACAAAAACACCGCGCAGATGCTCGAAGCTGCCATGCAAGGCGCACAGCAGGCAGGCGCGGATACGGAACTCTTTCAGCTCTACGACCTCCATTATCAGGGATGCAAATCCTGCTTCGCCTGCAAGCTCAAGGGCAACAATGTCAACGGTCTCTGCGCCGTCAAAGACGAACTACAGCCTCTCTTGGAGAAAGCCGTCTGTGCCGACGTGCTCGTCATCGGTTCGCCTGTCTATGACTCCTTCCCCACTGGAATGACGCGCTCGTTCATCGAGCGCCTCGTCTTCCCTGCCGTCAATTACTGCGACTACGCATCCCCGAAGATTCGCAAGCCCATCCAATGCGCATGTATCTACACCATGAACGCGCCGGAGAACCTGATGCAACCGCTACGGTATGATACCATACTCGGCGAGAACTGCCGCGTCCTCGGTATCTTCGGCGGCAAGCCGGAGATGCTCTGCTCCCACGAGACCTACCAGTTCAACGACTACAGCCGGTATGAGACGGCGGTGGAAGAGTCCGTCCGCGCAGACATCCGTGCCAACCGTTTCCCGCACGACCTGCAGAAAGCCTTTGAACTCGGCAAACGACTTGTACAAAAAGCAAAAGAATAGCAATGTCCGAATACGAAAAAATGCTCCGTAACCTGCCCTACGACTATACGGACAAGGAGGTGCAGGCGAATATCCTGCGGGCGTATCATGCCATGCGGGACCTCAACCGGTGCGGCGCATGGGACATGGACGAACTGCACCGCTGCATCCGGGCACTCATCCCCGACGCGCACCCCTCGGTGATTATCTGTCCGCCTTTCCATTGCGACCACGGCAACCGCATCTCCATCGGCGAGGGCTCGTTTGTCAATTTCAACGGCGTCTTTCTCGACGGCGGAGGTATCACCATCGGCGCACACACACTCATCGGTCCCAACTGCCAGCTCCTGACCCCCGACCACCCGCATGACTATATGGCTCGCCGCCAAACCATCGAGACCGGACTCCCTATCCGTATCGGCGATGACTGCTGGCTCGGCGGCGGAGTCATTGTCTGTCCCGGTGTCACCATCGGCAACCGTGTCATCGTCGGAGCCGGGGCTGTCGTCACCCACGACATCCCCGATGACGTCACCGTTGCCGGCAACCCCGCCAAAATCATCAAAAGACAATAGACAATAGACAGAGAATTGACGATTGGACGATGAACACTTTTCCGAGGTACGATTGATTGACGAATGACTTGGGGCGAGCAGCATATGGAGGTGTTCGAAAAGAAATACAAGCCTGCCGATAAAAACACATTTTTGTGACGAATATTTTACTTTTCTTGCACGTTTTTGTGACGAACATTAGACTAATACCGCACATTTATTGGAGATAACCGGTTACTTTCACACCACTCCAACACCTCTTGAAAGTATAGCTAATGGAATATCCGATTATTAAGATTTCAGCACGGTATCTCGTCGGTATCCTGTCGGTCTATCGTCGGGTACGTGTCTCGTAGGTGTCTCGTAAGTGGCAGGTAAGCGCAAAAAGTGACGATTATTAAGATTCGGGCGTATAGAGCAACTTGCCTCCCTATTACACTCAAAAACATAAACCAACGAAGTGTTTGTGTTTTTGAGAGGATTTGGTTCCTTGTATATTCAGTGTGTTCGCCATAATTTTATGCGTGCTTATGTATTTTTTTCTTTCTCCTTTTCCATGAATGCTCGGAAGCACCACTCAGAGAGGGACGTATTATAATTCTTTCTTCAAATACTCATACGTATATGCAGCACTACGGAGATAGAGACCTGTGCCTTTGTCTTGTAGTTTTTCAAAGGTCTGCGACTTGTACACCTTGTCCATCGCGTCTAACAACGACAATTTATAATCCTCCATTAAGAAACAAACCAACTGGTTGGTAATCATTTCAACAACAAGGTCAAACTCTTTCTTTTTCATACACGTTACAGTTTGGCTATAGCACGTTGTGTGCAGAAACAATATTGTATGGAAGGTCTGGTATATGTAAGGCGTTCTATCAGAGCCTTCATGTCAATATAATTATTCTCAAAAAGTTGCAATGATAGTACTACGCCATCATCGGCTACGGGACCGATAACAATATCGAACTTGTGCTTTTTACCTTTGCGCTTGCGGTTATTAAACACAAACATCACCCATTCTTCATCTATCTTCTCAAAACGTTTGACGGAAAACTTTTGCGGATTCGTCTCGTCCCATTTATAACGCAATACGGTCGGCACTCCTTCATGCTCTTTACGGCATTTGTCTTTGGCGCGCTGTAAGGCATCGTATCTGGACGGAGTGAGATAAAAGCCCTGTCCAAAATCCTTGTTTGGCAAGCACTTGGACAACTCGATTGTGTCAAAATCCGTATTGGAACCGTGGTACAAAATCATAGTGAACCTCCGTTACGTGCACAAATTTTCTGTAATGATTCAAGCGTGTCAGCCAGCGGCAAAGTGTGCTCTACATCATAAAACTCGTCCAAGAACTTGAGTCCTTCATACTTCTGCAGGTAGTTGTGCGCTAACTGCGGACTCAATCGAAACTTGCGTGCAAAAGCGTTCACGCACAAGCCGAAATACTCTATTTTCCAAAACGTTTTCTGTGACATAATCAATTACCTTTGCAACTTTTGGCTGCAAAGTTACTGTTTTTTTTTGATATATGCAAATATATTTATGAAATTTGTTTTCTCGTGTGATATTTTTCAGTATTTTTTCTCTCGGTCATCAGTCGGTTTGGTACCTTTTCCCCTCTGCACGCAAAGTGTGGTCCGCATGTGCAATCTTCGCCAAACAGGTCTTATACCCTTTCCCACATCATCGCAGACGCGTGAGCAGTTTGATACCATACACCGGCCAGTACGGCACTTTCTCTATACCGGTACGGACACGCGGAATGTCAAGCAACAGGAACGCCGAGGTCATAAACAGAGACACCCATATAATCTGACCGTAAATCTGCTTCAAGGTCACGCTCATGACGCTCACGCTTAAAGTTGAGAGTTGAGAGTTGAAAGTTGAAAGAAGTTGCGAGTCAAGAGTAGTCAGCGTCAGGCACGCGCCGTAGCGGGACATATTGTCCGCCATGAAATGCTTGAAGAGCGTGGTGTACAGCCCGTAGCCCGATGCGCCGGCGAGGTACATGTGAATGACGTTGAAGATAAAAAGCGCCATGAAGAAATGCTCCAAGTCATGCACGCTCTCGTGCAGGCTCCACATCAGCGACGCCGCAAGAATAGCGTACGCGCAGCCGCGGAACGCCAAGCCGAGGCGGTATTGCTCAATCGGCACATTCACATCTAAATAGAAATACATACACAGCGAATAGACCAGGATACAACCAAAACCGATAGCGAACAACTTCCACACCTTCCATTTCCTGTGCCCGAGCCAGTAAAGGGTAATCAGCACGCCGACATACACGCCCGGCAGCGACCACAGACAGAGCGCACCCTTGGTATGTTCCTCCAAGCCGCGCACCTCGGTCCAATAGATTTCCTCTAACGTGTGCTCGGCGCCTAAAAGCAGCTCGGCGATGGCGGTTACCAACAAGATAGCCAGCACGTTCTTGTATTTGAAAATCTCCAAGGAGATATAGGGTTTCTCCACTGTCTTGAGCCTGTACATAATAAACGCCAAGAGTATCAGGCTGAGTGCCAGCACCCATCGGAGCGTGGGCGAAAAGAACCACATCAGCCGGTCGCCATAGACGAGGATATAACTGATCATCAGCATCAGCAGAGAAATCAGCAGCCCCGTGGAAATATCGATTCCTCTGAGCGGCATCCGTTGCGGCATCGGGCACCACGGCTGGCAAAGAAAGAGCTGCACTGCCACCACGAAACACATTGTGCCGATGGTCAGCACGTGCATCATCTGCCAACTGAAATGGAAGGCAATGACGGCGGCGAGCCATGCACTGCCGGTGATAGCGGTCAGCAGCACAATATGCAGAATAGGGAAGAACACCCCGAAATCACGCTCCGGCGTCATCCAAAGCTGGATATTCGACATGTTCTCGAATGTGCCTTGCAGTTTGGCGATGCCGGCGATGAAACAGACCGGCAGCAAGACCGCCATGTTCGTCGTCCGCATCGTGATGAGGTTGCACACGGCAATGACGGCAGCCGAGCCGATAAGCAGCTGTTGGTTGGTGAAACGGAACTTCATCCGGAACAGCATCGGGAACCACACCGCCATGCCTGCCAGACCGGCATAGAGCAGCATCAGCAGGTCTTCGAGTTGCAGGGCTGTTGTGCCGCGCACGGCTTCCAGCGCGCCGAGATACACCCCGCCCGAGAACTGGATACACAAGACTTGAAGAATATAAATCCACGGCTGTATCTTCCGTGGCACCCACGCCCGGAACATGGGCATCTGGAACGGCGCTGCCGTTCTATTTACCATTTGGTCATTTACCATTTTATCATATATTTAGGCATTGACCATTTAGTACTTCACCTCACATTCCACGCTGTAGCCTGCCTTCAGACGCGCTAAATCTTCTTCGCTGTTCCCGTCTAACGCAATGCGGATAGTGAGGCGTTGCTCCACCTTGACGAAGTTACCCGTGGCATTATCAATCGGCACAAGCGAGAACGCGCTGCCGGTAGCGTCCGACAGGCTCTGCACACGACCTTTGTATTCCACATCCGGCACGGCGTCCACATGAATGGACACCTCCGAACCCTCGTGTATATTCGGCAACTGGCTCTCACGGTAGTTGGCTTCCACCCATTTCTGCTGCTCATCAACAATGGAGACGAGCGTCTGACCGGGATTGACCAGTTCGCCGATGTTAATATCTCTGCTGCCCACCACGCCGCTGTGCGAAGCAATGATGTAGCAATACGACAGGTTCAGTTCCGCCAACTCCACTGCCGCCTGCGCCAGTTCGATTGCCGCCTCCGAAGCCGAGAGGTTATAGCCCTGCTCGTCCGCCACGCTGTGCTGCATCTCGATGGTGCGGCATATCTGTTCGTAGCGTGCCTGCGCGGCAAGATAAGCCGAGTGCGTCTGGTCGGCAATCTGCTGCGAGATAGAACCTGTGCGCAGCAACTGCTCGCAACGCCTGTCCTCGCGGGCAAGGTTGTCCATGTTCGCCTTCGCTTCGGCTTTGGACGCTTCTATGGCACTGATGTTCGTGTTGGTCGTGCGGATAGAGGTCCCTGCCTGCTTGCTCTGCTGCTGGGCACGGGCAAGGTCGGAACGCGCTTGTGCCAGACGCAGGCGGAACTCGCTGTCCTCGATGATAACAAGCGTGTCGCCGGCGTTCACGTGTTGGTACGCCTCGAAACGTATCTCCTTGATAAAACCCTGCACGCGCGTGTTCTGCGGTGCGATGTACTGGCAAACGCGGGCATTATCGGTGTACTCGATGTGCCCGAAATGAGTGAACTGCAGCACGACATACGTCACGCCGGCTGCCAAAACCAACACAATGACTGTGTTGTAAACATACGTTAAAACTTGGGATTTCTGCATTTTGTTGTAACCCTTTTAATTGTTTCTTATTACCCAAATTGAAATGCGCGACATTTCAATTTGAGGAAGGAATATTCTCGGGTTACAACCCTTGCCTTTACCAAGGCCCTTGCTTGCATTGACACTCGCGTGACTGCGCGTTACACGCTTGTATAACGCTATGTGTCATGCTACGCTCTTCGGTCCGCAAACGCTTCACCGGTTTGCGCCCCGAGGAAGCTATGCGGATGGTTTGTATTCAAAATCGGGTGCAAAGGTACTGCTTTTTTTTGAATTATGCAAGAAAAAAGGAGCATTTTTTAGAAAAACAGGTGCCGTTTATGACTATTTATTTGCCTATGTGCCAAAATTTTAGTACCTTTGCAGCCGGATTTATGACAACCGAACTTCTGATAGATAACCGGCCGTGCATGGTCTATGCTATGCCGAAGCCCCGGTGCCTTGTGCTGACCACACTCGGCGCACACGAACGCAAGGATTTTGAGACGTTGGCGCAGATGCTAACCAAGCAGACCTCCGTGCCTTTTGTCCTTGCGGCGTTCACCGTCAACGACTGGGAAGCCGAACTCGCGCCGTGGGCGGACTCGGCGCTGTCCCAACGCCCGGAGGTGGGCACGCAGGCAGGCGCAACGCTGGATTTTGTGGCAAACGCGCTTCTGCCCGAAATGCAAGGTCTGTACGGTTCGCTGCCGGTCATCCTTGGCGGCTATTCGCTGGCAGGGCTGTTCGTGCTCTGGGCGGCGTACCAACAGCCTCTCTTTGCTGCCGTGGCTGCCGCCTCACCTTCGGTGTGGATACGCGGATGGGTGCCTTTTGTACAAAGCCACGCGCTTCTCACTCCGAATGTCTGGCTCAGTCTGGGCATCAAAGAGGAGAAGACCCGCAACAGAGTTCTCGCGCAAGTGGGCGATAACATCCGTGCGTACCATGACCTCCTGACGCACTCGCTCGGCGAGGAACACACCACCCTCGTCTGGCATAACGGCGGTCATTTCACCGACTGCACTCTCCGCCTCGCCCAAGCCATAACTTGGTGCATCAACCGTATCACAACCCTATAAAATGAACATACAAGAAATCACCGGCAACAGGATTAGACCATGACTCAGAAACAGAAAACAGTTCTCGGCTTTGCAGCCGGAGTGGCGGCGGGTGTCTCGTACGGACTGAATCCGCTGTTCGGCAAACCGCTTTTGGACGGCGGCGTGCCGGTGTTGTCGCTCCTGTTCTTCCGCTATGCCATTTCGGCGGTGATCTTAGGTCTTTGGATGGCGTTCCGGCATGAGTCTTTCCGCGTCAACGGACGGGAAATGCGGCTGCTGGTGGTGCTCGGCTGTCTGTTTGCCGCCAGCAGTGTCTTTCTCTTCGAGTCGTACCGGTTCATTCCTTCGGGGCTGGCAACGACCTTCGTTTATTTGTATCCGGTCTTTGTGGCGCTTATCATGGTCGGGTTACATGTCTATCCCCAATGGCAGGTATGGCTGTCTATAGCCGCCACGGTTGCGGGAGTGGTCTTGCTCAGCTGGCCTGCCGCCGGAACAGAGATTCACTGGCTCGGTATTGTTCTTGCGGCAATGTCCGCTTTGAGTTACGCCGTCTATCTGGTGATTGTCAACCGCTCGCAGCGTATCAAACATATCTCCGAACACATGCTCACGTTCTATGGTCTGGTGGTGGGTGCCGTCGCCTTTCTGGCGTACCTGCTTGTTGACGGAACACCGGTGCTGCAAGGCATAGACACCACTCAGGACGTACTGAATCTCATCGGCTTGGCTATCTTCCCTACCATGATAGCCATGCTGACGATAGCCCTTTCCACGCGCCTTATCGGACCTACGAAAACATCCGTCTTGGGCGCTTTCGAACCCGTAACGGCAATCTTGGTCGGCACGCTGATCTTTAGCGAACCGCTGACGGTGAACATCCTCGCCGGCATCGTCATCTGCATCGCCGCCGTCCTGTTCATGATCCTTAGCGAAAAGTAAAAATGAAATGGCAAAAACGGCAGTTTTTTGCATGAATTTTGTATCTCTGTAAATGCTTGAAAAATAAACAATTACAGAGTTTTTACAAAAACAAAGTCTAGGATGCCCTTTACATGCCCCTTATTTACCTCATACGCGTCCTTTATTCGCTACCTGAAATCCACCGGAACGCGGTAGCTGAGAGGTCTTTGAAAAATAAAAAACGTGAATAAAAACGTGTACGCTTGCATATGTCAGAAAAAAGTAGTAACTTTGCACGCAATTTTGCGTGCAGAAAGAAAAAGTAAAGATATATGGCAGATATAGAAAAACTCAATCCTTCCGAATTAGTTTCTGCGGAACTACTCGGTGACTTGCGGAAGATAATCGATACCGCGCGTTCCCACGTAGCTGCTACAGCCAATTATGAGTTGACGGCGATGTATTGGCATATCGGTGACCGCATCAATCGCGATGTGCTGAATAACGAGCGTGCTGAGTATGGCAAGCAAATTGTCGCAACAGTGGCGCGACAATTGCAAGAGGAGTACGGAACGAAGGGATTTGAAGAGAGAACCATCCGTCGAATGATGCAATTTGCCCTGCAATTTCCCGATTTTCAAATTGTGTCAACACTGTTGTCAAAATTGTCATGGTCTCATTTTCTGATAGTTATGCCGATGAAGACAAGTCCGGAATCCGCGTTGCGCAGTATCTCACCGAATTGCCCTCGAAGGAAGTTCTCCTTCGTCTATTGCAAAAATCCTTAGCCGTCGCCAAAGATTTATCCAACGACCGATGAGCGGGAGAAAAGCGGGAAAACAACATTAGAACACACACAAATGCTTATTTTAATCGCAGAAATACAAATTTATTTGTATATCTCAATTATTTTTTGTACCTTTGCACCCGAATTTGTAAAATGGGTAATTGTGTCACCACCGGTGACCAAATTTTCGTCCTCTGTGACACAATCAACCGACAGTAAAAAACCATGACAGATATAGAGCAAATAAGTACTCAACAATTAGACACGCCGTTCAAATCAGACGAGTATAAGGAATTACTGCTACAAGCCGTAGCAGTTATTGAAAGTGCTCGGTTTCGGTTGGCTCGTCAGGTGGCGGCTACCTCAAATGATACATATTGGGAGATAGGAAAATTGCTCTATGATAGAAAATTAGAAAGCAAGCACGGCAGCCAAATTGTTAAGAAACTATCTGCCGATTTGAAGGAACGCTATCCCCAAATGGGTATGTCGCCTCGTCAATTATGGAACATGAAGGCCTTCTATACCCGATATAAAGATAGCGACTCTAAACTGCTACAGACCGTAGCACTTTTGCCATGGTCACATAACTTATTGATTCTCAATAAGGATTTAAGCGATAGTGCCACGTTGTATTATGCTCAAGAATCTGTTGCAAAAGGATGGAGCCGCGAATTGCTGCTGAATGCTCTCAAATTAAAAATGCACGAGAGTCAGCCGTTGGTCTCGATGGAGAACAACTTTGCCTCAACTCTACCGGCAGAACAAGCCAAATACGCCAACGAGGTTTTCCGCGGCACATACAACCTTGGGTTCTTAGGAGTGACTTCTCCTATATTGGAGTTGGAATTGGAAGCACGTTTGGTTGAGAAGATCAAACTCTTCCTTTTGGAACTGGGGGAAGGATTTACATTCATCGGCAATCAGCATGTGCTGGAATATAATGGCAAGGAATACAAGGTGGATATGCTCTTTTTCCATCGCAAGTTACGATGTTTGGTGGCTATCGATTTGAAGATCGGTGAGTTCCTTCCGGAATATGCCGGTAAGATGAATGCTTATCTGTCGCTTCTTGACCGTTTAGAGAAAGGAGAAGACGAGAACCGCTCAATCGGTATTATTCTGTGCGCGGAGAAGGACAATGTAGAGGTAGCTCTAACATTGGAAGATATGGGTAAACCTATTGGTGTCGCGGACTACCAGTTAATCATCCCGAAGCAAGAATTGCAAGAAGCGATTGCTGCTGAGATTGCTACATTCAAAGAGGAACACAAACAAGATCCTGAATAATTAAGCGTGGTTACTTGGTAAGCTTGCTATGCCACCTTCCACTGACCGATGAGCGGGAGATGACCGAGCGATGACCGAGAAAGAAAATCGCAAATATTATCCTGTAGATGCGAAAACTTTGGATATACATATTATTAGCGTTTGTATGCACAGCATGCAAAGACTCTACGCTGACAGGAGATTATGGTGGAGGGAGCGGCTATAGCTACGGATCCATGTCCGTGTATGAATATCCGTCCAATAAACAGGTGTATTCCATTAAACCTACTACGCTCCTCGGAACCGATTATTACGATATTTACGAATATCCGTCGCACAAACATGCGTACAGAGCAAAGCATACTACACTCCTTGGAACGGATTATTACAATGTCTATGAATATTTCACAAATAAACACCTTTACGATGTAAAGCAAACAACGCTTCTCGGAACAGATTATTACTATGTCTATGAGTATTTCACGAACAAACAAATCTACGAAATAAAGCATACGACACTTTTAGGCTCGGATTACTACTATGTGTATGAATATCCGTCCAATAAGCAAGTATATACCATTAAGTAAACATACATACCATGACCGCAATACAATCACAAAAAGCAGCAAAAGCCTTTTCGGAATTCTGGCAAGGCAAAGGTTATGAGAAAGGCGAAAGCCAGACCTATTGGCTGACGCTCCTAAATCAGGTGTTCGGAGTCGAACACCCGGAGCAGTTCATCCTCTTTGAGCAGCAAGTGCAACTGGATCACACTTCTTTTGTTGACGCGCGCATTCCGGAGACAAAAGTCATGATTGAGCAAAAGTCATTGGGTAAGAACCTTGGCGAAGGAATCAAATAGTCCGATGGAACTTTCCTCAATCCGTTCCAGCAAGCCAAACGCTATGCCGATTCGTTGCCTAACAGCCAGCGGCCGCGATGGATTATTACCTGCAATTTTGCCGAATGGTGGGTATATGACTTGGAGCACCCGAACGATGAGCCGCAGAAGATACAGCTCGCTAATCTGGAAAATGAGTATGACCGTTTGCGGTTCTTGGTGGACCAAGGAAACGAGCATATCAAACAAGAGGAGAAAATCTCTAAAGATGCAGGAAAACTCGTTGCTCATATATACGACGGGTTGCTTGCTCAATACAATAAACCTATTCTTTCCGCTAACGCAGAAAGCACCCAACAAAAAGCCAATGCCAATGCGGAAATATTGCGCAGCCTCAATATTCTCTGTGTGCGACTGGTGTTCTGTCTCTATGCCGAGGACGCACATTTGTTCGGTTCCAAAACGGCTTTCCATGATTATCTTGCACAATATCCGGCGAAAGACATGCGTCGTGCGCTGATAGATTTGTTTGAGGTGCTTGACACTCCGGATGCCCAACGCGACCCATATATGGACGATGCGCTCAAAGCTTTTCCGTATGTCAACGGCGGCTTGTTCAGTCATGACGCGCGTCTGATAATTCCACAGTTCACGGAAGATTTGAAAGAACTCATTCTTGCTAAAGCATCCGATGATTTCGACTGGAATGAGATTAGTCCTACTATTTTTGGTGCCATCTTTGAAAGCACGCTGAACCCTGACACCCGTCGTTCGGGAGGAATGCACTATACCAGTATCGCCAATATCCATAAGGTCATCGACCCGCTTTTCATGGACGAACTCAAAGATGAGTTGGATGCTATTAAAGCCATTCCGCAGGAGAAACAGCAGAGGCAGAAACTCGATGCTTTCCAAGACAAGTTAGCGTCTCTTACTTTCTTTGATCCGGCTTGTGGTAGTGGTAACTTCTTGACGGAGAGTTATGTTAGTTTGCGCCGTTTGGAGAATGAGGTAATTAAGTTGCGCAACAAAGGTCAGGCGGTTATTGGTGATTTTGCCAACCCGATAAAGGTGGATATTCATCAGTTCTACGGTATTGAGATTAACGATTTTGCTGTATCCGTTGCCACTACGGCACTGTGGATAGCCGAGCAACAAATGCTGCAAGAAACAGCAAAATTGGTACAGTTCAACATCGAGCCGTTGCCGCTCAAAGCCTACCATAATATCAAAGAAGGCAATGCGCTCCGCATCGACTGGAGCGAAGTTATTGCGCCGGAGAAGTTGGACTATATTATGGGTAATCCGCCGTTTGTGGGGTACGCATACCAAAGTAAAGAGCAGAAAGAGGATCTTTCCGCTATCATGAAAGGTTTTGGTAGTAATATAGATTATGTAGCAGGTTGGTATCTCAAATCAGCACAAATGATCAAAACTAATCCCGCTATCAAAGCTGCTCTTGTTTCTACCAATTCCATTACGCAAGGAGAGCAAGTAGCAGCCATTTGGAAGCCTCTATTTGAGCAATATGGTATTCATTTTGATTTCGCTTATCGTACTTTCCGTTGGGATAGTGAAGCTGATGTTAAGGCTCACGTTCATTGTGTCATCATCGGCTTTTCTATTTCGGGGAATAATACAAAGCGCATCTATATCTCCGATATGCAATCCATCCCTTCTTCCAATATCAACGGTTACCTCATGGATGCACCGGATGTATTTATCGAAAACAGAAAAAAACCGCTCTGTGATGTACCGGAAATGATAAAAGGTAGTAGTCCTGTAGATGGAGGAAACTTAATTATTGAGGCAAAGGACTATGAGGACTTTATCCATCGTGACCCTAATTCAAAGCAGTTTATTAAGCGAATGGCTGGAGCGGAAGATTTTATCAATAAT
>JAFSLP010000001.1 GCA_017448345.1 Paludibacteraceae bacterium | reverse complement strand
GTTTGTATAACTACCCGTCAGTGCATCACCGTCCGTTACCCATGACAAAGTATAGCTATTACGCGTGTATCGGTACTCAATAACCATCAAGCCATCTGCTGCAATAGCCTTCGTCTGCGTACTCGGAGCAGTAAAGCCGGTGTATTCCTTCACAGCAGGCGTTACTTCCGCTGCGGTCGTTCCTGTGAGGTTTTGTCTGTCTGCCGTTACCTCAGTATAGTCATCGTCAGCGATGTTCTGCTGATAGTGCTTAACGGTGTAGCTGATGTCATTGCGCGCTACAAAGTTCGCCGTAATGGTCTTACCCGCAGCGGTGGCATGAATGTGAATCGGGTTGCTCGTAGCACTATATCCATTCGCCGCCGTCACGCCATCGGGCAGTGTCCATCCGCTGAATGTGTATCCTGCATCCGGCGTAGCCGTAATATCACCTGATGCCGTCTCGAAACCAATCTCGCTCACCGATGCCGGACTAACCGCACCATTGGTACGTGCCGCAACAGATACCGTATATTTGTTTTCTGCTTTGCTGAAGTGTGCATAGTAAGTCGCGTTCGCTGAAACAGCAGGCAGCGCAGCTAATTTATCCCCTCCGTTGGTTGTTGACCAGCCGTCAAACGTATAGGTATATTGTGCGTCAGCGTCTTTGGTCGGCGTTCCCGAATAAGTCGGAGTTGTACCTGCTTCCAAGTCGTTCTGCTGTAACGGGGTTGTACCATTATTGAAAGTAATGGTATAGTGCTCCGTTACTTTATACTTATACGGATTGTAATGCTCATGTGTATTGGGCAATGTCCATACGGACTTTGGAGCAACAGCGTAGGTAGCGAGGTTGGTCGGGTGTACGAAATAACCGCCTTTCAGTTGCATATGTCCGACAACACCGGCTGTTCCGACTTCGGCAGTAGCACCATTAAAGAAACCGTCCAGCACTTCCACTTCCGGTTGAGTCACAACGCTTCCTTGCGTCTGCTTGCCATCAAGCGAAATTACATACGCAGAACCCGATGTGGTGAATTTTGCATTATACGTACCACCATTGATTGTTGCACTGGCAGCCGTAGCATAATCTCCTGCAAAATTGCCGGAAGCGATATTCTTCTTCGCAGATTTCAAGTAAATTGTGTATGCTTTCTTTCCACTTGTTTTTGCCTCGGCTGTAACTTCTGTATTCCCTGCTTCGCTGAGGTCAAACTCTCCATGGAAACAATAACCGTGTGTAGCATTGATTTCCACATAGCCTTCCAAACCATAAGCGGCATCCGTCGCAGTAGCCGTAATGGTAGAGTTCTTGATGGTAGTCGTTTTATCTACAGCACGCACACCAGAAGCTGTACTCTGGTATTTTGTTGCATTTCCAGCTGTTGCTGTAATCGTACAACCGTCAATCAATGTAGGACCACCTGCGGAAACGCCATAGGCAGATGTACTCGTTCCTGTTTGAGCAACAAAGGTTGCATTATAAAGATTCATCACAGGGGATGCGGTTGCTACTTTGTTGGTAGAAATAGAAGTACCCGGACTATGTGCTCCATAAGCAGAACTTGTTCCCGCAGTAGCGGTATACGTTCCACCATGAACAGTAACCGTAGGAGCAATTGCTTTTTCGCCTACTTGATATATATTATAATAGTTATTTCTATTCGAAGATGTTAGCGCTTCTTTTTGAGCCTCTGTCTGTGTTAGTGCCTTGCCTGCCACATATAGAGCACGAGCAGTTGTACTGCTTCCAGTCGTAGCTGTAACATTCAGATTGGTAAGTGTGGCAGTAGGAGCATATGCAAACATTGTATTTGCGGCTATCGTTCCCTCCAAATGGATTCCGTTAGCAGTATTACTATTAGAGGTTGCAGTAATAGTGGCATTGGACACATTCAGTGTGCCGCTTATTGCATAGATACAATATGCATAGCGCGTTGTTGCCGTTGCTTGGAACGTTCCACCGGTAATAGTAGTGTTTCCACCATTGGATACTGCACGAGCCGTTTCCGTTCCTGCCGTTGCAATAAATGTACCATCTTCTATATTCAGTGTTGAATAGGCTTCGACTTGTCCGCCTAATTGCTGATAAAGTGCCGTTCCTGAGTGTCTGGAATAGGTATTAATCTGCTTCGTTGATGTTCCTGATGCGTAGGCGCTGGAAGTTTTTGTTTTTGCTTCATACCTTCCGCTATGAACGGTCATATTAGCACCGATAGCATATTCCCCAGCATATATGCTATTGGTCGCTGTCGCTACACCGTCTTTATAGGTATATTCATACACTGCACCCTGCGTAGCCGAAGACCAAACTGCATATGCTCCTTCTGCGGTAGTGGTTTCTGCATAAACATCACAATTGGTTAAGTCAATGTCTGCATTGGTACAACCACCGTTTCCTGTACCGGAACTTATTCGAACTGATGATAATATACCGTATGCATAAGCGCGAGCATACACATCCACTTCCGTATTTTTGATTTTAATTACAGAGGTAGATTTATCTGCTGAATTATAACGTCCGTATCCTATAATACCATATCCGTAATTAGCCTTGGTATTGACTTCAATTTTAGCATTTTCAATAGTTGCTTTAGCAGCATATTTCTGCGATAGAGTACCATCGGTTGCTTTTGTATTTGCAGCCCCCGTACCGGCGAAATCCGCATACAGATTAATACCAAACACATTGGAGATATAGTTTGCCGCTACATCCGATGTTGCTTTCACCGTTCCACCAGTCATGGTCAGTGTTCCAAAGTAGCAACTGGTCGCCGCCTTGTTGGCACTACCCTGCATATAAATGCCATGACATGTTTGGTGCTTATTGATGTTGTTAGAAGCATCGGTAGCAGCGTAGGAAGCATCTACAAGATGATCATTCAGTTTGGCTTCTATCAATCCTCCGCTGACATTCAGTTTGCCTAAACAGTTGATCGCATACGCGGCGCAAGGAGCTTCGGCATAGACTTCGCCATTAGTTACAGTCACCTGCGTTGTATTAGCGTTATTACCGGAAGCCACGATACCAAAAGCATTTCTGGTAGCAAACGCCTCCAAGCGTCCACCATTGATATTCAGTTTTTGACCTGCACCCACTTGCACGGCTCGTGAGCCGCAAGCGGTCAATGTTTCGGAAACACCAAAATTAGCATCCACTTTAGATGCATATTGTGCAGGGTTCTCGGCATGAATGGTACCATGCTCCACATTCAGCGTACCAGCCATCAAATGAACGGTATAAGTTACCTTATTCTGATTACAGATATTTTCTAACCGACCCTCTTTATTGGCACTATTATCTGTGATCGTGAATGTTGTTCCTGATGCATTGATTTTAAGCATACCCCGGTTATTATCATCGGTAAAGGGAACAGCACCGCTGACAGTATGACCATTGAGATCAAGGGTACAAGTGGTGTTGGCAGCCGTGAAGGTCATCTCGTTGTTTATACCGCTGATGTCTTTGAGGATAGTGATGGTGGCATTCTTTTTACCGGACGCAACAGTAATTGCATCAGGCAATTTATAGAAATCACGCGTTTCTATTGCATCCACTACGCGGACACGCGGAGATGCCAGTACCCATGCGCCATTATCATATTCATAGTAGCGCTTAACATTCTGATCGTTGTAATCGAAGAAGAACGGATCTTCGCGCTCTACGAGCAGCCAGTCGTTGTTATACCAGATGTATATACCACCCTCTACGATATAGGCCTTTTCCTCGCCTGCATATTTGGTAGCCGGATGCCAAGTACAACCGGCAAAGCTGATATAGTAATTTGTCGGGTTAGCCACATCATGCCATGCCTCGTCTTCCGTATTCTTCTCAAGAGCCACGAAATGACCATCTACAAGCGCTTTTTTTACATCGTTAATCGTGTACAAGCAGTTCTCATCCACGGATCCGAGAGAGTTAACAGCACATCCGTCAACCGCGTACAGACTATTATCAGAGCCACCATAGACACCTTCCGTTTCTGTCCTGAGCAACTGCAGCCAACTATCCGACGGATAGGTATAGCGAATATCGCTTGCCGGCGTCTCGTTGAGTGCCTGCGTTGCATTAAAGATATTGCTACAGGTACCATCTTGCACCACATTGCACCATTTCATTCCGGCAACTAGACCTGTTTTGTCGGGAGCATAAAGAGCTTTTGTTTCGGTTGTTGAGCCCGAAGAACCGGATACCGGTTGACCATCTGAAATATAGATAAAGTGATCATAGACATGTGTTGACTCATTTTCGTCCTTATTTGCAGCAGTAAACCAGCGTCCGTTTACATTGTGGAAAGTGGAGGATGCGGCAGATTGAGTATAACTGCCATCTTCGTTATGTAAATTAGCCGAATTAACAGCTACGGCATGTAGATATGTTTTTCCTCCTGTTATAGAAGAGAATGATTTTACATTAGCAACACCCTCGTAGGTCTCGGAACCGTTAACAGCCCCCCAACATTGATATAAATTGGATGCCGTTGGCAGCGAACTAAACGTGATTGTTCCGCCACCATTACCGCAAATATTGGCACCACCCGTAGTTGAGTAGAGCTTACCTGTCACGTTAAGTGTGCCATCCACAATCAGTTTCGCATCATCCAAAGTGGCATTTGATGTGCCATCACCCCGATTTTTATGACTTGTGAGATTCTTAAAAGATGCAAAATAATACGCCCCAATACCTTTCTTCCAGTCGTCTTTATCGTACATAAACATATTAGACGAAATGGTGGCTGTAGAATTTGCTTTAATTTCTATAACCGCATCCGGCAATATCTGGACAGGATTCGATAATGTCATTGTACAATTATCCAGTATAATATGCATGTTACTGGAAATAGGCAAGTTGAAATCCGCAGAATTAACAGATACATAAATAGTAGTATTAATTGCATCCAACTTGGCGGTTCCGCTTAATTCATAGCATGCGAGATCGGTAGTGGGGTCATACCATTTTCTCACTTGTGATGTACTATTTTGTACCAAGAACAACGAACCGGAAGAGCTTATCAAGGGGAAATCCTTTGTAATATTACCCCTAATATATAATGCCGTATATACTTGCAGCGTAGATTGATATTGATAGGTCACAGGGACTTCGATATTCTGGATCGCATAACCCTGGAACGGAAATGACTTATAACTCTTACCATCCTCTGCTAATGCAGAACAGGCAGAACCTCCACGGTTTTCACCCGTAAAATCCTCCCACACTTTCGAGCCGGATTTAGCGGTAATAGTACCTACCCCAATAGTGTTATTTCCTTGATCCATATCTTGCCCCTTCACAAAGCCCCATGCATATAGATTAGCGCCGCTATTTAAATCAATATGTCCTCCATTGCTCATATCTAACACGCCGCAGGCACCAAAAGGATAACCGGACGGATAGCCACCTCCTAATGAAGCAATTTGACCGCCTACACAAATTGTCCCGTTACATGTAATATTTGCTCCTTCCAATAATATTAACTTACGATAGCACGAGAGGGCGGGAACATTCGCTGGTTTCTCATAGTAAGTTAATGCCGGCGCCGTTAACTTATTCAAAGTTGTTCCCTCATACGGAATCAGCAAGGTAACTCCGTCCGGAATGGTGTAATTACCCGCCGGCACAGTACCGTCTGCAATCGGATAGACTATTTTTGATGACGAAGATGCTGCCGCCGCACAAGCTTGGCCTAAGTCATAGAAATACTGGTCAGTTCCCTTAATAGTAAAGGTTGCCTGTGAATTAGGAACAAACTTGGCGTAAATAGTTATATCATCCGGATATGCGCGAGTATATGTTTCTGACGTGGAGATAAAATTCTCTGTTGTACCATCTAAGGTGTACCACCCATAGAAACGACAATTTTTATCCGGCACGGCAACAAGAGTCAAGTCTGCTTTTGTTGTGATAGTCGTTTCAGCAGAAAGAGTCACATTGGAATAACTCTCATACGAATATTTTACCGTACCATTCGTCGGTAACTTCAGCGTAATATTCGCCGGAAGTCTCTCCCTAAAGAACGCATAGTAAGTCTCGGTATAGGTATTTGTCGCATAATTTGCAGGTTGTGAGCTAGCGTCAGTATATCCCGTAATCCCCATATTGGATGTAACCGTATATGGATTATCCGCAGAAACTATACTTGACTCAGAGGTACTTGTTCCCCAACCAAGAAAATAATAGTCAGCATTTATCGGCTCCGCAGTAAGCGTAAATACTTTTTTGTGAGCGGCAATAATTTGTTCAGAAGTGTATTTTGCCGTTGTCTGGTCACTATGCGAAAGACCACTATTCCAAGAGATGGACGCAGTACTTCCCGCCGTTGTATTGGTTGACGCCGATGTAGCACTCGTCACATTGGCGGTCTCTGTCGTAGAAATAGTTGCAGAACCATTACCCCTTGTTTGAACTTTGGTCTCGGCATAATCCACCGAACTTTGATAATGCGGAGTCGTCGTTGCACTACACCCTGACCCGGATGTAGTTGTCCAATGCCAGTGACTTCGTCTCGGACCTCCAATGACACGGGTGGTATCACCTAAATTGAGGATGATGGAGTCATTCTCAGGGGAGGGGTAAGAACCATCTTCCTCTACAGGAGTGAACGACATGCCTAAAGCACCAAAGAGTGCTACGATTACACCAACAGACCAGCCAAAGAGGTTGGAGTCTTTCAGTTTGGCAAGGTTTAATTTTCTTTGCCCATCTTGGGAAAAGAACGTTTTTCTTTGCCCATGTAGGGCACGATTCATTTTTGTTTTCATTTTTTATATGTTTGTACCATTTTGTTTTCTTAGTTCGGTTCGGTCAGGTTCGGCATAGTTCAGGCATAGGTTAGGCGTATGTTAGGTGTAGGTTAGATTTACATCGGGACCCCACAATACAACAAAGCGGTAACCCGCTTTGAGTATTGCTACTCATATTGGATTACCGCTAAAAAAACAAATGAATCAGGATTTATCTTACGCCTTTATTTGCCTGAAAGATACTGTGCAAAAAATATATCATATACATACCATGTGCCATTGTTCTCCATCACTATATCTTTTTCATACAATCCTTTTAATGCTGCCTGAACGCTACTTGCAGAAACTAATTTATACTTTTGGACAAATGCTCCGGACGTGATGTTTTCCACTCCTTTTTCTTTTACTATGGCATATAGGAGCCCTTTCTGTTTGGTCGGCAATGCAGCCAGAATCTCCCGATAGAAAGGTTCTTGGACTTGCACCACATTACGCAAGGCTTCGTCTATGGCATTCACCTTGCAGCAGTCCCCGGGAACAGTGATTGTAAACATCTCATTCAGAAGCATTTGCATATACCATGTTATACCTCTGCATAAGTCATATACTTGTTTTACCACTTCATCTTCTATGTCCTTTTTGCCAAAGAGGAACATCCGTTTTGCGAAATCCGTATAGGCATCACATGGTATAGGATCAAGCCCCATATTTATTGTGCTTTGATAAAACGGCTTGGAGGGCGAGAGGAACATCTGCGTCATCAGATGTTTCCGGCTTCCTGAGAAGATGAACTGCGTCTTCTTGCATCGCTGGATGTATGTGCGTAGCAATGCTTCTATGTTTTTCTCCGGATACTTGGTCACTTGCTGGAACTCGTCAAAAGCCACTATGCAAGGCTTGTCAGCCTCCTCTAAAAATACGAAGACTTGCTCCAACGTCATTTCCGGTGCGGCAATATCGCCTAATCCGATATCAAAAGCGGGAGAACCGGTAACGGCATCCAACTTGAATCCTACACGCAGGGAAGAGATAACCTGAAAGAACTTGTCCTTCCATGATTTTGACTGCTGCTCCACGCTCCTATATACCTCATTGCTGAATGTATATACCATTTCAGCCAAGCTGTTTGTGGCATATAAATCAACCACTACGGTATAAAACTGCTTTTGTATCTCAGGCTGCATAAAGACGTGGCTTATCAACCCTGATTTGCCGATACGCCGGTCTGCAATCAAAGTCACATTCCGCCCGTTGACTATCTGTTTGGTAAGAAAAACCGTCTCTTGTTCACGGTCACAGAAGTAGTCCGGTGACAGGTACCTCCCTATGACAAAGGGGTTTATGCGATTATTATCCATATAATTATTGCAATTATAATAATTTCGCTGCAAAGGTAGTGTTTTTTTTCGATATATGCAAGTCTTTTGTCTTTTTTCTTTCGACTTTCGACTATTTTTCGGTAATCCAATATGTCAAAGATCATAGATATTCAGGCGTCTGCCTTGGCAAAATATGCAAAGCTTCCTCCCTTATATTCGGGGGAATTGCACAAAGCAAGGCGGAGTCCGAATATGTCAAAGATCACTCTTATTTACCATTTCTTAGCCAATGGCACGATTATTTTTCAAATCTTGGTCATGTACCAAGTACCGTTTATTTGACCATTTGGCGCGCTTGCACTAATCCGTGCACGACTGCGCGCTCTGCGCTTGTATGGTGCTGCGTATTGTGCTACGCTTCCCCCGCTGCTAATGTAACCATTTACATCGGGGACCCCACAATACAACAAAGCGGTAATCCGCTTTGAGTATTCGTTACTCATATTAGATTACCGCTGAAATAGTACTAAAATGATAGTGCTCAGGCTAAGTCAATAGCATGCTCATCCGTAAGAAATTGCTTTAGTCCGATGGTTATAATTCCTTTTTCGTCTCTACGGGGCAGGATGTCTTCATGTACCAAGATGATTTTTCTAAACGAGTCATCTACCAGTTGCAGAGAATGCTTTTCTTGCGCCATTTTGACAGAATCAGGCATTTCATACGCAGACTGGATATAATATCGCTGACTACCACGATTGACTACAAAATCTACCTCCAGATTCTTTCTCAGGCGTTGCCCGTCCACAATTTGCCATGTTTCCACTCGTCCCACATCTACCAAATATCCGCGCATGCGCAACTCATTATAGATGATATTCTCCATCAGATGTCCGTCGTCTATCTGCCGGAAATTGAGCACAGCGTTCCGAATACCCGGGTCAACGAAATAATACTTACTCTCTGCGCCTATATAATGCCGTCCTTTGATGTCGTAGCGTAGTGCCTCTTCTACCAAGAACGCATTTTGCAGGTAGGCTATATACTGGCGAACTGTCGTATCTGTGATACGCAGCCGAGCAACTGATTTGAAGGTATCTGCAATCTTTGTCGGGTTCGTAGAACTGGCTATCGTGGAAGCCAAGATGCGTATCAGTTCACGCATGCCTTCCTCGTTGCGCAGATGATTGCGGTCCACTACGTCCCGAAGATAAGTCACCTCGGTCATTGTGCGAAGGAATTCCTCTTTTTTCTGTGTATTCTCCATCAACGCTACTTGTGGCAGACCGCCATACACAAAATAGTTCTTGGCAGCCGTAGCGTAGTCCATGCCCATTCCTTCCATATATTCGCTGAGGGACAAGGGGTACATGCGTATCTCATCGCCTCTGCCACGGAACTCCGTGACGACATCGCTGGAGAGGAACTTGGAGTTGGAGCCGGAGACATACACTTCCGTGTTTGGTTTGCGCATGAGCGTAAGTAGCACTTCTACAAAGTCTTCCACCAATTGCACCTCATCAAGGATAATATAATGGGGTTGGTTATCAGCTATAAAATGAGCATCTACATATTCCAATAGCCTGTCCGGATTGCGCAAGGCTTTCATATTCCGTTGATCCAGTGTCAACGCAATAATATGATCTTCGCCTACGCCCTCGTCCAATAAATAGGAGCGGAATATATCAAAAAGCAGGAATGATTTCCCGCAACGCCGAACACCAGTAATGATTTTAACCATTCCATTACCTCTTCCTGCGAGAAGTTGTTGCAAGTACTTTGAACGTGAGAAACGCATGTTTGCAAGGAATTTTTGTGATTATTAACAAATTTTCGCTGCAAAGGTAGCATTTTTTTTTAAGATACGCAAATAAATCGTTCACAAATTTACCAAATCAAGCAAATTTGCGGTAATCCAATATGTCAAAGAACATTCCATTTACCATTTCTTAGCCAATGGCACGATTATTTTTCAAATCTTGGTCATGTACCAAGTACTATTTATTTGACCATTTGGTTATTTGAGTGCTACGTCAGCACTCATCGGGGACCCCATAAAGAGACATTCAATCCAGCGTCAGGACGCTTCTGCCGTCTGGCAAGAGGAGCGTGCGCCGGTGCGGCAACAGGGTGTCGCCGAAGACAGACATGCCGTCTTGTTGCAAGGTGCTGTCTATCCGTATATCCGCCATGTCGAGTACAGACCAGAAGACATGGTCGGCACAGACCGGTTCGTCTTTATGTTTTATTACGTTCGCTACCTTTTCGGGGTAAGCTTCTTTGTATTCATCGCTATACCATACCATCAAGGGGACGTGGTATTCGCCGGAAGTGGGACATGTATAACCATGCGCACCACCATTGTTTCCTATAGGTCCCTCGCCATGGTCGGATGTGAAAATCCATTGGGCGATAATATCTTTCCGCAGCAGACAGGAGGTAATAGCTGCTATCACGGAATCAGTACATAGAATAGCATTGTCGTATGAGTTGACGTACATCTCTTCTCCATGCACCGCCTTGGTGGTCGTTATGTCCGGATAATAGCGTGCAGCTGCAGTCTGCGAATTCCAGTAAAACTGGTGATTCCCCCATAAGTTGATTATTACAAACAGACTGCTGTCGGTCTCCTGTAACACCGAGTCCAGCAGTTGCGGTATATCCATATCATGCTTCGCCTTGACAATCTCCGCCCCTCTCGCCATATAATGGCTCACTCCGTCACTGACAATCTGTGCTTCGTTGGTCAGCCAAAGTGTTTTGAATCCGGTTTCCGCGAATGCCTGTTGCACTCCTCGTTCACTGTAATGTGACGCAAATGTCTCCGGTTCCGCACGGGTAATGAGCATCGGCACGGCATACATGGTAAACACTCCTGTTGTGTAATAGTCCGTGTAGGAGACCGCATTGGGCAACTGCTCTATCATCGGCATAGTGGGACGGCTATAGACTCCGCCGATGGATATATGGTCATACCGTAGCGATTCACCAATCAGCAATACATACACTTCTCTTTTTTCATTTGCCGGTTTCTGCATTCGCCGGGCGTGGTAGCAAAACCTATCTCCTTGTGGTACAAGACTTTCCCGTTCTCCGCTTTGGCGGCAAGCTTCAGCCATCTGCACGTATATGTTTATTGGCGGACGGCTGACAAACGCGTCATGCCGGAAGAGCATACCGCCTGCTACCATCAGAGCCGATACAGGCAATGCCCATCGTGAGAGCCGGTTGGCAGGTGATGTCACGAATATCTGTATCGAGAGAAGGATGCAGGTAGTCGCTAATAGCGCAATAAAGGCAATATGCTGCCGTATAACGCGCCACAATGCTCCGTCTGCCTCGTATGGAGTAGTCATAAACAAAGATCGCACATAACCTGCTGAGGCGGTATCTCCATTATACACCAGCATATGCGCCAGTTCAAAAAGCGAAACACCCAACAATACCGTAAACACAACCCACCTTACTCCTCTCCACGGGAAACAAACCACTACACTTGCAAAGGCAGCCGATACAATACATCCCACCAGCATAGACGGCAGTACATCTTCCACATACCAATATGAACGAAGCAAAGAAGGCAGTAACTGTATCAAAAACACATTACACCATAAGGCGAGTTCTTTGCTATTTCCGTTTGGTCGTACCTTTGTCATTGACGATAGGTGATTTTATCACTGCGGTTGTACGTACACTATAAACCACCAAAACTATACCAATGATGATATAAGGAATGCTGAGCATCTGCCCCATATTCAGCACAAATTCCTCTTCAAATGCACGCTGGACAGGTTTGAGAAACTCTATGAAAAATCTTGGTACCCACAGCATCAACGCCGAGATGCCCGTTAACATTCCCATGTGCTGTTTCGCATCCGTCTTCTCATACAAATACCACCACACAATAACAGCTACCGCAGCCAGTATTGATTCATATATTGCAGTAGGGTGGCAAGGAACCGTTTCTCCGTTATACACAAACACAAATCCCCAAGGCAGGTCTGTAGGATAACCATATATCTCCGAGTTAAAGATATTTGACAAACGCGATATAGCATGAAAAGCTATACGGCTGACTATCATTCTATCCATGACCCACAAAGTGCTGCAATCAAACACTCTCTTTGCTACAATCCATGCCCCCAACCACATACCGAAATCCACTCCGTGACTTGCCATTCCATGTCCCAAATGGAACCATTCCAACGGCTGTGAGAAAGTAGGATTATCAAGCGCACCGTTCCCCATTTCGTACCACTCATAAAACAAGCAATGGAAAACATGGCAGAAGAATGCTCCCAATAATGTGCAAGCAATAAAAGCGACGTCCGTGTAATAGCGCGGCAAATGTTCTTTTCGATATATAATCCACTGAAAAACATAAACAGCAATTATTGCCAGCATAACTATCGTGCCATACCAGCCAATGGCGAAATGTTCGCCCTCGTAGATGAAAGGCGAGACGTCCCAGACGATGTAATTAAGCAAGGCAGGCATTATTATTCTCTTTTTTTCTATTTCTTTTTTTCTTTTATTCCTGTAATTCCTACACGTGCCCGTGTAGAAAAGTGGCGGCATGAATGCAGAGGAAAAAAAGAAATTTAAAGATACAAAAAGTCTCTGCACCCATGCCTGAAACCACAAATCTAAAACTGGGCACAAAAATAGTACATTTTTTTGACTCTACCAAATGTTTTGGCAAAAAAATTTTCTTTTTGCTATTTATACTTTGCAAATAGCATATTATCAAGATGTTCCATTTGTTTCTTATAGAGTGCATATTGAACATATGGACATACTAAAATGTTGTATATACCCACTATTTCGGGCGTTTGGGTGGGTCTATTAAAAGGTACCTTTTTGTGGACCGGCAAATGTTTATTTTTATGTACAGACAATCAGTGATTTACTCATATGAAGTGTTCTGTATTACCTATGTTTTTAGAGAATTTGCATATCTGATAATCAGCGAGTTACGAGCACAAAAATACAAGAAAAATGCAACATAAGAAAAACGACACACTTCTGGAAAGTGTGCGGCGAAGCCTACGACGCAGGGCACTAAACAAAAAAACGTCCTTCGGGGCGTTTTTTGGTTGAATTACGAATTACGAATTACGAATTATTTCAGCCATGCGCGGGGCGTCAGTTTGGTGCCATCGGGTAGGGTGGGTTTGGGCAGAACGGTGACCCATTCCGGTCTGCCGACAGAACGGTCCTGCGACTGGTATTCGTAGCTGTAGGGGCAAGGGTTTTGGGGATTGAAGCCGGGTTTCTTCTCCACCAGTCCCGTGTGCCATCCTTCGGGGTTAAGGATGCCTTCGTCCCAAGTAGTGTACGCCCATACCGTCTCTCCCCACCATCGCCACGGGCGTGCCAGATAGACCGCTTCGCTCAAAGTCGAAAGACCGCTTCGCTCAAAGTTGAAAGACAAATTTACCAGTTCCTCTGCGGTAGCCAAGCGTATATGGCATTTATAGAAGAGCAGTCCCCGGTGTCGTTTCTCTTCCCCACCTCTGCCGGCACTGATATAGCATTTATCCTCTTTCTCTCCGTTGATGTTGGCAACAATGGTGGCTCTGTCCACCGCCATGGTCATGGCTCCGAAGATAAAATCGACCCCTCCCTGCAGGACCCCTCCCTGCCAATAGACAGACGCGCCTTCGTCTCCATAGAGCACGTCCTGCCGTCCGACAGCGCGGCAGTTGTTGAGATGTGCGCGCAGCGCCGTCTCTGTGAACGAGATAGCGGCAGCGCGTTCGCGGTAGGTTTTCAGCTGCACTTCCGTCGAGCCTGCTGTCTTGGGTCTCACCGGCATGACGCGCCCTTTCCCGCCTTCGGCAGGGAGAATGGGTGTTGCTTCGTCCAGTGCTTCTTTCTCGGAGACATACAGGTTGAAGGAGTTCTCGAAGATGATGTTCTCGGCATAGAAATCAGGTGCCGTGACGAGTACGGAGGCGTTCCACCGTCTCTCGCGGCTGCCGCCGTAGTTGATGCGGCTGCCCATGGAGCGGTATTGGTAGCCGTGGCCGTAATACCAAGTCAGACGCACGGCATTCCCGTCGCAATGTACGCCGCCGTCCTTGAGCGCAATGGAGGGATGCCGCGAAGCATTGACGAGACGGATGCCGGGGATGTCGATGGTCAGTTCTTCCTGATACGTCCCGGGCTCAATGAGGATAGTGGTTTTCTCGCCGTGCTGTGCATACACTGTCCTTGCGGAGTCCAATGCCGCAGCGATACTTCCGCCTGCGTGCACATGCAGCACTAATGACAGAATAAAGAGGAACATATATTTCTTAGCCACAAGGGCACGATTACTTTACCGCCTTGAAGGACATGTCGAGTGATTTGTATGAGTGGGTGAGTGCCCCGACGGAGACGAAGTCCACACCCTGCAGGGCATAGTCCCGTATGGTGTCGATGGTGATACCGCCGGAGGACTCTATCTCCATATGGCGTCCCGCCGCGCGCTCCCATTCGCGGATGAGGTCCACCGCTTCCTTGGTCTTCGCGGGAGTGAAGTTATCCAGCATGATACGGTCGGGGATGTCGGTGGCAAGCGCCTCGCGTATCTCGTCGAAATTACGCACCTCTATCTCAATCTTCAGCGGTTTGTTCTTCGCCTTGCAGTAGTCGCGTGCCCGTGTGAGTGCATTGGTGATACCGCCCGCGAAATCGACATGGTTGTCCTTCAGCAGAATCATGTCAAACAAGCCGATTCGATGGTTCATACCGCCTCCTAACGCCACTGCCTCTTTCTCCAGATAACGGAGTCCGGGAGTGGTCTTGCGTGTGTCCAGCACATGGCATCCCGTGTCGGCGATGAGGCTCTGGTAGCGATGCGCGGTGGTGGCAACACCCGACATACGCTGCATGATATTGAGCATCGTCCGCTCGATCTGCAGCAGACTCAGTTCCTTGCCATAGACCTTGAAGGCAATATCTCCGGGCTTGACCAGTGCACCGTCCTCAAGGTACTGCTCTACGCGGCATTCCGGGTCGAAATAGGCGATGATTTCCTTCGCCACCTCAACACCTGCGAGTACGCCGGTGTCCTTGATAATCAACTGCTGGCAACCCTCCTGCGTGGGAGGAATACAACTGAGAGAGGTGTGGTCGCCGTCGCGAATATCCTCCTCAAACCAAATAGCAATCAGCTTGCGTAGTTCTTGTTTGTCCATAAAATCATTTACTATTTTATCATTTACTATTTTATCATTTACTATTTTATCATTTACCATTTACCATTTACCATTTACCATTTTTGTAAATTCTGGTGCAAAGATACAAAAAATAATTAAAAATTAAAAATTATAAATTAAAAATTTTGAAATTTTCATAAAAAATAGTACCTTTGCAGCCCTAATCAGTCAATACTCTGCCAAAATGGCAGTAAAGAACGCCTTGGCACGATAGTTGAATTACGAATTCAGAAGTCGAAAGATAAAAGTCGAAAGAATAATATAGCAAAAAAGCAAAATATGAAAGAAGAGAAGAAAGAAAAGTTACAGGAAGAGGTGCTGAATGAGGACGCGGTGATAAATGAAGATGCTGCGCAGAATGAGGAGACAACTCCGCAACCCGGGGAAGAGTCTGCACCGAGTGCCGAGGAGCAGTTGGCGCAAGCACAAGCGCGTATAGAGGAACTGGAGGACAAGAACCTGCGCATGATGGCGGAGTTTGACAACTTCCGCCGCCGGACCAATAAAGAGAAACTCGACCTGATGGCAACTGCCGGAGAGAGAATCTTCAAGGAGATGCTTCCGCTGGTGGATGATTTTGAGAGAGCGATAGACAATGTACAAAGGGACAATGCACAAGCCCCCAAGGAAGATGAGCGGTATCAGGCCATGGTGGAAGGAGTGAACCTGATTTACCAGAAGTTCCTTTCTTTCCTCGACAAGAACGACGTGCATGTCATCGAGACCGAAGGAGCCGACTTCAACACCGACGAGCACGAAGCGGTTACTACCTTTGCTGCCGGGGAAGACAAGAAAGGCAAGGTGATCGACTGTACGCAGAAAGGATACAAATTAGGCGAGAAAGTGATTCGCTTCGCCAAAGTGGTGGTAGGCGAATAAAGTACAAAGGGACAAAGTACAATGTACAAAGGATAAAACAAAGTTATGGCAGAGAAGAGAGATTATTATGAGGTGCTTGGCGTGGAGAAGAACGCCAGTGCGGAAGAGATAAAAAAAGCCTACCGCAAGAAAGCCATCCAGTATCACCCGGACAAGAACCCGGGCGACAAGGAGGCTGAGGAGAAATTCAAAGAGGCGGCAGAGGCGTATGAGGTTCTTTCCGACCCGCAGAAGAGACAGCGTTATGACCAGTTCGGCATGGCAGGAATGCAGGGCGCCGGCGGCTTCAGCGGAGGCGGCATGTCCATGGAAGATATATTCAGCCATTTCGGCGACATCTTCGAGGGCGCAGGGTTCGACCTCGGCGACCTGTTCGGCGGAGGCGGTCGCAGCCGCGGTCCGCGTGTACGGCGGGGAAGCGACATGCGCGTCAAAGTGCATCTGACACTCGAAGAGATAGCCACGGGCTGCGAGAAGAAAATCAAAGTGCGCAAACTGGTGCAATGTAAGGACTGCAACGGAACCGGCAGTGCCGACGGACGGACAGAGACCTGCCCCACCTGCAAGGGTTCGGGACGCACCGTACGGCAACAACGCGGTATCTTCGGCATGATGCAGGTCCAGAGCGAATGCGAGACATGCGGCGGAGAGGGAACCGTCATCAAGAACAGATGTCCCAAATGCGGCGGACAGGGCGTGATACGTGACGAGGAGATTATCTCCATCACTATCCCCGCAGGCGTGGCAGGAGGCATGCAGCTGACTGTGCCCGGAAAAGGTAACGCCGCTCCGCGGGGAGGCGTCAACGGGGACCTGCTTGTTCTCATCGAAGAAGAGGAGCACAAAGACTTCGTCCGTCAGGACAGCGACCTCATCTATAACCTCCTGCTCGACATGCCTACAGCGGTACTGGGCGGACAAGTGCAGATACCGACCCTAACAGGCGATGTGAAGATTACCATCACTCCCGGCACGCAGCCCGGCAAAGTGCTGCGGATGAGAGGAAAAGGACTGCCACGTATCGACCAGTACGGACGCAACTACGGCACAGGGGACCTGCTCATCAATGTGGGAGTCTATATCCCGGAGAAACTGAGCAAGGACGAGCGCAAACTGATAGAGCAGCTGCAGAACAGCCCCAATATCGCGCCGGGCTCGGCGGACAAGAAGAACTTCTTCAAGAACCTGTTCGGGATATAAGGAAAATGTACGAAGGATGTTAAGGTGAAGGGCAAGAAGATAATAGCACTATGTATGGTATGCCTTGGTACGATGGTTCGTGCCGAGGCATTTGCGTCTGTCGGAGCGGACAGCGTCAGCAGTGCTTTCTTCCGTGACTGGTACCAGACGACCGACCTCGGTCATTATCTCGATAACTGTAACGACTACACGGTCTATGAGACCGAGACGACCGGCGAGTGGAACCTCGGCAACCAACAGGTGTTCTCCATTGCCGGTAACTCGTTCAGACAGAACAAATACAGTCTCAACGGGTTCCGTACAGACTCCCGCAGCATGCCCGGAAGCACGCTGCTGCACATCTCCATGGACCGCACTTCACTCCTGCTGGACTACCATGAGGGGAGACTGCTCTTCCGCGATGACAGCGTGCAGCAGAGTGTGCTCCGTCTTACAGGCAACGCAGGCAACCTCGGCGGTATCTCTCCCGGTACACGGCAACTGATTAACCTTTTCCATTCCTCCGGCGAGGAGAGGACGATGGACAGCCGTCCCGTGCAGATGCGCAATCATATTGCAGGCGGCGGCACGGCAGAAGCCACAGTGGCGATACCTGCCAACGGACGGAGATATTACCAGCATGCCTATTTCCATTACGACAGCCGCCGTCTGACCGCCTTCGACCACACCGGTATCAGCGGTCTGTACGACGCATCGAACTATCAGGCGCAGATGGACGGAGAGATTCCGCTAAATAGTCGAAAGTCAAAAGTCGAAAGTCGAAAGGCACCCCCTGACCCCCTCCGTAAGGGGGAGGACGGATCACCAAGACTGTATTATTTCCTCTCCGCAGGCGGACGCACGGACTATGGTTCGGAGTTCTACCTGAACCGCAACGAGCAAGCGCAGCAGCGCACATTCACCACAGGGCTCTATACCGTGACCACTTTCTCCAACGGCGGCACGATGGTGCTTGGCGCGAGTTATGAGCATAATGCGCTCCGTCATGACAGTCTCTCTTTTGCCCGTAACATCTTGGATCAGGACGGCGAGGCGTTCGACCCGTGGTATGCCGACGGACGACTGCACAGCCTGAATCTCTCCGTGCAATATGACCAGCCCTTGCTGCCGTGGCTCCGGGTTCATGCGGAGGGCTATAACTCCCTTCTGCATTTTCATCCCTCTACGGCGGAGTGGAGTAACAGCCTTTATGCGCAGTCAATAGCCGATGCGGCTCCGGCGGAGTTATATACCATACATTGGCATTCTTCCGCTTTTACTTCCGGTCTTTTAGAGAACGAGGCGACAGTCATCGCAGAGAAGAAAGGATGGGTGAAAGGCATGGATTTCTATGCTCATTTAGGTGTGTCTCTGGACGGTATCCTGTCGGTATCCCGTCGGACTATTGTGTCCCCGAATATATTGGCGAAAATAGCGATTGATTATTCGCCGGTGTGGTGGTTCCGTTTCGGGCTCTCCGTCAGCCATCACCGGATGTCCTACACATGGGACCAGCTGCGGTACATCAGTGCCGACTATATGTCCGGCGAGATACGGTATGCCGACAAGACCCTTCTTGCTACCACCGGCAGTGCGTATCATACACCTGACAAGAGCCTGAGTTGGCATCAGCCCTCCTATGCAGTTTTGGACCTGCCGATATACTTCACCTTCGGCAAAAGCCGCCGCCATCAGATAGCCGTTCTATCCTCCATCCGCAAATACTACCACCAGTGGTTCACGGCTTTCACAGACGGCGTGGACGCCAACATGGTGCAGCAAGACGGTTTTATGTATCTGCGCGAGGGAGAGAAAAACTACACGGTGACCACCCAGCCGCTTGACTTGATGTCCTCGCGCGCAGGCGGGCGTACACCTTATTATATGTCCAATCTGGTGCGCTACACGTACACTGGGCGCAAATGGTTCGTGCTGGTGAGCTGGCAGAGTTATCTGATGGCAGGACTGAGCACGTTGGGCAACGGACCGCTGCATAACAACATAGGTGTGCTGAGCGAGAGTTCGGCAAACCCCGACACCTACAGGGCGCTGAGCGAAGGGAGTCTGCTGCATCAGGGCAATAGCCGTCTGGACCAAGACAAATCCTTCATCCTGCGTCTGCAAGTGACCTATAATGCCTGCCGCTATTTCTCCATCGGGCTGAACGGCAAGTTCAAGGACGGACAACCGTTCTCTACTTTCACCGCCGTGCCGCAGACCGTCAACGGACACACGCAAGTGGCACTTGTCCACTCTGACGCAAAGGGAATAAACATGGCGAATAACGCTTTCGGGAAACGCGAAGATGCTTTCTTCAATTTCGAACTGCGGGCTACCGGGCGCTGGTGGATACGCGATGTGCCGATGTCGCTGGAGGTGCTGTGTTATAACATCTATGATTTCGGGACGGCACTTACCGAATACACCTTCGACAACTACAACCATCCCACTTACCCTCACTGGACAGAGGAACGGGGTATCGCTTCGATGAAAGACAGCCGCACATCAATGAGTCTCTGTATCCCGCGCGGACTTCTCTTCACGCTGCGGGTCGGACTGGAGAAAGACAAGCAGTAATCCCACCGCCCAGAGGACAAGTCCGTCAAACAAGCCGAACATACAATCCGTGAACATATTCAGCAGATAGAGCAAGGTGAACGCGACAGCCGTTTGCCGTCCTTCCCCCCGTGCGCAAAGCGGGATGGCAAACCATATGAGAACAAAGAAAAGCAGTCCTCCTACACCCGTTTCCATCAACTCTTCCAGATATTGGTTATGGCAATGCAGCCGGTCCTGCGCGTAGTAAGTGAGCCCTGCTTCTGCATACCGCTCCGCCAAATATTCCGTACTCTGCCCGGCACCCAAGCCGTAGGCGGCATACTCCTGCGGACGCTGTAATGCGCAGCCCCAGATGTTAAAACGCACATCGTGATAATAACTCACTTCGCGCATCTCTTTCAGCGCCCGCCAATCGATGTCCTGCATCCTCGGATGGAACATCAGCAACAGCCCCCCGACAAGCACTCCAGCCGCCGTGAGCGCCAACCCGTACCGCTTGCGGAGACGCTGCGGCAGGGACAAAACAACAGCCACCGTGATGACGAGGATGCCTGTCAGCAATGCCTGACGCGAACCTGTCATGGCTATGAAAGCCAGCATAAGGGGAATCATCACCGCCGGCACCCAACACCTGTCATGCCACACCTGTATAGCCAGCACACCGCCCATGGTCATTATTCCAGAGAGAAAGAGCCGGTGTTTGATGTGGGATATGTCTTCCGAGAAAAACGTCCACCAGTCTCTGCCCTGACTATTCAATACCCCTTGCTCAAACAAACTGTCGGAGAGAGCAGGAAAATGATAAAAGACAGCCATTACCAACACATACACCGGCACTGCCACAAGGCTGCTGATTGCCCATATGCGTCCGGCTTGCCGCCAGTCGTAGTGCTTGTTGACACCCCATAAAGCAAGCGGCACCATCAGCACAAACAACATATACCGCTCCATCTGCCATGCCCATGCCGCCGAGTCGGCAGCCCAGAGACCCGAAACCGCTTTCCAGCCGTACCATAGTCCGAAGAGGAGGAACGGCACAACCATCCTGTTGCCGCTGAACGGCTTGGGACGAGATAACCAACGACATTCCAGCAGCCAGCTTATCAGCCACGCTGCGCAGGCATAGCGCAGGAGAACCTGCGGGTAGGGGAGCAGTGCAATCACAGCAAGGAAAAGTCCGTGGTTGATGCGTTCGACAATATTCCGGTATCTGTTCATAAATTGGTAATACCTTGTTTCACATGTTTGTGCCAACGGTGGCTGATGATGTATTCTGCATCATAGTATGGATCTTCGCACATCTCCTCTGCATAGGCGCGGGCTAATGTTTCCAGTGCCGAACGGTCAATGTTCAGCCGCTCGAAGTTACACAACCGCTGTTCGCGGGTGAGGTGTCCGCAGAACCGGAGGCGGTTCAAATCAACAATCTGAATACATGTGCCATCCGCATTAAAGAGGATGTTACCGCCGGAGTAATCGCCATGCAGCACGCCCCTTTTGTGCAAACCGGCAGTGAACCTGCCAATCCGCCTGAGAATCTCATCGCGGAGAGGAAAATCCGGTGCTCCGATGAGGTCGTTGAAACTATAGTCGCAAAGCGCCCGCCGGGACACATACCAGCTCTCTCTCAGAATGCCGAACACCCGTGCTTCGCGGTATGCAACGGGTGCAGGCGTGAAATCTTCGCCCAAGCGCAAGGCGTACTCATAACTGCGCTGCGCTTTGCTCTTTGCGAACCAGCCATACCATATGCCGCGCCACAGACCGGGTACGGCAAACTGCTTCACCACCACCTCTTGGTCTGCACGGATGATGTTACGGTGATTCAAGATAACATGCCCGGTGTCCCAGTGCCGGAATCCGCCTGTTTGCCTGTATCTCCTGAACCGGTTGAGAAATCTGCTCCATGAACGCATGTAATGCAACGGTCCGCCGAGATGTCTCTCCATGAATGCCGGATGGCGCAGGTTCATCGCATCCACGATGGCGCGTTTCTGCGCCTTGGCTGTATGCCGGCGTGAGCCCGGCAGCACGCGGTAATACAACCCGACCTCATCCAACCGTACATACCTGCCTTCCGATTCAAACAGACTGAGCCAGAAATCCCAGTCTTCTCGATAGATATCTTCTTGGCAGAACCCCCCCACCGTCATCCAGTCGGCTTTCCGGAAGAGGGAGGAGATATGAATCATATTCTTCCGCGCCAGCAGTTCCCGTGAGAACTCCGGCAGTTTCCATTCACCGCTCTTGGCACCGAAGAATTCCGCTCTGCACCCAATCACCCGCACGTCCGGCTCAATAGCAGCCACAGCATGCCCGATATACTCAGGACTGATTCTGTCGTCTGCATCGACAGGCAGAATCCATTCCCCCTGAGCCTCGCGTATAGCATGGTTGCGGGCAGCGCTGACTCCTGCATTAGGCTGGTGCAACACACGTACCTCCGGATGTGTAGCGGCAAACGCCTGCGCTACCGTCAGACTGTTGTCCGTAGAGCCGTCGTCCACCACCACTACCTCTATCGGGCGATAGGCGGAGGCGACGATACTCGCCAGCGCCTCGCTGATATACGGAGCGGCATTGTACAGCGGAACTATGACAGAGACAAGCGGTTTCATATCGAATCGAGGTGTTGTGTCAGCTTACGCCAGTAATAGCGGAAAGGGTTGGTATATTTGAGCTGTTTCCAAGGACGGCTGGAATGCGGCTTATGGAGCACCGGATTGCTGAGCTGCAGTATATTTGTAAAACCCATTTGCATAGACAAGTGGCTGATATGCACGTCATACCAGTTCTTTGCCGGGTCTAACTGCCCGAAATCGCAGGTGTGCAGGAACTCGTTCGTCAGGAGCGTGCAGCAGAACGAGAGCCGTTTGCTGCATACTCTATCCGTCTTCCACCGCCGCGCATACTCATAGGGGAAATTAACCTGCCCGCTCCCGTCCGTCGTTACAGCGGCTACCATGCCCACTTCCGGTCGTACCGCTTCGCACATGCGCAAAAGGGTGCCGGGACGAACGAGCACATCGCTCTCCACTATTACCAGATGGCTGTTCTGCTCCAGACATGTGCGCTGCGCCTCTATAAGCACGAGGCGGTAGTTGGGCGAAGGATGGCCGGTCAATGCGCTCAGATGCACGACACGGATTCCCGTCTCAACCGCCAGAGCATCCAAGCGGGCAGCGTTCTCCGGTGTCGAGAAATCATCATACACCGTCAGCGTATAACCGCTTGCCACGATGGCACGCACCGCCTCTTCGGTAGTGGAGAGAGAGTCCTTGACGGGCATGACAATATGTATCATTTGGTCATTTACCATTTACCATTTGGTTATTATACCCTGTTTGGTAACAGTGATTTGTGCACCGAACTGGTTGCCCCACTGGCTGCCGAAATCTGCGGCGAGGCGGAGCCCGAAATCCAGTCCCCATGCCTGTTCCACATGTTTCTTTACCTCCAGTAACAGGGCGGTGTTGTCGCTCAGTACGGCACGGCTGGTGTTGTCGTTGCCGTAGTTACGGGCATAACTCGCCTTCACACGGTACATGAAACCGTAGATGTCCCCCCGTATGCCGAGGTGGTGTACCCGCACGCGGCTGTTCAGGGTGTGGACGGTTCCATCTTCGTTATACAGCGGCGAGGTGATGAACGGCGTGCCCATCGTCCGCTGCCAGTAGTTCCAGCCGTTCTTGAAAAGACCGTTCTGATAGTACTGGTCGTTCCCCGCATAACACAGACCGTCTCTGTCATGCCACGGACCGGACTGGTCGGTGGTGTTCAGAAACTCGTATGTCACACCCTCTATGAACCGCCACCGTGTCTGTTTCATACTGATACCCCAAAGTCCGTCGGCGATGTTCTGACCGTCCCCAATAAAGGAGAAGTTGTCTTCGAAGAAATTCTGCCAGTAGGCACTCACCTCCCATCCTTTCCCTTTGCCGGTCAGCATCAACTGCTGGCTGCCCACATGGTTGCCCTGCGCGTTGAGTTGGTCGTTACGTGCAGAGCCTCCGGCATGCGCCATGAACACATTGAGGAACGCTCTCCAGTCGCTTCCCGTGTCGCCATACACAGGATGCGTGCCTCCCCATTGGGCTGCGTGGTGAAACTCATAACTGATGTTTACAGGAAGGCGTCCGCCGAAGCGGAACCCGATCCACTTATGATGAAGGAAACAGCCCTTCATAAAGATGTTGTCCGTCATCCAAGCATGGGTCAGACCTCCTTTTATCTCAAAGTAGCCATAGCATCCGGGGAAGGGTACGTACCGTTCCATGCCGATGGTGATGCGCGGCAGCGGCTGGCTGTTGCCGGAGAAGATGAGGCTTCCCGAACCCAGCAGGCTGTCCTGTGTCTCATAAACCATCGGTTTGATACCGGCAGTGATGTCAAAGATATACAAGCGCACATGCGCATATGCAAGGTTGAAATACCCTGTGAGAGGCACTCTTCCTGTCATCTGCACGGCGAAATCATAGTCCCACCACCGCTCCGGATGCGCCGCTTCTTTATAGACTCCGGCGGTCAGATTGCCGCTGAACGGGTTGCTGCTCACATCTCCGTTCCTGTTGCTTTGCAGCCAGAAGGGTGCATACTTTCCGCTGGACGCCACACCGCTGATACCTGCCATCCACCGCAGCGTGTCCGCACCGGCAGTAGCCTTGTCCGTCAGTCCAGTCGGCCACCATTCCCAACTCAGGTTGCGTGCGTGCAGACCTGCGCAGAGCAGTAATACTATGAGCACCAGTCTATTCCTCAAAATACCAAAGTTTGTCAGTTATCCGCCCTTCTTCCGTCTCGCCTCCGCCTATGTAGACGCGTCCGCCGGATGTGAAACAGAAATGGTTGAATATGCCTTGCGGCAGCACAGCCACATAGGTCCATCGGTCCGTCTGCGGGTCATAGCGGCGGATGTCCTGCATCACTTCTCCGGTGGTGTTCACGCCGCCGTAATGCAATCCTCCGCACAGGTATATATAGTTGTCCGTAGCCGCCGTAGCCGCCAGTGTGCGCGCTTTGCCGGGCACAGGTGTACGCCGCTCCCAGTGCGTGCCGTCCGCCAGTTCCGCCCACCAGTCCAAACTGTGGCGGTAATAGCCGGTCCCCATAAAATGCCGTCCCTGACAAGTGCAGCCTGTGCCACCGAAGGAGCGGGTAGGGTAACCGTGAAAGGATACCTGTACGTCAATGGAGTCCCAATGTCCGGAAGATATATCATAGCGGAACATGTCACGCCGGTAGTTCCAGCTGAAGCCATATCCCACATATAACGCATCTCCGTGAGCGAAAGCCGTTGCGCGGTCGGTGTAGTCGTTCGGGTAAGAAGCCAACTGAGTCCATTGCTGCGTACCGGGCGTATATTCCCACCAGTCCCGCAGATAAGAACTGTCGTTTCCATACTTGCCGCAGAACCCCAGCCCGAGGTACACTTTGCCGTTCAGGACGCAGGCGGTGGCATTCACACGCGGGCGCAGAGGAGTGACGCCCAAGTCCTCCCATGTGTCCGTAGCAGGCGTATAGCGCCACAAGTCGTTTTTCGCAGTACCAGTGCTGTCTCTGCCTGCGAAGACATACGCCTGACCGTCCACCACAAAACAGGCGGCACAGGCACGCGGCGAGGGGATGGGCGTACATTCGTGCAACGCGACCTCCAGTTCCGGCTGCGGCGTGCATGCTGCGAGCAGCACAAGCATTACTATGTACAGGTATTTCTTCATAGGACAGTCATCTCGTCGTGTATCATGCGGCGTATATACTGCTGGATATATGCCTTCAGGTACTCCTCCATCGGCGCAATGCGTTGCGGGTCGATACTGCCGGCGATATTCCTATGCAGGCACCGGTCCCGCCGATAGTCGTACACCGCCACAACCCGCTCTCCGTCGAACTGCACCAGCAGGCTGTCGGAGAAAATCTGAAACAGCGGTTCGTTGTAGCACACGGCATACGGATGCGCCTTACCGCTTTGTGTCAATGCCGCTTCTCCGAAGGCGAAATAGGGCTCGTCATATCCCACATACTCCAGAACGGAAGGCATGATGTCCGTCTGGCTGATGACTCTCGCCAAGCGCTCCCCTTTCTCCGCCTGCGGGTCAAAAAAGGCGACCGGCACCTCATACAGACCTTTGGCATTCGTATATTCCGGCAGACTCAGTTCATTGGTATGGTCCGCCGTGATGACAAACAGGGTATGCCCGTACCAAGGCTGCTGTCTGGCGGTCTCAAAGAACCGTCTGAGTGCATGGTCCGTATAACCGATGGTCTCATGAACCGGTATAGACCCCTTGGGGAACGAATCCCTGTATTGGCTTGGCACCCTGAAAGGGTGATGGCTGCTGGCGGTGAAGACGGCAGTCATGAACGGTTCCTCCATCGCAGTCATGGTGTTGGCATAGTATTGCAGGAACGGCTCGTCCCATATCGCCCATGTGCCGTCATATTCGCTGTCGTCATCAAATTCGTCCATTCCGTAATAGGCATCAAACCCAGCACTGCGTGCATATGCCAAGAACCCCATGCTCCCGTTCGGCGCGCCATGGAAGAACGCCGTCCGGTATCCCTTTCTCTTCAGCCGCTCGGGGATAGACGATATCCTGTTTGTGGAGTACGGCGTGACTATATACGGCTCAATCAGCATAGGGATGGAGGACAGCACGGATGGCATCGCATCAATGCTCTTGCGCCCTGATGCAAAGGAGAAATCAAACGTCACCGCCTGCTCCAGCAGACTGTCCAGAAACGGTGTGTAACCGGTATAACCGGCGATGTCACGGTTGTAGAAACCTATATATTCCTTGCTGAACGACTCCAGAATAATCACCACTACATTGGTCCGCCTGTTTCCTTCTTCGGGTGCAGCAGTCTCTCTGTTTCCTTCTTCGGGTGCAGCAGTCTCTCCGTTTACCGCTATGCCGTGCTCCGGAGTCATATGCTCCGCCAGTTCCTCAGCAGGGAAGTAATCCGGCTCCACGTACCGGGGACTCTCTATCGATTTCATCAGCGTAAAAGGTGTGTTGAGCACCAGTGCCGTCTCTGCCGGGCGGTCGGTGTATTGCGCCGCATTGCTGATGGTGATGGGACGGGTGTACCTGCCGAATCCGCCTCGTATGCCGATGACACAGAAATAGACAGTAACCACTAACAGCACCGTCTCGCGGATGTAATACCATCGCGGCTGGCGGGTCTCCACACGCCAGTACCGCCGTGTGAGCAGCCCAAGGAGAACCAGCGCCGCCAGAGCGGCTACCGCCACGTACCAGTAATCCAGCATCCCTTCACAGAACACCCTCCATAGGTTATGCTCATGCTGAAACTCCGTGAAGAATGCACACGTGGTACGCTTGCCGGAGAAGCGCATATAGACAATGTCTATCGCGTTGACAATCAGACCGATACTATTGGGAATCCAAAACGCCCACACGGCGCATCTCCGGTACAGGGGATGGTTTCTCCAAGAAACAGGAAGTGGCAGCAACGCCGCCACAATGTATAATGCACTCAGATACAGAACCGCCGTGAGGTCGAACCGTATGCCACCCGCCATTATCTCCATCAGATGCCGCACCGTCATGTCAGGAAACATCCCTTTGTTGACGGCGTAGCATCCCGCTCGCATCAGACTATACAGCAGAAGCACCAAAGCAATATTGCTTGCCGCTGTTACCCACGGGTGTCTCCAGACAGTTCTCAACATGGTGTCAGTTCTCCTCTCGGGTTTTTCTCTTCAGCTCAAAATCACGCCCAAGATAATTCTTACGCACGGTGGGGTTGGCAGCCAGCTCTTCCGGCGTGCCGTGGAAGAGAATCCTGCCCTCGAAGAGCAGATAGGCACGGTCGGTAATCATCAGGGTCTCGTCCACGTTATGGTCTGTGATGAGGATGCCGATATTCTTGTCTTTGAGCCGCCAAACAACGTCCTGTATCTCCTGTACTGCAATCGGGTCCACTCCGGCGAAAGGCTCGTCGAGCATGACGAATTTGGGTTCAATGGCCAGGCAGCGTGCTATCTCCGTGCGCCGTCTCTCTCCGCCGCTGAGGCGGTCACCGAGATTCTTGCGCACATGTGCAAGGTTGAACTCCTTAATGAGCTGCTCCACTTTCTCCTCCTGATATTCCTTGCTGAAATCGGTCATCTCCAGCACAGCGCGCAGGTTGTCCTCCACGGTCATCTTACGGAAGACACTGGCTTCCTGCGGCAGGTATCCGATACCCATCTGTGCACGCCTGTACATCGGATAACCGGTTATGTCCTTGTCGTTGAGGAAGATACGTCCGTTGTTTGCCGCCACCAAGCCTGTAGTCATATAGAAAGTAGTGGTCTTCCCCGCTCCGTTAGGACCCAAGAGACCGACAATCTCGCCTTGCGTCAGTTCAATAGACACGTCGTCCACTACGGTCCGTTTACCGTACTTCTTGACAAGGTGCTCTGTTCTCAGCTTATCCATAGCGTTATCCTCCGTATATCCTCCGTATATCTTACGTATATCTATCGTGTTTCAATCAAGCGTAACCGCTACAGGGCAGTGGTCCGAATGGACCGCCTCCGTCAGTATTCTGCCGTCCGTGAGTCTCTCTCTCAAGGGTTCGCTGACCCACAGGTAGTCGATGCGCCATCCCACGTTGCGCGCCCGTGCTCCGGCTCGCCAAGACCACCAGCTGTACCGTTCGGGATTCGGGTCGAAGACCCTGAAAGAATCCACCATACCGCTTGCTTCCCATCGGTCCATCCATTCGCGTTCCTCGGGCAGGAATCCGGAGACGCCGATTTGCCGCTCGGGGTGGTTGATGTCGATGGGCTTGTGGCAGATGTTGTAATCGCCGCAGACAATGAGGTTCGGACGCTCTTTGCGCAGATTGCATGTCCATGTCAGCAGCTCTTCCAGAAACGCCATTTTAACGGTCTGTCGTATATCTCCCGTGGTACCACTGGGGATGTAAGCATCGACGACGGTAAGGTCGCCGAAGTCCGCACGGAGGACCCTCCCCTCCCTGTCGAAATCGGGATTGCCAATCCCCGCCACCACTCTGTCGGGCTCGCGTTTGGAGAAGATACAGACGCCCGAATAGCCTTTTTTCTCCGCCGAATGGATGTAGCTGTGATAGCCGAGCTCCTGAAACGCCATTACGTCAATCTGCTCGGGCTGCGCCTTGCTCTCCTGAATGCAGAAGACATCGGGGCTCTCGGTTCTGAGCCAGTCCAAGAGCCCTTTGCTGACGGCGGAACGGATGCCGTTGAGGTTGTAACTGATGATTTTCATAAAGCCCGTCCGTTCAGGTCATAGAGGACGCCGTTTCGGAAGATGACCACTTGTCCGTCGCGCAGCATCTTGCGAGGCGCGTCATCCGCAGGCTGCACCGTCTCTATAGCAGTCGGTTTGGCACCTCTGTAGGAGAAAGTGACCGCTCCGCCGTCCTGCAGCGTAATCTGCGAAAGCTCATGGTCCGCATAGGCAGTCCATTGTCTGGAGCCGGCAGGGAACGCATCGGTCGGCTCTGCATACTCCGAGGTGTTCGCCTTTGCCTCCATGAGGTCCACGCCCATGTTATTAGCGGAGTTGTTGACTTTGTTATTCGTCCAGTAGTAGTTGCTGTATTTGATTTTCGTGATGAGCAGTCCTTCTCCGGGGAGGTACTCGTCCCATCCTGTCTTCGTGCGGCATTCGGCGAGGTAGAAGGTAGCAGGATTCGGGTTGTTTCCGACGAGGTTGTGTGCGTCGCCATCGCACATGATGAGCGCCTCTTTTCCGGGGTCCAGCGGGTTGAGCCAGACATATTCCGCATCCGTCAGCACGCGTGGTTTGAGCCATCCCATGAAGAAACGCTCATAGGCAGAATAGGCAGGAGGGGTGTTGCCGTCGTTGTTATAGGGTCCGTAGTCAAGGATGTCCCATTCCAGCAGGGTGTGGAGCCCGAGCCACGAGTTCTCATTGTTGGTCTCGTAGAGGTCCGGCAGCCCGAGTACATGGCTGAACTCATGGCAGAAAGTGCCTACGCCGTTGTACATGCCCGAGTAATAGCTTATCTCATTGGAGCAGGCATAGTTTCCAACCTCCAAGCCATCGACGGTGCAGCTCACGCCGGTGTACTGCATGTCGTAGTTATGGGGCCAGACGGTGGTTTCCGGACCGCCGTCCGCTTCTCCGTACCCGGCATAGAGCACATAGACGAAGTCCACTTCGCCGTCGTTGTTATTGTCATAGACAGTGAAATCCACGCCATCTGCGTCCGCCAGTTCGCAGGCTTCTTTAATCATATAACCCACGTTGGCATCATCGTTCCTGCCGTAATAGGAATAGTTCTGGCTCAGGGTGTAAGGTCCCACCACGTCAAACTGCGGGTTGTACTGCCCCCAGCTGACGTCATGGAAATACCGGCGTGCGCTACCGCCGACATGGTCCACCACGACATGCTGTGTGTAAGTCTTGCGGTTGTAGGTATAGGTGTAGTCGTATTCATAGGAGCGGTTGAAATTCTCGCCGTTAATCATCTCATGGATGGTGTCGGCGGGTGTGGTGAATGCTTTGTTCTTGAAATTAACCATGATGAGCAGTCCCCGTGGGGCGAGGTTCAGTGGCGAGCCTGCCTGCTCTTTCTGCTGGATACGGCGAGCCTGTCTGCGTGCCGCATTCTTCTGTTGGCGTGCCGCACGCTGTTCCGCGCTCATCGGGCGGAGGGTAGTTTCGTCCAGCCAGTTGCCAGCTTCATCGGTCATATGATGGCTGAAAGCATCTCCGTGCAGGAACACTGTTTTCTCTGTCCCGTCCTCTGCGGTGCGGGTAACCGGTCCGCGTCGTGCGGGCATAGCGGCTGCGGTCACAGCCACAGCACTAATCATCAGAACACTAAAAATCTTCTTCATAAATATAATTATTAATTATCAATTATTACTCATAACTCATAAATTCTTCTTCATTCCGTGCTTCTCCAGCCACCGGTTCTCGCATTTGGAGCGTTTCTCGGCGTTATGCGCCTTGCGGCAGCTCAGTACGACTTCACCTTTGCGGTTGGTCTTCATGTATTTGAGCCATCCTCGTTTCGACTCCTGAATGAGCCATCCGTCTTCAGTCATCATCCAGTGTTTGCGTTCGTCCCCGCGCAGGTATGTGCGGAGCGTGTCTCCGTTGGGCTGCACGCGTTCAATAATCCCGCGATACGCCGGCACTCTCTGTTTCTGTGGTGCCTCCTGTGCTCCCGCACCCAGCACCAGTGTAGCCATCAAAGCTACCATCCATAGTACTTTTTTCATATATTCGCTTGTTTGATTTTCTTGAAAAGTTCACTGGCGAAGACGAAGTCATTCAGCGCCTCGTTCGTGCTGGTGAATATCTCATGGCGCGACCCCTGCCATTCTTTCTGTCCTCCCTTGAGGAAAAGGATGTTGTCCCCTATCTCCATGATGGAATTCATGTCATGGCTGTTGACGATGGTGCAGATGTTATATTCGCGTGTAATATCCTGTATCAGTGCATCAATGACGAGACTGGTTTTGGGGTCCAAGCCCGAGTTGGGTTCGTCGCAGAAGAGGTATTTCGGCTCCAAGACGATAGCTCGTGCAATGGCGACGCGTTTCTGCTGTCCGCCGCTTATCTCGCTGGGCATGAGGTGCCAGACACGCTCCGGCATCTCGACACGTCTGAGGCAGAACTCCGCCCGTTGCTGCATCTCCTCGCGGCTCTTGGAGCTGAACATCTCCATCGGGAAGAGGACATTCTCCATGACATTCATGCTGTCGAAGAGCGCGCTTCCCTGAAAGAGCATTCCCACCTCGCGGTGCAGCATCCGGATGTCCTTGCTCTTCATCTTGGCGAGGTCTCGTCCGTCGTAGAGGATCTGCCCGCTGTCCACGTCGTGCAGCCCTATCAGACTCTTCATGAGCACGGTCTTTCCGCTGCCGGACTGACCGATAATCATGTTCACCTCGCCGTCACGCATCTGTGTGGAGACATGGTTCAGCACCACGTTTCCGTCGAAGGACTTAACAATATCTTTGACTTCAATCATTTTTCTCCGATGATCTCCGATTAATTCCGATTACCTCCGATTACAGCAGCAGTTTACTCAAAACCAAATCAAGGAACAAAATCATGATGTTGGAGTTGACTACGGCGTTGGTGCTTGCTCGTCCGACATCCAGTGCCCCGCCGCGCACGTTATAGCCGTAGTAACTGCTCATGCTGGTGATTACGAAGGCGAAGACCAAGCTCTTGATGATACCGTACCACACATAATAGGGGTTGAAGGCGTACTGCACGCCGACGAGGTAGTCATGGACCGTGATGATGTCCGTGAAGGCGCCGACCGCCCATCCGCCGACCAGCCCGACGGCAGTAGAGATGATGACCAGCATCGGCATCATCGTTACAAAAGCAAGTATCTTCGGCAAAATCAGGTAGTTGGCGCTGTTCACACCCATTATCTCCATCGCATCAATCTGCTCGGTGATGCGCATGGTGCCTATCTCCGAGGCGATGTTCGAACCCACCTTCCCGGCTAATATAAGACAGAGAATCGTGCTGGAGAACTCCAACAGGAGTGTCTCGCGGGTCAGGAGTCCCACCGTATAGGTAGGCAGCAGCGGGTTCTCGGTGTTGGTTTTCGCCTGAATGGTCAGGATAGCACCGATGAACACGGAGATAATGAGCACAATGGGCAGGGACTGTAATCCCTGTTTCTCCAACTCGCGGCTGTACTGCCTCCAGAACATCCGCTGCCTGTCCGGCAAGCGCAACACGCGACCCATCAGCAGCGTATATTCGCCAATATGTTGAAATAACTTCATGTGTTCTTTCCTGTTTGCGGGTGCAAAGGTACAAAAAATTTTGCATATATGCAAATATATTTTTCCCCAAGCTCCCACCAATTAAAAGTATATATATACTATGTATATATATAGTACAAGGCGTAAAAAAACGTCTTTTTCTGTTATTTTCACAAAGTATCTTCCGGTTATCCTATGGTTATCCTATGGTTATCCTGTGGCGGGATATGCTCAATTAACACTAAAAAAGACAGCTCGCATTGCTGCAAGCCGTCTTTTGGGGTAGTTTACGTAATCCGGGTAGTTCCCGTTATTTACGTAGTCCGGGTAGTTGGTGTTATTTTACCACGTTGCCCTGTGCGTTGTAGAGCACACCGTTCTTCTCGATGAGGAGCTGACCGTTCACGATACGCTTGACAGCCTTGACCTCAGCGTCGGTGTTGATGAGTGCGGTCGGGATTTCACCAACACCAAAGGTTACTTTATAGATACGCAGATATTGTCTTGTCCCATCTGCGAAAGCACCATTGATACGTACTTCTCCTGCCTCAACGGGAATGAAAGCAGACTCAACTTCCTTTGTGTTCAGAGAACCAACTTCGGTGTTAACAACATCATTAACAGCAACATAACGCGGGTCATCTTTTGTACCGGTATTGCTGAATACGACCTGTACGTATCCGGCTACTTTTGTCTTGAAGATGAGTGTGTGTCCTTGACATAATTTGCTGTCACGAACAGGATATTCTCCAGAGAAGAGTAATGCTTGAGAGTTGAAGTCCTGATTGTTGTTCATACCTTCTACATTTGCGAGCAGAACGGGCTCAGCATCTTTTTGTTCTCCTGTCCATTTTATTTCCTTGACAGAAGCAGCTTTCGTCCAATCCCAAACTGTAGGTCCATCAATTTCAACCTGCTCCACGAGGGTCTTCTCGGTCACAACGACAGCGAGCGGAGCGGAAACGACCCAGTCTTCGTTATAGTCGTTCTTTGCTTTGCAAACAATGTTATATGTGCCGGCAGCGTCTGCTTTGAAGTCGAACTTGGCAGCCTCTGCACCCTCTTGTACGGCGTCGTTAACCAGCCACTGGAACGCGTTGGCTTTCACATCGGTTTTAGCGGTAACAGCCACAGTCTCACCTACATACGCCTCTGCGTCACCGCTCAGCGTCACCGTAGCAACGGGGTCTGTAGAAGGAGCGGCACCCGCGCTGACCTCAATAGACTTGAAGCAGAAACGGAGCGAGCCATGCACCTTATAATAACCGGGAACACACGCGGATGCGCTCAGCTCTACCGGAGAAACATCAGAACTTACTTCAACAGAAGCCAGCGGTTCTCCGTTGGCGATATTATCAGCAGTCAATTCTTCGGTCTCCTCGCCCAAGTACAGGAGCGAAACGGTAGAAGTGGAACCATTCTGACCGACAATGAGTTTGAGGTCTGTGGTTGCACCCAGATGGAAAACAAAAGCGCTCGGCTTGGAAGAGTTGCCGATTTTAATACCATTTGCCTCGTCAAATTTGAGCGCGTTACCTTGTGTCAACATCATAAAATAGTTGTTGTCATCATAGATAACTTTGTTTTTGTCCACCGAACTTCCCCAGTCAGATTCAGCAGAGAAAGCGGTTGTCCCTTGAGGGATGTCTGCCAGAGGGAGTGCAGCCCAGAGGCTGAAGCTTGCCAGTACGGCGGCTGCTAATGTGAAAATTTTCTTCATGTGTTTTTGTGTTTTTAGTTAAACGAAAAATTTGGGTTTTATAGCATTTTGCCAAATGCAGTTGTCAAAAACGAGTGCAAAATTAGTATTTTTAGTGCATATACGCAAGAAAGAGGGGTATAAAAAACCGTTTTTGCACAAAATGCGTCAATTTTTACACGTCTAAATTTGTATATTTGCAAAAAATGTCGTACCTTTGCAGCCGCAATTGAAAACAACAACCGAAGATGATGAAAAACCCGAAACAGAAAGCGGCACTTCTCGCTTTCGCCCTTTTGGCGGTGCTGACGGCATCAGCCGAGCAGTTCACGCTAACCTATCAGGGTTATCCGTTCAAGAAGACCCTTTGCGAAGACCCGACGTATGCGGCAGGAGAGCACCTGACTATCTCTGCCGGTGTGCCCAAGGAGCCCGGTAAAGTATTCAAATGCTGGGAGTTTGACGGCAAGACCTATTCGCCCGCCCAGAAGTTCACCATGCCAGCCAAAGACGTGGTTTTTGTGCCCGTATGGGATGGCGGAACCGGCGTGGAACAGGCGCAACCGTCTGAGACCAACTGCCGGAAGATACTACGGGACGGACAGCTCGTCATCCTCCGCGACGGAGTGGAGTATAACGTATATGGCATCAGACAAAAACAATAGTCAAATAGTCAGATAGTCAAATAGTCAGATAGTCCACTAGTCCACTAGTCAACTAGTCCACTAATTCAAATCCATTATAACCATGCGAAAAATATTCTTTATAGTTATTCTTTGTGCGCTGGCAAGCGCCGTCCATGCCGTTCCGGCAAAACCCGGCTGGCAGACCTATGCCCAAGGCGACGGCACGACGATAGAGTTACAACTCGTCGGCGACGAGTATTACCATTATATGATTAACCGTGAGGGGCAGCAGGTGCATCTCAATGCCGACGGCATGTATGTGGCGGCAGGTCAGGCACCGACGCGTCAGCAGGCGCGTGCGCGTCGTGCGTATAACAAGGTACGCCGCGTGCGCAAGGAGTTCGGCGTCACGCCCAACCTTGCTCCGCGAGGAATAGTCATCATGGTGAACTATACCGACAAGGCGTTTCAGGCAAACCATACCAACGAAGTCATTGACTCGCTGTGCAATGCCGAGGACTGCCAAGTGAATGAGTATTACGGCACCCGTTATCCCTCCGCGAGGACCTATTTCAAGGACCAGTCCAACGGCGAGTATGCGCCGGTCTTTGATGTCTACGGACCAGTCACGCTGAGCAGGAAAGGCGCTTATTACGGAGAAAACGATGTCGTAGGGAATGATGCACGGGCGGCAAACATGATTGTAGAGGCATGCAAGACAGCAGACAAAGAGCTCGGCGTGGATTTCACGCAATACGACTCGGACAATGACGGCAAGGTGGACTTCGTCTATGTGCTCTATGCCGGCAAAGGCGAGGCGTCAGGCGGTTCTGCCACGACAATCTGGCCGCACAGCTATTCCATCACGGAGCAACTGGAGATGGAGGAGTATTACACCGATTTTCCCGAAGAGTTCTATGCCGAATACGGAGCGGAATTTGTGCCCTATTTCACACCGGAATACAGTTTGTCCGACTGTTATGTGGACGGCAAGATGATCAATACCTACGCGTGCTCCAACGAGCTCTCGGACTCCGGTCTGGACGGTATCGGGACCCTCTGCCATGAGTTCGGGCACGTGATGGGCTTGCCGGATTTCTATGATATTTACTACGGCTATAACGACGAGCACAAACTCACACCCGGCAAATGGGATGTCATGGACGGCGGCGCGTACAACGGCGGAGGGCATTGCCCGCCCAACTACAACGCGTGGGAGAAGTATTTCTTCGGCTGGCACACGCCTGTCAACCCCGGTTCGGAGCCAGCCAGACTGCAGCTCACCGCCGACGGACAGGACGGCTATCAGGCATACCAGATAACCGATGCGGACCAGCCCGTAGGACCTACCGACAGCCTCAAGAACAATGCTTCCGTCTATTATATCGAGAACCGGCAGAAGCAAGGGTGGGATTCCTATCTGCCCGGACACGGACTGATAGCATGGAAAGTCAATTACAGCAAGACGGCTTGGCAAGAGAATGCCCCGAACAGCGAAGACCGCAAACCCCGTTTCACGGTAGCGCAAGTATCCGGCTCATGGGACAAGATAGCCGCCAAACCGCTCAAGAACATCACCGAGAAGAACGGTGTCGTCTCGCTCGTCTATATCAGCGAACCGCCGTTCAAAGTGACATGGATGGCAAACGGCGAGGTGCTGGAAGTGGCGGAATATGCGGCTGACGGTTCGCAGGTGCTCGTCGCCCCGAAAAATGAGGTCGTGCCCTGCGAGGACGGAACGATGCTCCGCGGATGGACAGTCCTTTATCCGAACTGGGCGGACCCGTTTGACTTCCCGCCTGACATGGACAAATGTTTTGGGGAGAAAGTCACCGAGGACCTCACCATTCATGCTGTTTTTAGCGAGATTCCCCTCCCCTGTTGCGAAGAATGATGAAAGCCGTTTTCCGAAGCATATGCGTTTTCTTACTCGTTCTCTGCGTGTCCCCCCTCCGCGCAGAGACGATTACGCATAATTTTGATGAACTGTTCAAGGGAGGGAAATTAACACTTACAAATGCAAACAAGAAAGGTACTACAGCAGAAGTAGAATATACTTGTGGAACAGGAACTGAGAGATTTTGGTACGATCTTATATATAGTAGTGTTATTGCCATTAATCTACCAAATAGCGGAAGCGAAGTATCCACATCTGTGATAGAGGACTTGACGCAAGTAAGAATCTCACATTACCCGAACGCGAAGTGCCCTAATCTCAAAGTATATGTCTCTACGGATGGCATTTCATGGGGAGATCCGTTGACTGCAATGGAATATGGTTTAGGAACAACTTTTGCTGATGTGCCTAAAGGGAATTATTATCTGAAGATTGCAAACAACAGCTCATCGGTGCAATTATCCATTATAGAGATAAGATACACCACCGACCCGTCGTCTTGTGCCTGTCTGCAAGTAGTGTCACAATGAGAGTAGCCAATGAGATATTGATTCCTGAGCTGGCGCGACTGCTGCACGAGGGCAAGGAGGTGCGGTTCATGCCGTCCGGCGTGAGTATGCGTCCGTTCATAGAAGGAGACAAAGACAGCGTCATCCTCTCGCCCGTCACCCGTCCGCGACGCGGAGACATCATCTTGGCGCAGGTGGCTACGCCGGACAACCGCATTATCTACGTCCTGCACCGCCTCATCCGCATAGACGACGGCATATATGTCCTGCAGGGCGACGGCAACCTGACAGGCGAAGAACACTGCCACAGGGAAGACATCATCGGCAGGGTGACGAAGATAGAAACGCCATCCGGACATGGCAAACCACTCACACGCGGTTTGCTCTGGCACGCCCTCCTGCCCGTCCGCCGCTATCTCCTCAAGCTATACCGCCACACATGGCTTAAATGGAGATACTGATAAAGAATGATGGATTGATCGCCTCTCTCCGCCCGGATACCATGGTGATACCCTCCTCCTGAAATACTATTGTGTTACCATTCCGTTACCACTACGCAGGGTGCTTGGTCAATTTTTAAAACGAGATCACTACTGTCCACTAAAAAAATAAACAAAAACCGATAAAACCCTTTGAGTGCTTTAGGAGCGATGCTCCTTGTTCAAATTGTTACTAAAAACTCCTTGCAAGCAAGCTTACAGATAGTTTTCACTACCAATTTGGCAACTCTGCGAGTAAAAAGCACTCAAAGCCATAAACATAAAAAACATTGTCAAATCACATAAAAAACATTGTCAAATCAAATCCGTTCACTTGAAATATCCACATAATATTCTATATAACAATAGTTTATAAATACAATAATTGATTTTAAGTGGACACTAATGAAACGAGATATTAATTTTTAATTTTTAATTTATATTATATTATGACTACCGTTCCCGGTTTCCGCCTGCGTAAGTTAGGCAATGAATATATCCTTGTGGGTGAGTCGATGGAGCTCATCAATTTCAACAAGATGATAACCCTCAATGAGACAGCCGCTTTCCTCTGGGAGCAAGCGGAAGAAGGCTCCGCCAAGCCGGAGGGTTTCAGCGTTTCCGACCTCTGCAAAGCCCTTTGTGCCGAATATGACGTCTCACCCGAACAGGCAATGACGGATGTGATAAATACCGTCTCCTCGTGGACAGAAGCAGGAGTAATAAAACTATCCTAGGCGGAGGCCGCTCCTTCCGTTTCATCGGAAGGACGCTCCGGGCTCGAAGCAGGCGTCATCCGGCAATAGAGGCAGAATAAAAATATTATTTTTGGATTGAAAAAGGTAAATGGCATCGAACAACGAAATAGCCCAACATACGGAAGAAAACTCGATTGTAGTTTATCGCCCGGAAGATAATGCGATACAGTTGGATGTGCAGTTATCGGGCGAAACCGTTTGGCTGACGCAACAACAGATAGCGCAACTGTTCCAAAAAGATCAGTCTGTTATTGCACGGCACATCAATAATATCTTTAAAGAAGGAGAATTGGAAAAAAGTAATATGCAGATTTTGCATAATACTACGTTTAAGTACAGACCTACAGCAGTTTATAACCTTGATGTTATTATATCTGTAGGTTATCGTGTTAAAAGCAAACGAGGTATCCAATTCCGCCAATGGGCGAACAGGGTGCTGAGAGATTATCTGCTGCGGGGCTATGCTGTCAATCCGCATATGCGCTATATGGAGCAGCGTATAGATGCCAAGTTGCAGGAACATACCGAGCAGATACACGAGTTGCAGGATAAAGTGGATTTCTTCATCCGCACTTCTCTGCCGCCGAGAGAAGGGATTTTTGTGGACGGACAGATATACGATGCCTTTGAGTTTATAGAGCGGTTGATCAAGTCGGCGCAAAAATCTATATTACTGGTAGATAACTATGTAGATGAAACCGTGCTGACGATGATGAGTGAGAAGCAGAGCGGCGTTAAGGTGGAGATTTATACAAAGGAAATCAATAATGCCCTGCAACTGGCAGAAAAACATTTCAATGTTCAATACGGTGGATTGTCTCTGCATACGACACAGAGTTGTCATGACCGCTTTTTGATTATTGATGACCAAACAATATATCTTATCGGTGCATCGCTGAAGGATGCCGGCAAACGCCTGTTCGCCTTCACGCAGATGAATGCCGGACAAATAGCAACCATAAAAGAGAGGCTGTGAGCGGGAAGCACGATACTATTTTCCGGGATGAGCAGAATTGGAACATTTAGGAGAAACCATTTGGCGGTTTCTCTTTTTTTTATGGTGAATAGTGATTGAAATTCACTACTGTCCACCAAAAAAGTACAAAAACATAGATAAACCCTTTGAGTGCTTTAGAAGCTCGCGTTCGGCAAGAAGGTTGCGGCGGTCAATACCGCTCCGCTAAATTGACAAAGCAACTTCTGCCTCCGCTCTCCCCATCGCAAACACTTCGTTCGGTTTACGCTGGGGACCCCTGCTACT
>JAFSLP010000091.1 GCA_017448345.1 Paludibacteraceae bacterium | reverse complement strand
TCCATCTCGGAAGCCGATGCACCCGGGTAGGTGGTCATGACCGTGATATACGGCGGGTCCATCTCCGGGAACTGGTCAATCGGCAGCTTCAGGAAACTGTATATACCGATGACGATGACCGCCACAAAGATAAGGGCGGTGGTCACCGGTTTTTGGATTGCTGATTTATAAATGCTCATATGATTTTTTTAGTCGAAAGTCAAAAGTCGAAAGTCAAAAGCATAGTTTGTTTCGACTCTAACCTGCGATACATTATGGTTAAACATTATATTTTCTTATCAATGCATAAAGCATCTTTTGGATTTCTACTATCTGCTGGCGCATTTCGTCACATTGTTCCTGAGATAGATATTGTGCATTAAAAGCCACCAGCAATTCCGTTTCCAACTCATAAGCAGAGCCTAACGATATATTCAAAAAGTGCGAAAGCTCTTTGTCAGAAAACCGTCCTGCACCTTCCGCTATATTTGACGGAATAGATGTAGCAGCACGCTGCATCTGAGAGCACAGCCCATACGCCTCATATTGAGGAAAAGATCGTGTGACAGCGTAAATAGCACTTGCCAATGCCATTGACTTCTGCCATACGTCTAAATCCCTAAAGTTGTGTATCATAGCTAATTCTGCTTTCGACTTTTTGCTTTCGACTTTCGACTCTTACTCCACTACATTCACTTTGACGCCGTCCACGAGTTTGTGCTGGCCGGTGGTGACGAACTCAACGCCGGCTTTAATCTCAGGAGCAATGATTTCGATGTCCTGATCAAAACGCTGACCGAGAGTAACGGCAACACGTTTTGCGCGTCCTTCCTCCACGATGAAGACATAGCGGTCGTTGGCTCCGACGAGTTTCTCTACGCTCTGGTAGGGCACTACGATAGCGTTTGCCTTGCCCAGACCGATGGTCGTTGTCACGTACATTCCCGGACGAAGCAGGTTTCTGCCGTTGGGAACCACTATCTTGCATTGGAAAGTGTGGCTGGAGGGGTCAATGGTCGGATAAACGATTTCCACCGTTGCGGGGAAAGTCTGTCCGGGATAAATCTCCGAAGCCAGCGTCAGTTTCATACCTGCCTTGAAAAGCGGGAAATAAGTCTCGGGAATAGCCACGAGTGCTTTCAGTTTGTCTATCTGGGTCAGAATCAGAATCGGCTGCCCGCCGTAGAGTTCGCCGTCCTCGTAGTTCTTGGCAGAGATTACACCGGCAAACGGAGCCTTGACATAGGTGTTCTGCTCCAAGAACTCCAGCTGTTCTTTGGTGGAGTTATACTGCGTGGTTATCTGGTCGTATTGCTGCTGGGTAGCCGAACCGGAACGGAGGAGCTGGGTGATACGGTTTTTCTCGACCTCAAGGTTCGCCATCGAGATTTTGGTGGTCTTGTACTGGGTCTGGTCCATGCGTACGAGGTCAGCTCCTGTTGACACACGGTCCCCCACCTCGCGGTAGATATGCTCTATCTTACCGGTGAGCGAAGGAGCCACGTTCTGCGTCAGATAGCCCTGCAGGTTGGTGGAGACAGAGATCTCACGCTCAATCTCACGCGGTTGGAGAACGATGGTGCGTACCTGCTCTACTCTCTCCTCTTCCTGCGCAGCGGTTGTTTCTGTTTTCTTGCCGCAACCAACCAGCGCCAGCGCGGCAACGATGTAAAGAATGTTCTTTTTCATATTATTGTTCTTGTTTTTTTTCATAATGACGTCATTACGTTATCCAGTAATTATTTGTTAAGAAATTCCTCCAGTTCCGACTGGGCGTTAATCAGTTCCAGCATCGCGCTTACGTATGTTGATTGCGCGTTGATGAGGTCATTGCTGGCATTCGTCAGTTCGAGGTTCGATGCAGCGCCCCATTTGAACTTCTCGGTGGCAGAGTTGAAGACCCGCTGCGTCACCGCGATGTTGTCTTTCTCGTTCATGTAAGTCTCATAAGCGTTCGTGAGGTTGAAACAGAGCTGGCGGTACATAATAGACAAGTTATCAGCCGTTTCCGAAAGGGTGTTCTTCGCCTCCTCGTAGGCTATCTTCTTCTCTATCACACCTGCGGCACGTTTGCCGGACGACCAGAGCGGCATTTTCACGGACACTTGCACCACGTTCGGCGGTGTCATACGCATTCCACCTTCGCCGTAGTATTGCTGGTTGGTGTAGTTGTACGCCAGTGCGATGGTCGGTCCGTACGCCCAGCCTGCCATATGTACGTTGCGTTTGGCGAGTTCGGTCGATTTGGCTACCTGCTGGTAAGTCAGGTTGTTATGGAGGTCGAAGTTCTCGGACAGCAGTGTCAGCACACGTTCCGGCGAGAGGATGTCATCCAGATGTTCTGTCAGCGTCAAGGAGGTCTCTACCGGCACGTCCAACAGCACTTTGAGACTGTTGGTAGCCAGCTCTATGTTCCGTTTCTGGGTGTTGATGTTATTCTTCAGGGAATTGACGCGCACACGTATCTGGTCCGCCGTCGTCTGTTCTGCCGCACCGGCATCGACGGAGTTCTGTGTTATCTGCTCCAAGTTCTGGATGTTCATGAGACTCGAATCCAAGAGATTCGTTATGCTCTGCAGCGCCAGCACGGATACATAACTGCTCATCACACTGCTGCGGAGTTCGTCTTCGGACTTCTCCAGCGCAATCTTCTTCATGTCAATGGCGATGTTGTTCAGCAGTGCTCCGACGATACCTTGACCGTTGATACCGACAGCCGCTGTCAGTCCCAATGCCCCGACATTAGGCATATTGATATCAAACGACCCCATGGCGGTACTCATGGTAGCACTATAGCCGAGATAGTTGCTGTAAGAATAGGATCCGTCCGCCTGCGGCAGCATAGCAGCTATTGTCTGCCAGCGCTGGGCGTACGCCTCCTGCACTGCCAGCGAAGCGTTGCGCAGAGTTCTGTTCTGACGCACAGCATAGTCCTGAGCCTCCTTCAAGCTCAGATTCATAACAGCCGGTGCATCCGCTTGGATGTCACGTGAGCCGTGTGTAGCAGCCATCACATGGTCTTCCGCCATCACGCTTCCGCTCAATGCTACTGCTGCAAGTAATACTAAAAACTGTTTTTTCATATTGTTATTTTATTTGTTTTCATTTCTATCCGGATATTCCTGAAAGTCCGGAATTTTCAGGCTTTCTCGTTGTAGAGAGCCAGTCCCTCCTCGCTCAGCACGCCCCGCACGAAGATATCCATCGCCGTATGCCCCAGCTGGTGCATGTTGTGCCCGTGACCTTCTATCACCTCAAAATCGTTGATAGCGTCGCTGTGTATCTTCGCAAAAAGGACTGCCGTTAACTCTATATTAAGGTTCGCGCGCACGAGCCCTTCCTGCTGACCTTGCTCCAGATACGCCATGATATATTCTTTCTGAGTCTTGAAACAAGTCGTCTGGAACTCCGCGAACTGCCTCGGATAGTATTTTTTGAGGTCGTGTACCAGCTGCGGTATACGCCTTACATCGTTCTTCTCCGTATTCTGATGTTTCAGAAAACGCACTACCAGTTTGCGGAAATCTTTCATCTGCAGCAGTTCCTCCATCTTGCCGGCAATGTAGGCAATATTACTTTGCAATAATTGTGCCACAAGGTCGTCTTTAGAAGGGAAATAAACATAAAATGTCTTTTTCGACATGCCTAATTCGCGGCAGATGTCATCAATAGAGACACTACGGATACCCAAGCGAAAGAACATCTCGCCTGCGGTTTTCACTATTTGTTCCTGTTGCGTTTCCATTCCGACTTTCAAAAACGGGTGCAAAGGTACTACTTTTTTGCGACATGTGCAAGAAACTTGGAAACTTTTTGCATTACAAAAGTTTCTTTGCAAAGTAGAGTTAGCAAAATGAGGTATGACGAGAGTGCGAGAGGTGAGAGGAAAGAAAGGTGCAAAAAAAGAGGAGCACCGAAATGCTCCTCCAGATATTTATTTATTCAAGCACGGTTCTAACCAACGAACCGAAGCACGCTGATTAGCGGACCTGAGTGCCGAGTGTGTTGAACATCTTGCCGTCGCGGAGGATGTAAACAACACCGTCAATCATCACTTTCTGTGCCTTGCCGGCAGCCTCAACCTTGTCGAGACCTTGACCATACACGTGCTTCAAAGCACCGCCGGAAATCTCATAGCTATAGTACTCGCCGTTGCTGCCTTCGCCATGGTAGGTAGAAATCTTACCGGTAACGATAACGAGGTCGCCCTCAGCTACTTCGTAGTCCACACTCTTACATTTATACGCTTGGAACTCGCCATAAGCCCCAGCTTCGTCAGCCATGTACCATGTGTTCTCGTTCTTAGAAGAAGTACCAACGATGAAGCCCTGCACAGCATAAGTCTCTGCGGTTGTCTCGCTCTTCTTCACATCCGGTGTCAAAGCCTGAGCAATCTCCAGTGCCTTGGCTACGGTAATCGGCTCGATAACAGGAACCTCTGCGGTACCGAAATACACTTTTATTGTGTTCATACGAGCTTGTGCAACCAGATTCTCAGCCTTCCATTCCTTAGCGTTTACAACATATTCTGCATCCAGACCACCGTCTTTGGTATCGCCGCTGACTACGCCGAACTCGAAGACAATCTTAGCAATCTGCTCGGTCTCGGAAGTAATGGTGATATTACCGTCTTTGTAGCAGCGTACGCCGTATTGACCGTCACCATAAGCCTTGTCGCACCAGAAAGTAACACCATTCTTGGTAGCCTTTACTTCGCTTCCTGTGCTGCTAGTGCCCTGACCGGCAAAGTCATCTTTGTTGAATACCACGTCTGCATCCTCAACCGGAGTCTCACCGCCGCCTTCGCCTTTTTGAAGGATTGTGATAGCGGCACCTGAAACGGTTTCAATGACGCCTCCATAGTTCTGGATTTGTGTCTTGATACTGATTTTGTCCCCTACGGCGAGAACCTCAGCAGGTTTGCCACGATAGACCTCGATAGCTCCTTTCTCGTTGCTGTCTGCTCCATTGTTTGCATCAGCCATCCAGAAAGTCATATTTCCGTGAGACTCCATAGCGTCCTCGATAATGTTGGTAACATAACCAACGATATCGTACGTATCGGGCGATTTTTGCTTGTCTGTGTAGTCCTTAGCGATTTCCAATGCCTTTGCTACATTAATCTCAGTAGAACCTGCCACAGCACGGTCACCATCAACCTTGGAGATGAACGTAACGACTGCGCCGGAAACTGTCTCGGCGATAAAAGCGGATGCATTCCTGTCATAATACTTCTTCAGTTTGGCAGTTACGTTTACTTTGTCGCCATTAAGAACTTTCACTACGACATCATTGTCTTTGGCGATACCGCCATAGACTTCAAATTGCTGATTCTGGCTGTTCGTAGCATCGTCAGCAAGGAAGAAGATTTGGTTGCCATAAGTAGGATTGAAATCCTGAGCATCGACAACAAAACCCTCAATCGTGTACTCAGACTCCGAAACGGCTGCCGAGTCAAGAGCCATACATGCAGCAATTGCTTCGGCAACAGAGATTGCCTGAGCATTCATTGTAAGCGCTACCAATGTAGCGGCTACAAAAGAGAAAAACTTTTTCATGTTCTGTGATTTTAATGATTAAACGATTAAATTATATGTTGTTAAACATAGATTTCCGTGTATCATTCATTCCGAGTGCAAAGGTAGGCATTTTTTTTGACATAGCCAAATTTATTTGCTTTTTTTTACAAAAATCTTCATTTACTTGCATATATCAAAAAAAAGCAGTAATTTTGCAGTCGCGTTTTATAAAAGCACACATGAGCAAATTACTGATAATAGACGACGAACGAGGTATTCGTAACACCCTGCGCGAGATACTGGCAGACGAAGGACACGATGTGGATGTTGCCGAAAACGGCAAGCAAGGTCTGGAGATGGCAAGAAGCAAAGCCTATGACCTGATTTACTGCGACATCAAGATGCCGGAGATGGACGGAATGGAGTTGCTGGAGAAAATAGCCGAGAGTCGAAAGTCGAAAGTCGAAAGCGAAGAGTCCATAGACTGCCCTGTAGTGATGATTAGCGGCCACGGGGATGTGGAGACAGCGGTGCAGGCGCTCAAAATGGGGGCGTATGACTTTCTGCTCAAACCCTTGGACCTCAACCGCATCCTGATTACCACCAAGAATGCGCTGGAATCAAAGAGTCTCAAACAAGAGACCAAGCAGTTACGTAAAAAAGTAGCCGCCAAAGGACCTCAGATGATCGGCGAAAGTGCCGCCATCACGCATGTACGCGAGATTATAGACAAGGTGGCACCGACAGAAGCGCGCGTGCTCATCACCGGTCCCAACGGAACGGGAAAAGAAGTCGTCGCGCACCTCATCCACCAGCAGTCGGCACGAGCGAACGGACCGATGGTGGAGGTCAACTGCGCCGCCATACCAAGCGAGTTGATTGAGAGCGAGCTGTTCGGGCATATGAAAGGCTCGTTCACGGGTGCCGTCAAAGACCGTGCGGGCAAGTTCGAGCAAGCCGACGGAGGCACGCTCTTCCTTGACGAGATAGGCGATATGAGTCTTGCCGCACAGACCAAAGTGCTGCGTGCGCTGCAGGAAAGCGAGATAACACGCGTGGGTTCGGACAAACCCATCAAAGTGAACGTGCGTGTACTGGCGGCGACGAACAAAGACCTGCAAAAAGAGATAGCAGCCGGGAACTTCCGCGAGGACCTGTTCCACCGTTTGAACGTCATTCCTATTCATGTGCCCTCACTGGACGAGCGGAAAGAAGATATACCGCTGTTAGTCAGCCACTTTGCCGGACAGATATGCAGCGAACAGGGCATAGCGGTCAAGGCTTTTGCTCCTGATGCCATCAAAGCCCTGCAAGCCAAAGAATGGACAGGAAACATCCGGCAGCTCCGTAATGTAGTGGAGCGGCTGATTATACTTGCCGGGGCGAAGATTACCGCCGCCGATGTAGAACAATATGCATAATATCCGCCAAGCTTGGCGGCTCCCCAAAGAATGCTCCTACAGTCACTTAACATCCTGAACTACCGCAATATCCGCGAGGCGAGTCTGGAGTTTGCCCCCAAACTCAACTGCTTCGTGGGCTTGAACGGTCAGGGAAAGACCAATGTGCTGGACGCTATTTATCTGCTGAGTTTTGCCAAGTCAGCTTTTACGGCACAAGACAGTCTGAATATCACGCACGGCGAAGAGATGGCATTTGTTCAGGGCATTTACAAACGCCCTGAACAGTTGAGTGTTGAGAGTTTAGAGTTCTTAGCCCAAGGGCACGATCTGAAGGTATGGAGAGAAGTGGATAAGTTAAAAGTTGAAAGTTTCACTATCTCGTGTGGATTGAGGAAGGGCGTGAAGAAGCAGTTTAGGCGGGATAAGAAAGATTATCCACGATTGATCGATCATATCGGGTTGATTCCGTTAGTGATGATCAGTCCGAGCGACCAGCAGTTGATTGACGAAGGCTCGGACGAGAGACGGCGGTTTATGGATGTGGTAATCAGCCAGTTGGACCGCAAATATCTGGATTGTCTGACGACTTATAACGCCCTCTTGAAACAACGCAACGCGCTACTCAAACAACTCGCCGACGCACCCGATACGCCGGATGACTTGCTCGAAGTATTAGAATGGCAGATGGTGGAACCTGCGGAATATATCTACAAGGCAAGGACGGAGTTCTTCGAGGCGTTTCAACCGTTTTTCGAGCGGGTTTACCGGCAGATAGCCGGGCTGGACAATCCGGAAAATCCAGACCGCTACGCTATTCCGGAAAATGCTGATAATCCCGGAAGTCCGGAGATACCGGTATTGCGTTATGTTTCGCAGTTGCAGGACCGGGATTTAAGAGAGGCGTATTCGCGGACACGGCAGCGGGATCTGATATTAGGATGGACGAGTCAAGGCATCCATAAGGACGATTTGGAGATGCGGCTGGGCGAGTATCCGTTGAAGCAGGTCGGGAGTCAGGGACAGCAGCGCACTTTTGTCCTTGCCATGAAACTGGCACAGGCTTTGTACTTGTCAAGCGTCGAAAGTCAAAAGTCGAAAGTCGAAAGCAACAAGCCGATCCTGCTGCTGGATGATATATTTGACCGGCTGGACAGCGAGCGCGTGGAACGAATTGTAGAGATGGTGCAGGGCGATGAGTTCGGGCAGATATTCATCACCGACACCGACCGCGAGCACCTGACGGAGATTGTCAGACCCAGCGCAAGCGCCAAGATATTCCACGTTGAAGGAGGCGTGATAAAATAACCCCACCCCAACCCTCCCCTCAAGGGAGGGAGAAAAGAAAGAAGAATAATGAAGAAATCGTTAATCATATTAACAGCATTTCTTTCCCTCTCCCTTGTGGGGAGAGCCGGAGAGGGGTTGTCTCAGATCTCCTTCAGGGGTGCATGGATAGCGACGGTGGCGAATATCGACTGGCCGTCGGCAGAGGCGGTCGGCAATACGGAGAAACAGCAGAAAGAGATGATTTGGATACTCGACTCGCTGCACGCAATAGGCATCAATGCCATCATCTTCCAAGTCCGCCCCACCGCCGATGCGCTCTATTACAGCGAATACGAGCCTGTAAGTCATTGGTTGACAGGCAAGCAAGGGGAATGGAAGCGACCCCACCCGACCTCCCCACAAGGGGAGGAGACAGATTTCCAAATTCCGTGGGATCCTTTGCAATGGACGATTGAGCAAGCGCATCAACGGAACATGGAAGTGCATGTATGGCTTAATCCGTACCGCGTCAATCTTGCCCAGACGGACACTTCCGTAATTAGCGCCAACCATGTATGGCGGAGGCACAGGGACTGGTTCTGGGAGTATAACAAACAATGGTATTTCGACCCGGGGCTGGACGTGACACGCGAATGGATTTGTACGATTGTACAGGATATCATCACGCGCTATGACGTGCAGGCTATTCACATGGACGATTATTTCTATCCCTACCCCAACGGCAAGAAACCGCTGCCGGATGCAAAGACGTTTGCAAAGTACCCGAGGGGATTTAAGGACATTAAGGAATGGCGGCGGAACAATGTCAATATGGCTATTCAGGAAATCAGCGCCACCATCCGCGAATGCCGTACGGATGTGGAGTTCGGCATCTCACCTTTCGGCGTCTGGAGGAATGCCTCTGTCGATTCGACCGGCTCTGCCACCACAGCGGGTATCACCAATTATGACGACCTCTATGCGGATATTCGGCTTTGGATTCAAAAAGGCTGGATTGACTATGTCCTGCCGCAGTTATACTGGGAAATAGGCAAGAAAGCCGCTGATTATGAGATTCTCGCTCATTGGTGGGCGAACGAGGTGCGCGGCACGAACTGCAAACTGTATATCGGGATGGCTCCGTACAGATTAGTCGAAAGTCGAAAGTCGAAAGTCGAAAGCGGCAAGGCTAACCCTTGGGCAACCGGCAATGAGATAAAACGCCAGATGGAGCTGAACCGGACTATTCCGGAAATATCCGGCGAGTGTTTCTACTCGACAAGACCGCTGTTGCGCAATCCGAGAGGCGTGTGCGACAGCATTAAAGCCACCTACCTCCCCTCCACGGACTCCGACGACGAACCGATTGTTCTTCCTTGGGAATAACCCTCTTTCCCAAGAATCTCCCAACATTTTCCCAATATTTTCCCAAGTCGGAAATTTGCACATGTCCGCCCAAAGCAGTACTTTTGCAGCAGATTTCAAACTGAACTAAAAATCTATTGTGTTATGAAACGTACAAATTCTTTTTTCGTTGCTGCTGCGATAGTTGCGGCAATGACTTTTGGTCTTTCTTCCTGCAACCCGGATGTACAACTCGGCTCACAAGAAAACATCCCTGAAGTGGCGGAACATCTGTTGGGAATGTCCGTTCAGGAAGCAATGCAGTACTTGGAGAAACAGGGGTTCATCTTCGGAAGCAAAGCGGATTACGCAAATGAATACGTATTCTCCAGAGACGCTTCCCTAACGGAGTTCTCCTACGAGGCGACAGCTATGCTGATGTTCGGGACCTTTGAAGGCGACACGGTCCGGTACGCGGATGGCGTGCAATGCCCGAAGACCGAACAGGCGGCACGCGACCTCTACTGGAAATGGTCGCATTATACGGCTGTCGTCACCTTGAAGGAAGTGGAAAGATGGGATGGAGACTTGGTTCTCAAAGACTTATCCGGGTCGTCGCTCAAAAACAAATGGATGTCATATATCGACGGTTCGTCGGCAAAACAAATGCTGGACGGCTACCGCGACAAGTACGAGAAAGGCGAACTTTCCAAAGAGGAATATGATATGTGGCTGAGCGTTTATTCCCTGACAAAAGAGCGCTTCTGGACGGATTTCAAGAGCGAAGGGGATAATATCGACTCTGCTTCGGAGCACTATACCGACTACTCCCTGCCCAAAGAAGTAGAACTCATATATTACGCGAATAACGGCGGACGCATCGAGCTCCACTACGAAACGCATAATTTCGTCAGGAGGTGGGAATAATTTTTCTCTTTTTTCTTGCATATATCAAAAAAAAGCAGTACCTTTGCGGCGTAAAATCATTAAAAACAGTAGATGGGCAAGCTCCGGCAAAAGTGATTAGCAAAGTAAATCAATGGATAGACTTGCACGAACAAGAGATTCTTTCTCTATGGGAAAGAGCGCAGGAGGGCAAGCATGATTTGGCTCCGGAGTATCTCTATGAGATAGGACAATAGCATATTACCTCGCCGCAAAGGCTACTCGCGGTCGTCGCTTACCGACGCGGCTTAGAGCCGGGCAAGATAGCCATTCGGCACAAAAGACAAGCGCAAGGCGTTGCGCTAAAAGGATAAAATAAGCGTTTGCTTTATTTGAGGATTCATTCATAACTACCACAAAAATAACAGTTTTCCGAGAATAATGCGAAACGCTCACGTAATTGCGTGAGCTTTCTGCATATAATTGGAGTGGTGGGAGTCGAAGCCCGAATGAACCAATAGCAGTTGGCTCACGTTTTTGTGTGCAATTATGTGTAACTAAAATATTAACAACGATGAAGAAACTATTTTTATCAGCATTGATGTGCCTGATGGCATTGTTAATGAATGCGCAAAAATGCGCTGTTTTGGAGTTCCGCGGTTCCGCGAGTGTGTCTGTTGCGGATATCGACGGTATCTCAGAAATGTTTATGACCTATTTCCGCCCATCCGGCTATACGATGATCGAGCGTGCGCAGATAGACAAGGTTATATCCGAGCAGAATTTTCAACGGTCCAATATTACGGATAACCAAGCGGTCCAATTGGGTAAGATATTGAATGCTTCTGTAGTCATCCTTGGAAAAGTCAGCAAGTTGGGTGGACAATATCAGGTAGATGTTCGCGCAGTGAATGTTCAATCGGGTCATGATATGGCTTTAGAAGGCGCTACTTTTAGTGGAGATTACCGTACGAATGTCAAAAATCTTGCTACTACATTAGCGGGAAAAGTGGCTATAACTAAAGGACCGACTGTGCAGCCAACACCTGCTCCGCGCAAACGTAGCAGTGTCGAAGTTTTGTATGGATATTTGAAAATATTCCCTAATGAGTTGGGTACTTTTGAATCAGAACCGTCTTCTGTGATAGCGCAGATAAACAAACAAGCCCAGCATGGTTATAACAACTGGCGTATTCCAACGAATGAAGAATTGTCTCTCTTGAGGGCGAATGGTTATTTGGGTAATGGAAAATATATGACGCGTGAAACAAGAAACGGAATAGTCTTGTTGGTAACAGACGGGGATGATTACGCTACCATACAAAAAGCCGAGGAAGATGTGCGAAAAGCAGAAGAAATCAGAAAAGTAGAAGAAGCCCGCAAAGCAGAAAAAGCAAGGCAAGATAGTATAGCAAAAGAAGAGGCACGTAAGGCTGAAGAAGTACGTAGAGCAGAAGAAGCCCGAAAAAAAGAGGAAGCGCGCAGAGTCGAAGAGGCTCGAAAAGCAGAGGAAGCACGCAGAGTAAAAGAGGCTCGCATTGCCGCGTTAGAAGCACAAGGATGGATTGATTTGGATTTGCCAAGTGGTACGCTATGGAAAGATATGAATGAGAGTGGATATTATAGTGAAAATTATGCGATTGAAAAATTTGGAAATAGTCTTCCCACAAAAGAAATGTGGCGTGAGTTGAAAGAAAATTGTAAATGGGAATGGGAAGGATCTGGTTATTCTGTTGTTGGGGGAAATGGACATAGTATTTTTATTCCAGCAGATGGATTCAGGTTTTATGATGGAGAACTTGAACAAGTAGGGAGAGTTGGCAATTATCTATATTCAAATAGCCTAACCCAACGATCTACATCATCAACTGATATTTTTGGCTTTTATTCTACCGATAGTGGTTTCTACACCAGTACGTCGGGACACAAAAATTATTATTCCGTCCGGCTTGTCAAAAAACCATAATTCCATACACTTTGTCATTAATTATGTGTTAGAAAGAAAATAAATGGGGAAAACGTACCTCAAACAGAGCAAATATATTTCTAAATCTAAGAACCGACGAGGCGATGGGATATAACTGCTAACAAACAAAATGAAAAAGTTAATTACATTGTTATGTGCATTTATCATGACTGTAATGAGTTTTGCATGTGAAACTCCTAATGGTTATCGTAAGTATCAACGTGTTACTGTTTGTTTCTCATATACACGGGGTGTCACAGATTATAGAGAACAAATGCTCTATCAATCAGTATCTGATCCTTCAAGATTTCGTCTTTGTTGGGCAGATAGAACATTTGAAGTAATACCTGCCAACAAACAAGGACGAGATCAAGGGTACAGATATATGATATGGGATACTTCTTTACCAATATATTTTAATATTGATGATTAGTGTTATTAGTATCAGCAAATGAAAAGTAGCCGTGGTAAAAACCGCGGCTATTTTTATGCCCGATGACATCGGGCGGAATGGACATAGAAAACATAACACCCGCATTGAGCTCAAAGCAGGCGGGCGAAGCGAAAGCGAGACGCGAGGGCGAATGTTCGCACGCAGAGGGCGGACGCGAGACGTTAAACCGCCTATGCGGCGAGCCCTAAAAAGAAAGCGGCTCATTCAATGAGCCTGAAAATGAAGAAAGTCAGCAGCGGCAGAGATGTCGCTGCTGTTGTTTACGTCGGATAATATCCGACACAATGGACGTTGTCGGAAAGCCGACTGACAGTCGGCGCAATACGAAGAATCTTATAGTTGCCGGCGGATTGGGCGGAGACGACGTTACAGTTGCCGGCGGATTGGGCGGAGACGGCGTTACAGTTGCCGGCGGATGGAGGCAATGACGAAGCCACGGAGGGTTTTGTAGTGTTTGGCACGACGGTTGGAAAACGAGTCGTGCCATTTTTTGAGCCACTCGTCGTGCTTGACCGGGTCACGGAGTTCGGCATCGGCTTTGGCTGATGCCTCTTTGATGAGTTGGAAGGCATGACGTTGCGCCTCCGTTACGGAGTCCGGATCGCGGTGTTCGGGCATGTGCGAAATGACCTCCTGACCGAAACGGTTGGTGATATACATACGGTGGTCATTGGGCGGCAGTTTGCCCGTGTAGGTCTTGAACTTTTTGTTGAGTGTTGCTTTCGCCATAATGGTTGTTGTTGGATGTAGATCCGCCAAACTTGGCGGATGCTGATGGTGGGGGTTCAGGTAGTACTTGCCCCCGTTTCTATCCCGTATTTACCCCTATCCGATTCTCTCTCGTTAGTGTCTCGCTAGTCTGATTTGCGCACCTATGGTGCTTAATCATCGTGCGAGACGTTCTCGGTCGGCCAGAGCTCCCCGCTCGCCTTCCCTTTCGAAGCCAAAAGTCAATTGGCTTCTTCACACCAGTCTGATTTGCGCACCTATGCGGCGGAAATAAGAGAAAAACAAAAGGGGGAAAGATGTTGTTTGAAATCGAGTGCAAAGATAGTACTTTTTTTTCATATTTGCAAATTTTGGCGTGCAAAAAACACATTTTTGTGTAAAAAACGCGCGCGCACTTGCATATATCAAAAAAAAATAGTAATTTTGCAGCGCAAAATGTGTGGCACGGAGAATATAAACGTCGGATAATATCCGACCTAACGAACAAAGCCCGCCAAATATAACGACAAAGAGGCAAATAAACAATACACTAATATAAAACGGGTAAGAAACAAAAAAAATACTAACAATCAATAATTTTAGACACATGATTTATTCGAAAGAAGTACAAGAAATGTGCGTGGTAGCGAAGGGTCCGAAGCACGGACCGGCGCCTATTCCCGAAGAGGGAAAATGGGTGAAGGCTACGGAGATTAAGGACATCTCGGGTATGACGCACGGTATCGGCTGGTGCGCCCCGCAACAGGGTTGCTGCAAGCTGAGTCTGAATGTAAAAGACGGTATTATCGAGGAGGCTCTCGTAGAGACCATCGGTTGCTCGGGTATGACCCACTCGGCTGCTATGGCGGCTGAGATTCTGCCGGGCAAGACGATCCTGGAGGCGCTCAACACCGACCTCGTTTGTGACGCTATCAACACCGCTATGCGCGAGTTGTTCCTGCAGATCGTTTACGGTCGTACGCAGAGCGCGTTCAGTGAGGGCGGTCTGGCCATCGGTGCAGGTCTTGAGGACCTCGGTAAGGGACTCGTTAGCCAGTGCGGTACACTCTACTCCACCAAGGCTAAAGGCGTTCGTTACCTGCAACTCACCGAAGGTTATATCACCAAGGAGTTCCTCGACGAGGACAATGAGGTGTGCGGATACGAGTATGTTCACATGGGCAAGTTCATGGACGCTGTGAAGAAAGGTGTTCCGGCAGACGAGGCTCTAAAGAGCGTAACCGGCACTTATGGCCGCACGACCAAAGAGCAAGGTGCAGTTAAATCGATTGATCCACGCAAAAACTAAGGAGGAGACACTATGATTCGTGAAGTAAAATTTGAGTCGCAAGACCGCCGCGAGAAACAGATTCTCGCCGCTCTGAACGCTAACGGTATCGCT
>JAFSLP010000090.1 GCA_017448345.1 Paludibacteraceae bacterium | reverse complement strand
TTGATACATGAGTTTCCTTAGAAGCCCGACCCCCATGGGGGTATAAGTATCACTAAATATCAATCATTTACCCTCTCTAAGGAGGACTAAAAGTGTAAACGATCATCTGATATACGATACTTAACCCTTACTTGCCTCTTACTTGCCCCTTATACGCACCTTTTTTATACGACAAGCAGGTGAGCATTTTTCGCTCACCTGCTTGCTTTGTACTTTGTCGCTTGGTATTTTATCTCACTTCTAATCCGGTAATGGTATATATTTTCTCTCCGTGGAGGACATAGACATTGCCGTTTTTTATTAGTTTCTGTGTAGGATTGTCAGGGTTTGTGAAAACGGCAGGAGCCCCGGTGAGACTGGAAACTTCATATATGGCCTGTAACGTTATTCCGTCCTCCAAATATCCGGCTACGACTATCCATCCCTTGAAGACAAAGCCTTCGATGGCAGGCGGTGCGGGCAGAAGAAGCGTGACTTGTTCATGATTAAATGTTTGGTTGTCTTTGTCTGTATAATAGATGTTAACATTATTCTTAGGGCTCTCGTCTTCAATTGGCTGAATGTTGAAGTCTTTCCAAACATCGGCAGTTTTGTATAGTTCAACAGATTCAGCAGGAACATGGAGAGTGCACACAGATTTGTCAACAGCAGGATATTCTTCGTATCCGCCAAATACGTTACTTTTGATAATCTGCGGAGCGATTGCATGATTAGTTACGGAGGTCAAACTGCTACAACCATAGAAAGCGGCATCTCCAATACTTGTGGCACTATTAGGAATAGTCATAGATGTCAAACTACTACAGCCATAGAAAGCACCAACTCCGATACTTGTGACACTATTTGGGATAATTACAGAGGTCAAAGCGGAGCACTGAATGAAAGCCCAATCTTCAATGGTTGTTACATTGTTGCCAATCGCCAGAGAGGTCAAACCTTTACAATATGCAAAAGCATAATTTCCAATACTTGTGACACTGTTTGGGATAGTTACAGATGTCAAACTGCTGCAACTGGAGAAAACTCTCATTCCAATGCTTGTAACGCTGTTGGGAATAGTCACAGAGGTCAGGCTGATGCAACCTTCAAAAGCCCTGTCTCCAATGTTAGAGACACTATTAGGAATTGTCACAGTAATCAAACTGCTGCAACCTAGAAAAGCCCTGTCTCCAATTGATGTAACTCCCTCGTCAATAGAAAGCGTTTTTATTAACAACATGTAATCTTTCCATGGAGTCTGAACACCGAGATTGTCATCATAATCGAAGTTTTTCATCGTCCCCGTTCCGCTGATGGTGAGGACTCCGTTGGTCAAATTCCATGTGAGATCGTCGCCACACGTACCGTCTTCGGCGAACAAAACTCCTGCGCCGGCTGCAAGCGCAAGGAAAAGAGTAAATAGTTTTTTCATTTGTTTGATAATTTTAATTGTGCCTACTCACTTATGGCTTTTGGGCATACTCCGTTTATTTTATTGTACTTGTTGTATCAGACCGATGCGCTATTCCGGAAAATCAGGAGAGTCCCGGATGCGTAGAGTACAAAAATAAAAGCGTGAACATTATTCACGCTCATTCTCTCTAATTGAGATTCCGGAAATGACCCTACACACAAAAATAAACAATAACGTCCACGCCCGATATGCATAACCCTTCCGCCCTATGAGGGGCGTGAACGGATATTAACATACCCACGGGACGCTTATTGCACTATCTTGCTTTGGGTGTGTGAAATTTTCCGGATTCCAATTAGACCCAAACAAGCGTCAATAAACGCCTTTTATGTCCTCCTGTTTAACGTCAGTGAGTGACGACCGTTTTTTACGTTGCCGGTGTCAGCAGACCTATGTTTATCACTATGCCGGAGTACCTATTTCATAAAGATACTCAGGAGCAAAGCCTATTTCATTTGACCAATCAACAGAAAAAGGGTCAAGTCTATACTGACGGAAATAATCCATATTTTGCAGTTTCTTGCAAATGCCTTTTTGCGCTAACGGCCAAAAGTCCACAAGTTTAGTTGCTCCATCATTGAATGATAGGCGCAAAACATAATTGCGGATGTAGTCAGCACTTGTTACTTTCAAAATAGGATTCATAATTGCCCCCTTTCTTATTGTAATGGTGTAATCTTCATTGGCGCTTCGGATTTCCCTAATCTCTCCCAATTTGCCAATAGCTCGTCTTGGTGCAGATCAAGCCACTCGTACACTAAACGCAAAGCGCGGCGAGGGAGTGAACCTGTAATGATTCCATCTTTTATGGTAATGATAGCTTCGTAGTCTTGGTATTTTACATGGAAATGAGGCGGATTGTGCTCGCTCATGTACATATAAATTACGATTCCGTAAAATGAACTGATTTCCGGCATAACTGCTTGTATTAATGATTTTGCGATGCAAAATTACACAAAAAAAATGACATACGCAAGAAATATGTCATTTTTTTTTCTGTATTTTGTATTAAATCTATATTCAATCTATTGTTATTTCCGCATTTCGTCGCTGTCTAACAGAACCGTCACCGGACCGTCGTTGATGAAATCGACTTTCATGTCGGCTCCGAAACGCCCTGTCTCGACCTTCAGACCATATTCCGAACGCAGGCGTGCATTGAAGTAATCGTACAATGGAGAAGCCGTTTCCGGACGTGCAGCACGGATGAATGAAGGGCGGTTGCCTTTCTTGCAATCGGCATACAGCGTGAACTGGGAAATACTGAGAACATCGCCGTCCACATCCTTCAGCGCCAAGTTCATCTTCCCCTCGGTGTCTTCAAAGACCCGCATCTGCGCCACTTTCTTGGCAAGGAGGTCGGCTTGTGCCTCTGTGTCGCCGTCTGTGATGCCTACCAGCAGCACGAAGCCCTTCCCTATCTGTCCGACGGTTACGCCGTCTATGCGGACCTCCGCGCGCGAACAACGCTGTACTACAACTCTCATATCTTATTGCAACAGTAAAATTTCTTCTTTCCGGCATAGCGCTACAGTCTCGTCGGACCATTCGCTGACCTGCACCTCTCCGATATGACGTTTGTGCAGCAGAACCATACAGAGCCTTGACTGACCGATACCTCCTCCGATGGTCAGCGGCAAGGTGTTATTGAGAACCAGTGAATGGTATTCCAACTCCGCCCAGCCGGAATGTCCCGCCTGCTCCAGCTGGTGCTGCATGGACTGTGCATCTACACGGATTCCCATGGACGAGAGCTCTATGGGTTTGTCCAGCACCGGGTACCAGACCAGAATATCTCCGTTCAGCGTCCAGTCGTCGTAGTCCGAGGCACGGCTGTCATGCGGTTTGCCATCCGACAGCGGCGCGCCGATGCCGTGGATAAAGACCGCTCCGTATTCGCGGCAGACGGCTTCTTCCCGCTCTTTGGCTGTCTTGCCCGGATAGCGCTGTACCAGTTCCTCCGAGGTGACGAAATGAATCGCTTTGGGCAGGAACGGCTTGAGCCCGGCATAGTGCTCGCACACGATGAACTCGGTGTTGAGCAGCACGTTGTATATCTGACGCACCGTCGTGTAGAGGTATTCCGGCGTTCTGTCGGAACGGGTCAGCACTTTCTCCCAGTCCCATTGGTCCACGTACAGGCTGTGTATGTCATCGGGCGTCTCAAAGGTCCGCAAGGCGTTCATGTCCGTATAAATCCCGTAACCGGCAGGGGCGTTCATGTGCCATAGTTTCATCCGCTTCCATTTGGCAAGGGAATGTACGATTTCGCAATGCTTGCCGAGTGCGGGGACATAGAAACGCACCGGCTGTTCCACTCCCGTCAGGTCATCGTTCAGTCCGGTACCCGACTCCACAAAGAGCGGTGCCGTTACGCGCCGCAGGCGCAGCATGGCGGACAGCTGGAGCTGAAAAGTATCTTTTACCAACTTAATGGCATGTTCTGTTTCTTGTACGTTCATTTATGCATGAGTAGTCTTATCTGTTCTTGTAATTGTTCAGAGGCGGGAACGAGCGGCAGGCGGAGGTGATTCTCAATGATACCTCTCTGCGCAAGGACGGCTTTGATGCCGACAGGGTTTCCTTCGGCGAAGAGAAGACGTATCATCTCCGCGTATCGGGTCTGCAAGGCTGCATCTTTGTCATGCACGATGTGCCGGAAGTCCTCCGGGAAGGCGTTACTTGCCACAGAAATCAGTCCTGCCGCTCCTGCCTCCATCAGTTCGCAGGCAATGCCGTCGTCGCCGGAGATGACTAAGAGACCGCTTCGCTGACAGACCGCTTCGCTGGCAGAGTACGGACTGATTTGGTCTGTATTCTGTACTCTGTATTCTGTACTCATTTTTATTAACCTCTTGATCTGCTCCACGTTGCCGGAGGCTTCTTTGATGCCTGCAATCTTGTCGGGACGGGTGTTATAGATGCGCATGACCGTTTCGGGCAGGAGGTTCACGCCCGTGCGCCCGGGTACATTATATAGTATTACGGGAACCGGGCTCGCATCCGCCACCGCGCAGAAATGCCGGTACAGCCCTTCTTGGTTGGGCTTGTTGTAATACGGACAGACGGAGAGAATAGCGCAAAAGCCGGACAAGTCGGTGGCCCGCAGCGCCTCACAAACTGCCGCCGTGCAATTGCCGCCAAGCCCCAAGACCAGAGGCAGACGCCCATTGACGTACCTCCGTACGAAAGAACGCACTTCTGCGCGTTCCTTGTCCGTCATCGTAGCCGCCTCTCCTGTTGTGCCGAGCACAACGATATAATCCACACAGCCGGTGAGTTGTGTATCCAGCAGACGCGCCAACGCCTCATAGTCAACAGTTCCGTCCGCTTTGAACGGCGTGATGAGTGCTGTACCTAATCCTTTTAACTCATTCATTGTTCTCCCTTTTTAACTCGTTCATTGTTATCCGCTCTTTATGCTCTCTGCTCTTCCGGAGGACGATATTCCATGTGTCAGTCGTTGCTTTTGATAGTTGTCAGGAAGCCCATAATCTGGTTGTACAGCCACGTGGTCTCAATCTGCGCTTCCTCTCCTTGCTCGGGAGAGAAATCGGGCAGTGAGAGCAGCATATCGTGCAGTCCCTCGCCGAGATTCAGTCCCACCTTGAAATCCGCCTCGGCGTACATCGCAAGGTAGCGCAGCGGCAGCAGAGGGTGGGTGGTCAGGTCGATAAGCAGGTCGTAACGGTCCGCCTTCAGGTCTTCCAGCACATAGTCCCGCGGCTTGCCGAGGAAGTTATAGTCCTGCAATCCCAAGATACGGCTCTGCGGCAGAATAAGCGTGGTGATTTCTTTCTTAGCCACGTAGCCCCACATCGTGACATCCATCTGGCGGCGCAACAAGTCCTGCCGGATGGCTTTGATACTGTCATTACGCTCCAGCACATCGCTCTCGTAGATAATCATCACCTTGAGCGGTTGGTCCAGATGCGGGAACCGCGGTTCGCGTGCCGGCATCCGCTTGCGCAAGTAATCAAATACGAACTGGTATAGCTTTTTCATTTACTCATTTACTCATTTTCTTATTTTATCATTTCAAGAAATTCTTCTTCACTCATCATTTTGACGCCGAGGGTTTCCGCTTTCTTGCGTTTCTCGGGTCCCATGTTCTCTCCGGCGAGGATGAAGGATGTCTTCTTGCTGACCGAACCGACGTTCTTTCCTCCGTTGGCTTCAATCATCGCTTTGTACTCGTCGCGGCTGTGCCGGCTGAAGGTACCGGAGATGACGATAGATTGTCCTTGCAGTTTAGTCGAAAGTCGAGAGTCGAAAGTCGAAAGCTCTTCCTCGCTGAGTGCCATTTGCAGTCCTGCTTGGCGCAGACGGTCCAAAATCTCCAGATTGCGGATATCCTCGAAGTACCTGACGATGTTCTCCGCTATCAGCGGACCGACATCCTCGACGGCGCATAGCTGTTCGGCAGTAGCCCACTGGAGGGTATCGACGGATGTATAGGCGCGTGCAATCTTCTTCGCCGTCGTCTCTCCCACCATACGGATACCGAGTGCGAAGAGCACGCGTGCCCACGGCACCTGTTTGGACGCCTCGATACCGGCTAACATGTTCTGCGCGGACTTCTCTCCGAGCCGTTCCTGCGCGGCGATGTCTTCGGCTTTGAGGTCGTATATGTCTGCGATATTATGCAGCAATCCTTGTCTGTACAACAGGTCGATGGTCTCTTCTCCGAGTCCGTCGATGTTCATCGCCTTGCGGCTGACGAAATGCTCAATCTTTCCTTTTATCTGCGGCGGGCATCCGGCTTCGTTGGGGCACCGCCACGCGGCTTCTCCTTCCACGCGGACGAGCGGTGTGCCGCACTCGGGGCAAAGGGTGGGGAAAGAGTAGCGCAAGGGTAGCGCAAGGGTAGCGCAAGGGTCGCTGTTTTCCCGCTCTGCTCTACCGGTTATCTTCGGGATGATTTCCCCGCCCTTTTCCACCCATACGCGGTCGCCCGGACGGATGTCAAGGGAACGGATGAAGTCTTCGTTATGAAGCGTAGCCCGTTGAACCATAGTACCACTGAGTTGCACCGGTTCCAAGTTGGCAACCGGCGTGACGACACCTGTGCGTCCTACCTGATAGGTGATTTCTTTGAGGAGGGTGAGTTGTTTCTCGGCAGGGAACTTATAAGCTATCGCCCATCGGGGTGTCTTGGCGGTGTAGCCGAGTTCTTCCTGCTGGGCGAGGTTGTTGACTTTGAGGACGATACCGTCTGTGGCAACGGGCAGGTTCTTGCGCTCCGTGTCCCAGTAAGCGATGTACGCCATCACCTCATCGACATTCTTGCAGACCTTAATGGCGTCGGAGATGTGGAAACCCCATTCGCGTGCCGTTTGCAGACGTTCGTAGTGGGTCTTGCCCGGCAGGTTGTCGCCCAGCATATAATAGAGATAGGCGGTCAGTCCCCGCCGTGCCACCTCTTTCGGGTCCTGCAGTTTGAGTGTACCGGAAGCGGCGTTGCGCGGGTTGGCGAAGAGCGGCTCTTCCTGTTCCTCGCGTTCTTTGTTGAGGGCTTCGAAACGCTTCCACGGGAGGAGCACTTCGCCGCGTAACTCAAACGATTCGGGTATATCCGTCCGTTCAATTCGCCAAGGGATAGAGGGGATGGTTTTGATGTTCGCGATGACATCGTCCCCCTGCTGTCCGTCTCCCCGCGTGAGTGCCCGGACGAGTTGCCCGTGCTCATACCAGAGTGAGATAGACAGCCCGTCAAACTTGAGCTCACAGACAATCTCCACGCCTGCGGGCAGTTTGCGCACCCAGTCCTCTATCTCTTCGCGCGAGTAGGAGTTGGCGAGTGAGAGCATCGGGTATTTATGCCTGACTTGCTCAAAGCCTTTCTTTCCCAAGTCGGAGCCGACGTGCTGTGTGGGTGATTTGGGGTCGAACATGTCCGGGAACTGCGCTTCGAGCGCCTGCAGGCGGTGCATCTTCTCGTCAAACTCGCGGTCGGAGAGGGTAGGCATATTGAGGACGTAATACTTGTAATTGGCGTCCTCCAGTTCCTTGCGCAAGGCTTTCAGTTCCTCGCGCTCGGGTTCTTCTATCTGGCTGAATAAATCCATTTTGACTTTTGACTTTCGACTTTCGACTTTTTGCTTTCGACTACCTCACAATCATCTTCCGCTGGTACACTTTGCCGTCGGCGTATATATACACGATATAGATCCCCGGTGCGGCAGGCAGTTCGATTTGCTGGTATCCGCTGGTTATCTCCCTGCGCTCGACAAGGAGTCCGCTGACGGTGTGGATGGCGTAGTAAGAAGGCTGGTTGTCCTTGAAGGCGTTGGAGATGATGAGTTTGTCGCTCTCTCCCGCCATGACCTCCGCGTTGTTGAGTGTGGGAGTGGGTTCGTAGGTCAGCGTGCTGTCAAGGCTCAGTCCCACCAGCACAGGGTCATGGTCGGAGGAACGGAACATGGTCTCGTCGCTCCAGCTGCCGTCGTAGGTGTAGTTGTCGTTCTCATCGGAGTTGATGTGGAAACCCGCCATTCCCGTCACCTGTTTGTACAGGGTGCTGTTACAGAGTGCGTGGTCGAGGTATCCGGCGCGTGCGCCAAACTGGTAACTATAGCTGCTGTCGGCGTGGAAAGCACGGTGCAGGTCTATCATTCCGTTCTCCAGCAGGAGCGTGATAGGGTCTTCTTTGGCATAGGCGTTCAGGTCGCCCATGACAAGGATGTCCTTCTCTTTGATAGCAGGCGAATAGCGTGTCTTGTAATGGTTGATGAGCGCCTGTGCTTCGGCGGTACGCGAGGCGTTGAAGATACCCTGTCCGTCGCCTTGGTCCGCATCCTTGCCGGAGCCGTTGCCGGACTTGGCTTTGAAATGGTTGACGGAGAAGATGAACCGTTCGCCTGTAGCAATCTCTTCGAAGCACATCATCTTATGCCGCTCTCCCCGGATAGTGCCGCTGCTGAAATCCTGCAAGGCACCGATGGGGCGCAGTTTGTTGGCGTCATAGACATATCCGGCTTTGGTGTAGGAGCCGTTCGGCTGCCCGCCGTCGTCGATATAGGTGTAGTTGCGGTCGGGATGCTTGGCGTTGAGGTCTCCGGCAATCTCCGCCAGCGCGTCCTGTCCCTGCTCAATCTCCACCAGCCCGTAGGCGTCGGCATTGATGAGGGAGAGCGCTTTGTTCACTTTCGTCCGCTGTATCTGGTGCTCGTAATAACTGTCGGGACCCATAGAACTGTTCGGGTCAAAATAGGTGGCAAGGTAATATTCGAGATTCATGGTACACAGCAGCAGACGGTAGTCGCCGAGGTCAGGGATGCCTTTCTCGAGTTCGGCACGTGTGTTTCCTCTCCATTCGCCGCTGAGCCATGTGAGTTCGTGGGTGCTGTTCACCTTAGCCTTGAGGTTATAGATTTTCTCGCCGCACCGGTGGTAGCCGCTTACGCCCTTGAGCGTCACGCTTGCCTCGTTGTTGAGGCTGACGATACTCTTGTATGCCGAGCTGTTCGGCAGGGCTTGGTTCGTAGCGGAGAACAAACGCCGTGTGGAGATGAGCGGATTCGAATAGTTCGAGCAGACCACCATCGGCACATCGAAGATGACCGTCTGTCCGACATACGGAGCCAGTTCCTGCGCCGACCATGTGTCAGGATTGCTTACCTCTATATGCGTCTGCGCCGTCGAAGAGAGCGCAAAAAGAAGAATGACAAACAGAGAGAGACGTGTTTTCATATAAATCCTATAAATATCGGGCACAAAGGTACAAAAAAATTTGCATATGTGCAAAAAAAACTGTATCTTTGCAGCGAATTTTTGTGAAATATGTCATTCTCCGAGTTTTGGACGCGCCTCCAAGTCCGCAAATGGGGCAAATATGTGATAACCCTGCTGCTCTTTGCGGTGGTCTTTCTGTTCATTGGCGAGCAGAGCCTTGTTCAGTTTGTGCGTCGCGGCCGTGAGATCCGTGCGCTGGAGGAGCAGCGTGACGCCTACCGTGCCGCTACGGAAGAGGCGCAACGGGAGATACAGACCCTGCATCAGCCGGACAGTTTGGAGCGGTACGCGCGCGAACATTATTATATGCACGCGCCGAACGAGGACATCTTCCTCGTAGAGGAATGATTTATCACGGTATCTCGTCGGTATCTCGTCGGTATATTGAATTATGAGAAAATCATCCATTATATTGATTGTAGGGCTGGTCATTCTGGCAGTCGGCGCCGGGCTGAGTATCGCTAAGATAGAGCCGTGGGCGGATTACGTCCTGATAGCAGGAGCGGTGGTGGTCATCATTCGCGGTTTCGTGCGAAACCACGAGCGGGACGAATAATGTGTAATTCGTAATTTCTATGATCGACAAGATCAGAGAAGACCATATTATCTTAGGTGTGGACCCGGGTACGCTGTACATGGGTTATGCGCTCCTGCATACCATGGGACAGCACGTGGAGATACTGGATTTCGGGGTGCTGGACGTGCATAAAATGGACGGCCAGTATCCGCGGCTGCAGAAGGAGTTCTTCTTTTTGCAGGAACTGATAGACCGGTACAAACCTTCCTGTCTGGCGATAGAGACACAGTTTGTGGACAAGAACCCGCAGACGATGATCAAGATTGTGCATGCGCAAGGGGTGGCGATAGCTGCTGCGTTGAGCAAAGACGTCCCCATTTATGAGTATTCGCCGATGAAAATCAAGATGGCAATCACAGGTAACGGACACTCGACAAAACAACAAGTCGCCGGTATGTTGCAGCGTTTTCTGCATATTCCCGATGAAGATATGCCTAAAAAACTCGATGCAACGGATGCACTGGGTATCGCCTATTGTCATTTTCTGCAACTGGGCTTGCCGGTGAATACGGAAGGCGGCGCCAAGGACTGGACGACTTATGCCAAACGCAAAGGACTGACTGATAAAGGATTAACAGGACCGAACGCCCAATTGTTGGCAGCCTTAGCTACCGTAAAAAAGAAAAAATAACAACAGTCTTTTGACTTTCAACGTTTGACTTTTTGCTTTCGACTTTCGACTTTCAACTTTTGACTTCTGACTAAAATTTAATATTTTTTATCCCTAAAATTTGGTAGTGTCAAAAAAATGTTGTACCTTTGCACTCGCAATTAGTCAAATGACCAAATTGTAAATGACCAAATTGTAAATGAACAAATAAATAAATAACATTATGGCTTACAAAATTTCAAGTGACTGCGTAGCATGCGGTACATGTATTGACGAGTGCCCGGTAGGAGCAATCCACGAGGGCGAACAGTATTCTATTGACCCGGAGGTTTGCATCGAGTGCGGCACCTGCGAAGGGGTATGCCCGAGCGGCGCAATCAGCCTGTAAAAGGTGTATTTTTTGATGAAAAATGTACATTTTTGAGGGACTACGGCACGTGGTCCTTCATTTTTTTGTAAAAAATGTAAGGTAAACCTTGCAAATGTCATTTTTTTTTTGTAATTTTGCAGCGAAAATGAGAATATAGTGTCAAAAAGGCACAAAACCTAATCTTTTTTATTCAAAATGGAGACAGAACCTCAAAATCCGAACATGTTAGACGCCTTCTTTCGAATCCATGATTTTCTGGTAGAGCACGCGTTTATGCCTATCCGCCGTAACCTGATGGACGAAATCAACTGGGAGGACCGTCTAATCGCAATCAAAGGCGGTCGCGGAGTAGGTAAGACCGACTTTCTGTTAAGCCGTGCAAAGGAAATCGAGACCGAATGGAAGAACCGGCCCGAACCCGAGACGAAAGGCAGGCGGAAACGTGTCCATAAACCCAAGAAGGATGAACGTCCTTGCCTCTATGTCAGTTTCAACGACTTCTATTTCACCGAGCATACCTTGATTGAACTGGCAGCCGCATTCAGCAAGGAAGGCGGCAAGTATCTGTTCCTCGACCAGCTCTTCAAATACCCGAACTGGTCCCGCGAACTGAAACGGTGCTACAACAAGTTCAAGGACCTGCATATCGTCTTCTGTGCCACGCCGGTGATGCCGATAGACGAGGATAACAACGACCTGAAGGGCATCGTTCAGACCTATAACCTGCGCGGGTTCTCGTTCCGCGAGTACCTGAACCTCCAGACCGGGCTGCGGTTCCATTCCTACACGTTAGAGGATATTATCCAGCATCACTCCGCCATCTCGCGTGAGATATGCGACCGGGTCCGTCCGCTCGATTATTTCCATGCATATCTGCACCACGGCTATTATCCGTCCTATCTGGAGAGTAAGAGTTTCGAGGCGGCATTGCTGAAGGTGATGAACAGCCAGCTGGAGGTGGACGTGCTGATGATCAAGCAGATAGACGTGGCGTGTCTCCACAAGCTGCGCAAACTGCTTTATATCCTGATGCAGGATACGCCGTGCAACCTCAATATCAGCAACATATCCGAGGATATAGGTCTGAGCCGCGCCACCACGATGAACTATATCAAGTATCTGAAGGACTCGCGGCTGATCAACCTGCTGTATCCGGAGAACAAGAACTTCCCGATGAAGCCGACGAAAGTGTATATGCACAACCCGAACGTGGCGCAGATGAACTTCACACGCGAGATAGACCTGATAGACCTGTACGAGACCTATTTCTACACCGCAGTCCACGGGGCGCACAAGGTCAACGCCACTGACCGCTCGGCAATGTTCGTCATTGACGGCAAGTATTATTTCGACGTGAGGGAGAAAGCCTCCAGCCGCGATACCATCCGTCCGACCGCTGTAGGCGAACTGGAGACAGGACGAGGGAACATGATTCCGCTCTGGCTGCTCGGGTTCCTGTATTAAATCGGTATTTTATCGGTATTTTATCGGTATTTTATCGGATTCAGAAATAGTTTTTAATCAACTCAACAATATTTTAACAACCAATTTAATCTTATGGCAAAAGAGAAAAAATTTATGACCATGGATGGTAACGCCGCTGCGGCGCATGTAGCTTACATGTTCACCGAGGTAGCAGCCATCTATCCTATCACGCCGTCGTCGCCTATGGCGGAGAACGTGGACGAGTGG
>JAFSLP010000089.1 GCA_017448345.1 Paludibacteraceae bacterium | reverse complement strand
CGCATAACATCCGACTGCCTTTCCGCTCCTCGGCTCTCACAGTCAGCACCATGAACCACACCCGTCGTTTAGTCCTCGCCGCTGTTTCGGCGAGTTCTCTCTCGCCCTTTCGGTCCTCTGCCCGTGCTCTTTGAGCGCGAGAGACAATTTATAGGCTCCTTTGGGCGAAAAATAGCCCTCTCTCTTGCATATTTCAAAAAAATGTAGTACCTTTGCAGCGGATTTGAAATAGAACTAAGATGAAACGTATCTTACTCAGTCTGTTTGCTACGCTATGCTGCCTGTTCAGCATGGCGGCATTGCCGCAAGTCACACTCAGCGACATGGACGGGAACCAAGTGGAGGTATCCCGGTTAGCACAAAGCGGCAAACCCGTTATCCTTTCCTTCTTCGCCACATGGTGCAAACCCTGCATGCGCGAACTGAAAGCCATTCACGAACTCTACCCGGACTGGCAGGACGAGACGGGTGTGGAGATGTACATCATCTCCGTCGATCAGGCGCAGGACATCCGCAAAGTGAAGCCATTAGTCAACGGCAACGGATGGGAATACCATGTTCTGCTTGACCCGAACGGCACTCTCAAGCGCGCCATGAACGTACAGAACATACCGCATCTGTTCGTCATCGACTCCAAAGGCAGAACCGTCTATAACCACACGGGTTACACCGACGGCGACGAGGAAGAACTGCGCCGGCACCTCCAATAACAGCCGAAGACCATGAGTGACAGCGGCGCACATAGACGTTGGTTCGGGATGACAGTCCTGCTCTGTTGCTGTCTGTCACTCGCCGCCTCTCCCCGTGACACGGTGTATGTCAGCGGCGGAGTGCAGCATGACGGTCTGCTCAAATGGAAAGACGGCTGGGGTTATCTGTCCAACTCCTATCTCGACCTCTCCGTCCATTACCTCAACGACTCCAACACCGCGCATTTCAGGAGCCTGCGCGCCAGCACACGTCTGGAACTGACCCAATGGCCGTTACCCGGCTACGAAGCCGATTTCAAAGGCTACGGCATGAGCCATCTGAGCGTCGAAGCCGCGTTCGACTGGGGCGACATCACCATCGGAGACGTGTATGCACAGTTCGGTTCCGGGCTGGTGCTGAACCTGTACGAAGACAGGGCGATGGGTATTGACGGCACGCTTCGCGGAGCCAAGATAAGCGCCAACCCCGTAAAAGGACTGTACCTGACCGCGCTCGGAGGAAAGCAACGCAGATACTGGAACTGCTACAGGGACCACGCTTTCGGGTGGAACTACACACGCGATGCGGCACTCGGAGGTGATGCGGAGATACATATCGAAGAATGGTCCCGGAAGATGCGCGAACTGGACATGCGGCTGAGTATAGGAGGCAGCTATGTCTCCAAATACGAAGCGGAAGACACGGTCATCACCCCGATTGACGGCACGCTGTACCGCTATAACCTGCCCCGCTGGGTGGGAGCAGGCGAAGTACGCGCACAATGGCAGATGAGAGGATGGGACGTGCTCGTCGAGTATGCACGCAAAGCCAACGACCCGGCAATAGACAACAACTTCAGCTACCGCGACGGAGAGGCGCTGTTAGTGTCCGCCAGTTACTCGCGCAAAGGACTTGCCATCTTAGCGCAGATGAAGCACTCGGACAACATGTCCTTCCGTTCTGAGCGTCTGCGCAAAGGCATAGCCGGACGCCTCAACCATATGCCCGCCTTCGCACAGCAGCACACCTATACCCTCGCGTCGCTCTACCCGTACGCCACCCAGTATGCCCATGAGGAATGGGCGTTTCAGGCGGAGATGCGCTACACATGGGCACGCAAGACCAAGATGGGCGGCAGATACGGCACGGCACTCCGGCTCAACGCCGCACACATACGCGGCAAAGAAGGAGAGAACTACACGGATGTCAACCTTGAGCTGAACAAGCGTATCACAAAGAACTGGTGGCTCAACGCGATGCTGATGTACCAGAGCTACAACCGCCTTATCGTGGAAGGCGAAGGCGGACTTGTCCGCTCCGGCATAGCCGTCCTTGACGCGCGTGTGCATATAAATAATAATGTCTCCATGCGCGGCGAACTGCAATATCTGTACACGCCGCACTACCAAGGGCAATGGCTCTTCGCGCTGTACGAGCTGAGCCTGTACAAGTGCCTGACCGTCAGCGCGCAATGGCTCTATAACATCGGCTATGCGCCGGAAGCCGCCAACGAGCATTTCTACACCGCAACGGTCACCTATACGAACGGCGCGCACAGACTGACAGCCGGTTACACCAAGACACGCGACGGATACAACTGCTCCGGCGGTATATGCCGCTACGTACCGAGACAGGAAGGCGTCACGCTCAGCTATAACTTCACATGGTGAGATGAAGAAACGAACCCTTCTCATAGCACTCATCGCCATCGCCCTCAGCAGCTGCGAGGTGATCGGCGAAGACGAACGGTACATCCCCGTTCCCGTACCGCCAGCCGGTACCTCGCGCACGCATGTGCTGCTCGAATACACCGGTTTCCGCTGTGTCAACTGCCCTAAGGCAGCCCGGACGGCACAGGGTCTGAGAGAGGCGTACGGCGAACAGCTCCTTGTCGTCGCACTCCACCCTGCCGCCAACCCCTTCACACAAGGTCTGTACGACTACACCTGCCCCGCCGCGGACAGCTGTTACCTATGGATGGGAGGAGACGCCTCCACTCCTTTCCCGACAGGTAATATAGACATCCTGCGGACAGACAACGGCTACTTCCTCGACCCCTCCGAATGGGCGGGACAACTCGCACAGGTGCTGCCGGACACCATGGCGCCGCATGTGCAGACGCAAGCCCTCTACGACGCCGGCACACGGCAGATTGAGCTCACAGCCTATGTCTATGCAGACAGCACAACGGAATGCAGGTTAGCTTTCTGGCTGACCGAAGACAGCATCTCCGGCGCACAAGCGATGCCGGACGGCTCTGTCAGCACCACTTATCTCCACCAGCATGTGCTGCGGAGTACGGCAGGTCCCTCCCCATGGGGAGAAGACATACGGATAGACCGGACCCTCTCGACCCGACAGGCAGCGATGCAACTGCCCGAAGCGTGCAATCCTGCACAATGCCATGTCATCTCTCTGTTACTGGACAAAAACGACAACCATATACTCAACGCATATGAAACGAAACTTTCTGCTGACAGCCATGCTGCTATGGCTGACGAACGCTGACGCACTGATTGTCAGCGTGAACGGCTCCGGCGATGTGCCGCCTGAGGGAATGAACCTGACCATCGACCAAGCCGAAACAGACATCCTGACCGGCGAGAAACGAATGGAGCTGCAAGGCACACTCCTCTCCACCGCGCCGCTGCAAGTCACCATCAGCCGTCCCGAAGCCGGACTGACGGACGAGTTCTGCTGTGCCGACCAGTGTACCGGCGGCAACGGAGAGAAGGAAGAGACACTGCATTTTTCGCCTTCAGGCGCAACCACGTGGTATGCCCACTACACGCCTGCTCCGAACAGCGATGTCACCATCACCTACACCTTCTCCGACGGGGCAGACACACGCACGATAACCGTCCGGTATGTCTATCCGACGGAAGGCACCGCCGCCATCCCGGCAGAGAGGCACACCAAAGGTGTGTTCTCACTCTCCGGCATACGCCTCCGGCAGGAGACCGACCGGCAAGCCCTGCCTGCCGGCACCTATATCATTGACGGACAGAAAACCGTCATCTCACACTGACACAGAAATATCACACTAAAAAACAACGCATATGAAAAAGATTCTTCTTTTCGCCCTCACAGGCATGATGGCACTCGCTTTCACGGCGTGCAAGACACAGAACGGACCGGATGAGCCCCAGAAACCCGAAGCAGGAGGGGACAAGAACTTCCCGCAGAAACACCTCATCGAGGAGTTCACCGGACAGGGATGCGGCTATTGCCCGATGGGCATGGACTATGTGCACGACTTCATGAAGAACGACACCAACTGGGTCCTTCTGATGCATCACTACGGCTACGCACCGGACCATTTCTCCGTTGCAGGCAGCAAGACCATCACCAACACGCTCAAAGTGAACGGTGCTCCCACTATCACCATTGACCGCGCCAAGACGAACACCACCGACGGCGACGAGGTACTTCTCCACCCTGCCTATCTGGAGACAGTGAGCAAACGGCAGTTTGCCGACAGCACCTACGCGTCCGTCAATATAAAGAACACCTACGATGCCTCATCTGGTATGGTCACAGTGCTTGTCAGCGGTTATATCGGCAAGGCAGAGCACCCGGACCTCATGCTCACCGTCATCATCAAGGAATCGGGCATGGTGGACACCCAGTCGGATTATTACAACACCTTCGAAGGATGGGCGGAGTTCCGTCATGCCAATGCCGTACGCGCCTTCCTCAGCGATGCCAAGGGTGACACAATCATTGAGGACAAGACCACACGCCTCTATTCGAAGGAATACACCTTCTTCTTGGACGAGAAATGGGTAGCGGAGAACTGCATGGTAGTGGCTGTTCTCAGCGAGCAGTTCCAACCTGTCATCCAAGTGGAGCAGAGCCCTGTAGTATCCGGCAGCAAAGGCGGAGCAGACATTCTCCACGGAGGTATCAAAGCAGTGGAAGTGCCTGACTACTACCCCGAGCCCAATGCCACGGACGGACCTGCCAAATTCTCCGGCAACAAAGGCGAGGAGATGACTGCAGCGGAAGCTTCCTACACGGCATACCCGCAACAGGGGATCAACTACTGGCAAATCATGGCGTACAGCGAGACACCGGTTACCGTGAACAAAGTGCAATGCGTGCCGTTCGCCTATATCTACCTCTTCACGGATGTCAACGAGACCTCTCTCCCGAAAGGCACCTTCGAGCTCAACACCAGCGAACAGCCCGGTACCGCCTATGCCGGTTTCCGCGACAACGAGCATGCGCAAATAGGAGGAAGCTCCTTCTATTTCGCCAACTACTCCTATTTCCAGCAGGGCTATCTGGTTCCCGAGGCGGAATGGCTCATCGCCAGCGGCACGCTCACTATCGAGCAGACCAGTTGGAAACTGAACGGCAAGACACTCAACGGGGCTGACATCCATCTGACCGGCAAGTCCTCGATCATCTTCAGAGGAAAGACCCCTGCTCCGGGACGCAAGAACAGCCTGTCCAAAGATGTTCCTGTCCCCCTGTTTGACAAGAATAACTATTCCGAACAATGCATCTCCATTGCAGAATAACCGTGATGCTCCTGTGCTGCATGTCCCTTGCAGCACAGGCAGCTGTCTATACAGGCCGTGTGAGGGATAATAACGGCGCGGCGGTACCCTATGCCACCGTCTATCCGGAGATTGCGCCCGAATGGGGAACCGCCACCAATAACGACGGCTTCTTCTCCTTTGAGGCAAACCTCACAGCCGACATGCGCATCATCATCTCCTGCATCGGCTATGAGAAGAAAACCGTCCTCGCCAAAGAGCTTGCCCTCAACAGCGAGACGCCCGACAGCGCAGCGCTCATCGTCCTCAAAGAGCAGCCTATTGCGCTGCAGGAGACGGTCGTTGCCGCCAAAGCAGGCAAACAAAAGAACAAACGCAAACAGATGGCAGCCCTGCTCCATGCCGTGTATGTCAAACTGGAGGAAGAGTTCCCGGACGACAACACCTTTTATCAGGTGGTCAGTGACGTCCGCATGAACAGCGAGAACAGCACATGGGGCATGGAGCAGATGATAGCCGACATCGTCGTTCTGCCCGAAACCGCCAAGGAGGGACGGGACTCCGTACAGTTCCACGGACGTTTCTGCAAACGTTTCTTCGATGCCCGCAAACGTGCCGAAGCAGACTCCATACTCGCCGGAGAGGCGTTGGAACGCATGGAGCAGAAGAGCAAAGGAGCACCTGCACATTTCATGCGCCGCGCCGCCAATGCCATCGACTCCGGCGTGGTGGTTCACCGCGCGCTCTTCGCCTTGGGGAACATGCGCTATGATTTTGAGCAGACCATGACCGACACGCGTCATTGGAGTGTCTCCAACGAGTCGGAGGGAGAGACCGTTCTGACCCATACCCAGAAGATAAGCCGTTACTTGGGCTGTTTCAAACTGACCTACAAACGGCATTATATCGTGGATTCGGACACCTACGCCGTACGCCGTTTCTCCGAGCACGCGGAAGTGAAAATAACCATCCCGTTCGGTGTCCGGCTCAATCCCGACCAACTCCAGATGCTCAATCTGGTCAACATGGATGACAACAAGATACAGAAGTTCCGTCTCAAGAAGATGCGGGGTACCGTGGACCTCAACACCATCTATCAGCGGCAGAACGGACATGTCTATACACTGGAGAAGAACATGATTTGCGATGCGCATATCTTAGGAACCAAGAAAGCCGAGATACCGCTTAAAGTCAACGCCACACAGCGTGTCACCGGTCTCAAGACAGAAAACGTCCGCCCTATGCCGTCCTCACAGCTCACCCGCCGCCTCACACGGCAGATTGTGGAGATATACTGACAGACAAATATATCCTATAGCGACGGTACGGTGACGTACGTAATGCCAACGGGATGCGTTTCCGGCGAGATGGAAAGGGGATGGAAGCACTGCACTTAAGCAGTATATTTGCGGTCGAAAATTTGTGGGTAGCAACAAAAAAAGTACTATAAATGATAATAAAGCGCGAAAATTATCAAAGATAATTGCAAAAACATTTGCATATATCAAAAAAAAGCAGTATCTTTGCACCCGATTTCTGTTCGGAGATGCCGGACGTGATGCGGTGTTAGCACATCGGTAGTGCATCGGCTTCCCAAGCCGAGGAGGCGGGTTCGATTCCCGTACACCGCTCTGATAGCAGGTCGGTCTGCCGCGTCGATGACGAGGAAAGTCCGGGCAGCACAGAGCACCACAGCGGTTAACCGCCGTCAGGCAGAGCGAAGTGATGTACGAGATACTGCATCAACCGTGAATGTTTGGTCACTGCTACAGAGACGAGTGAAGTGAAACGAGCACACTGTGGGCTGCAATTCCAAGTAAACCAACGCCTGAACGCTGCTCGCGTTAGTTGGAGGGTAGGAAGCGAGAGAAGCGTATGGTAACATGCGTTCGAGATTAATGGCAGACACTGCCCAGCAGTACAGAACCCGGCTTATAGACCTGCTATCTTCCTTTCCGGGAACGACCACCAAGCACATCGGGCATGAGCAAAAAGATATCCGATATAACACACTTCCTACGCTACGACATGTGGCGACGGACAACCACAGAGTACGACGGGTTCTTCCAGCGCTTGGGATATGTCATCATTCGCACCATCGTGCTTGTGGTACGCGGATTCTCCAACAAAAACCTCAACGACACCGCAAAAAGCCTGACCTATTCCCTTATTTTTGCTATCGTCCCCATCCTCGCCATGATTCTTGCCGTGGCGAAAGGTTTCGGCGTGGCGGATGTGATAGAGAAACAGCTCAACGCCTCATTCCTTGGCGAGACGAATATGGTGCCCACCATCATGGCAATGGTGCAGCGCTATCTGGATACAGCCCAAGGCGGCGTCTTCATCGGCATCGGTATCCTCATCCTGCTGTGGGCGGTATATTCGTTCTTCCAGTCGGTAGAGACGGCATTCAACCGCATCTGGAATGTGCGTAACTCGCGTTCCATCCTCCGCCAAGCCACTACCTATATCGCTATCGTGGTGCTCATCCCTGTGCTCATCGTCTGCAGCGCGGGTATCAACATCCTTGTCCATACCACCGTGGAAGGTATCCTGCATAATAACGAGCTGCATATGTTCCTCCACACCAGCGGTGTCAAGACGCTGCAGTTCTTCATCTGCTGGCTGCTCTTCACGTGGATGTATATGGCTATTCCGAACACCAAAGTGAAGTTCCTCAGTGCACTTATCCCGGGAATACTGATGGGAACGCTTTTCCAGCTGCTGCAGATGCTGTCCGTCTATGTGATAGCCATGCTGAGCCGGACAAGCATCGTCTATGGCGCCTTCGCCACGATACCTATCCTGATGACATGGCTGCAATATACAAGCCTGCTCATCCTCATCGGCGCAGAGATGTCCTATGCCATCCAGAACAACGAGGAGTTTGAATACGAGCACGACCTGAGCCGTATGTCCCGCCGGTACAAAGACTTCGTGATGCTCTATCTGCTGTCCGTCATCATCAAGCGTTTCGAGGCGGACGAACCGCCCTTGACAGCCCACGAACTGGCGGTACCGGACAACCTGCCTATCCGTCTGGTGAACCAGCTGCTCTCCCGTATGGTGGAGACCGGCATACTGCGCGAGGTGTATGCAGAGGACGAGGAAGAGCGCACCTACCAGCCGGCTCTCGACACCCATAAGATAAGCGTAGGCATGGTCATCGGCAGGATTGACAAACAGGGCACAGAGGAGTTCCTGCAAGCCGTCTCGCCGCAGATGCACAAGTTCTGGCAGAGTTACCTGCGCATGAAAGACGCGCACAAGACACTGGATGCCGTCTTGGTCAAGGAGCTGTAACCCGCCCCACTCTCCCCAAGGGAGCACCGGAAACGGAATATAACAACAAATATGTATATATCATGAAAAGAAACATCTCTCTCTTTCTTGCTTTTGTGCTTGCACAATGGCTGATGGCGGCTCCCAAGATCCAACAGGTGGAACCGCTGAACTGGTGGACGGACATGCAACTGCCGCTCACCCTTATGTTCCATGGCGAGGACTTGGCGGACGCACAGGTCTCCGTACAGCAGATTGTCAAGGGCAAAGCCGTACGCGGTGCCTGTCTCGGTCTGGTGCCTACGGGTCAGCACAATGCCGAAAGCCCCAACTATCTGTTTGTGGACATGGCTGTCAACCAGCCCGGCACCTACCGCATCACCCTCAAGAAAGGCAAGAAAAAAGCCACCTGCGACTATGTCATCCTCCCTCGCCGTGAGGGCAGCCGCGAGCGCAGCAGTTTCACCACCGCCGATGTGGTCTATCTCATTATGTCCGACCGCTTCGTGGACGGCGATGAGAGCAACAACTCCACCAAAGACACCCGCGAAAAAGCCGACAAGAACAACGTGAACGGACGTTTCGGCGGAGACATACAAGGTATCATCAATTCGTTCGACCATATCTCCAGACTCGGAGCCACAGCCATCTGGCCTACTCCGCTGCTCTGCGACGACGAGGCGGCTTGGTCCTACCACGGCTATGCCTGCTCCGACTATTATCATATCGACCCGCGTTTCGGCTCCAACGCCATGTACCGTCAGATGGTACAGCAGGCGCATGCCAAAGGGCTGAAGTTCCTCATGGATATGGTGCCCAACCACTGCGGCGCAGCACACTGGTGGATGGCTGACCTGCCCTATCAGAACTGGATAAACCGGTTCCCCGAGTTCACCAACACCAACAATGTGTTTACTGCCAACTATGACATCAACGCCTCGGAGTATGACAGGCTGCTGAGCAACCGTGGCTGGTTTGACCATCCGATGCCGGACATGAATCTGGAGAACCCCGACCTGCTGAAGTATTTCCAGCAATGGGCAATCTGGTGGATAGAGTATGCCGACCTTGACGGCTTGCGTGTGGACACCTATCCGTATATCGAGAAGATACCGGGCAGCAAGTGGCTGAAAGCCATCCGCGACGAATATCCCAATATCAATATCGTCGGCGAGTGCTGGACACGTCCGGCTCCGGCTGTGGCGTACTGGCAGTCGGGCACCAAGAACTTCGACGGCTTTGACAGCCATCTGCCTACCGTGATGGACTTCCCCGTGGAAGAAGCCATCCGTCAGGCACTGGAGAACGACGGCAACTACTGGGGTGGCGGACTGACCAAAGTGTATGACGCCATGACCATGGACTATCAGTACGGCGATGTGAACAAACTGCTCACTTTCCTCGGCAACCATGACATGAGCCGTATCCGCGATGCCGTCAAGGACAAAGATATCCGCCGTGTGAAGTTGGCTTATGTGCTGCTGGCTACCATGCGCGGAATCCCGCAGGTGCTCTACGGCGACGAGTATGCCATGACCTCCAAGGGCGAGGACCCGAACAACCACTCCTATCTCCGTGCTCCGCTGCCGCAAGGTGCAGAAGTGACGGCAGAGATGCAGGATATGTTCGATTTCCAGTCCGCCCTCTTCCAGTGGCGCAAGACGGAGCCTGTGCTCCACTCCGGCAAGACCATGCATTTCCTGAGCCGCAACAACACGTATGCCTTCTTCCGTTATAATGCAGACGAAGCCGTGTTTGTCTTCGCCAACGCATCCGACGAGAGCCGCCGCGTGCCTACAGAGACCTACAAGGAGATTCTCGGCAGATACAATGCCGTGGGTGTCAATCCGATGACAGGCGGCAAGGTCGATCTCAACCGCACGGATATAGAGGTACCGGCACTAAGCACGCTGGTTGTCAAACTGAAGAAATAGCCCGATGGCAAATGACCAAATGGTAAATGACCAAATTGTAAATGTCAAGGTTTGTCCCCGTTGCGGGGCAGCGTTTGAATGTACGCATGACGTCCACTGCCAGTGCGTAGGAATACACCTTTCAGAGAATGCGCGCGCATACCTGCGCACGCATTTCTCTGATTGTCTCTGCCGCAACTGCTTGGAGCAAGTCGCCATGCTATATAACACCTCCACGCCTCTTTGATAATCACCACTGAATATAAAAAAAAAGACATTGAGCGGATAAGCCGAAGTACATTCTGAACTATCCGCTTTCATAAGGACAAACAAAAAGCATGAAGCAAACTATCATTGCCGCCATACTCGCCATCGTTGCGATGTCAGTCGATGCGCAATCTACCAACAAGGATGTTGAGAGACTGCAATATGTTTATGCCCTGAAAGTAATCATCAACGATAGCGTCTGGAGAGGATTTGCTGATAAGCAATATGATGTGCCTCTGCTATATTACGGAGATACCTGCTGCTATATTGTGAATCCCACGGAGAAATTCTTAGCTAAGTATCCGTCTGTCTTGGTATGTAGTAGTAACGACATCCAGATCTACCAGACGAAGAAAGTAGATGATAAACCATTCCATATGCACTCAACCTTCACAACAGATGAGGAAAGCAATATTGACTATTACGCTCCCATCGTGAGGTGCAGCAGTCTAGAACAGACAAGTAGGACTATTCCGGATGTCACATCGGTCGATGCATGGGCTACGATGGTGATGCATGAGTACTTTCATGGTTTCCAGTTTAAGAACGATGGCTATCTAGATATTTACGAAGCAATCACCGATGCGGTTTTACCAGATACTCTACACGCATTAGCCGCCAGCCATGATTGGTACAGAGAAAGTATCACTCGGGAGAACGACCTGCTGCTAAAAGTAATTGACTCCAATGATATTGAGGAGGCAAAAGCCTATATCCAGTTGTTCTTTAAGTTGCGTGACGAACGCAGAGAAAGGGTAAAAAAAGAATTAGGTATAGACATTGTAGCCCTGGAGCAGTTGTATGAAACAATGG
>JAFSLP010000088.1 GCA_017448345.1 Paludibacteraceae bacterium | reverse complement strand
TCCATCTCGGAAGCCGATGCACCCGGGTAGGTGGTCATGACCGTGATATACGGCGGGTCCATCTCCGGGAACTGGTCAATCGGCAGCTTCAGGAAACTGTATATACCGATGACGATGACAGCCACAAAGATGAGGGCGGTGGTCACCGGTTTTTGGATTGCTGATTTATAAATGCTCATAAATTCTCTAGTTTATCTAGTTGAACTAGTTGATCTAGTATAACTAGTTATTCTACCACATTCACTTTGACGCCGTCCACGAGTTTGTGCTGGCCCGTGGTGACGAACTCGACACCCTCTTTGATTTCCGGCGCGATGATCTCTATATCCTGGTCGAAACGCTGTCCAAGTTCCACTGCTACACGTTTGGCGCGGCCGTCCTCCACGATGAAGACATAGCGGTCGTTGGCTCCGACGAGTTTCTCTACGCTCTGGTAGGGCACTACAATAGCGTTTGCCTTGCCCAGACCGATGGTTGTCGTCACATACATACCCGGGCGGAGCAGATTGCTGCCGTTCGGAATAACGATCTTGCATTGGAAAGTGTGGCTGGAGGGGTCGATGGTCGGATAGACGATCTCCACCGTGGCTGGGAAGGTCTTGCCGGGATATATCTCCGAAGCCAATGTCAGTTTCATTCCTTCTTTGAAAAGCGGGAAATAGGTCTCGGGGATAGCTACCAGTGCTTTGAGTTTGTCGATCTGGGTCAGCACTAAGATCGGTTGACCGCTATAGAGTTCACCGTCCTCGTAGTTCTTGGCAGCGATGACACCTGCAAACGGCGCCTTGAAATAGGTGTTGGTCTGCAGAAAATCCAACTGCTCTTTGGTGGAGTTGTACTGCGCCAAGATCTGGTCATACTGCTGTTGGGTGGCAGAACCCGTACGCAGTAATTGCTCGATACGGTTCTTCTCGATTTCGAGGTTGGTCATACTGATCTTCGTGGTCTTGTACTGCGTCTGATCCATATTCACCAGACTCTGACCTTCCGTCACTTGGTCTCCCACTTCGCAGAAGATATGCTCAATCTTACCGGTTAAAGAGGGGGCTACGTTCAGGGTCAGGTAACCTTGAAGGTTCGCCGAAACGCTGATCTCACGTTCGATCTCACGCGGTTGAAGAACAGTCGTACGTACTTGCTCTACGCGTTCTTTCTCTTCTGTAGTTGCTGCTTTCTTGCCGCAAGCCACCAAAGACAACGCAGCTAGCGAATAAATAAAAAACTTTTTCATATATAATGTTATTTGATTTTCGGGATAACGGGATACCGGTTTCACGGGACACCGGATTAATTATTCAAGAATTTCTCCAGTTCAACCTGTGCGTTCACCAGCGAAAGGATGGACTGCACATAACTGCTTTGCGCGTTAATCAAGTCATTCGACGCGTTGGTCAACTCCAGGTTGCTGCTGGCACCGAACTTATACTTGTTGGTAGCGGACGCAAAGACGCGTTGCGCCACTTCGATATTATCCTTCTCATTGAGATAGGTCTCGTACGCATTTGTGAGGTTGAAACACAACTGCCGGTATTGGATCTCGAGATTGTCCGTTGTCTCCGACAAGGTGTTTTTGGCCTCCTCGAGTGCGATCTTCTTCTCTACCACCCCTGCGGCACGCTTACCGGAGGACCAGAGCGGCATTCGCACGCTTACTTGAATCACATTCGGCGGCGTCATACGCATACCGCCTTCGCCGTAATACTGCTGGTTGGTGTAGTTATACCCTAACGACACCGTCGGACCATACGCCCAACCCGCCATGGCAACGTTCTTCTTCGCCAAGTCCAATTGTTTCTGCAATAACTGATAGTTCAGGTTATTCTCAATGGCGAACGTCTCACCTAAGAGTTCTACCACCCGCTCCGGAGACAAAACGGCATCGATATCTTCGGTCAACACCAGTTCGGTCTCAGCCGGTACGTCCAGCAGCACTTTGAGACTGTTGGTCGCCAACTCGATATTGCGTTTCTGCACGTTGATGGAGTTTTTGAGCGTGTTCACGCGTACGCGTATCTGATCGGCTGCGGTCTGTTCTGCCGCTCCGGCATCGACTGCGTTCTGCGTCATTCTCTCCAACTCCTGGATGTTCAGCAAACTGGCGTCCAACAAACTGGAGATGCTCTGCAGCGCTAAGACGGATACATAACTGCTCATCACACTACCACGAAGTTGCGATTCGGACTGCTCCAACGAGATCTTCTTCATGTCGATGGCGATATTATTGAGCAGCACGCCCACAATACCTTGTCCGTTGATGCCGATCGAAGCCGTCGCACCTACCGCACCTACGTTTGGCATGTTGATGTTAAACGAACCCATCGCCGTGGACATCGTGGCGCTATAACCCAGATAGTTGCTATAGCTGTACGAACCATCTACTTGCGGTAACATGGACGCGATCGTCTGCCACCTTGCCGCATAGGCCTCCTGAACCGCTAACGAAGCGTTCATCAAGGAACGGTTCTGTTCAACCGCAAAATTTTGCGCCTCTTTGAGGCTGAGACGAAGGGTCTCTTGGCTCTTGGCTGTTGGCTTTTGGCTTTTGGTTGCCGCCATCACGTGGTCTTCTGCCATCATTGTTACGCTTATCACAAGCGCACACATCAAAATGATTTTTCTCATATCTTGTCTTTATAAATTTTCATTCTTTCTTCGCTCAATATTCCCCGCACGAAGATATCCATCGCCGTGTGTCCGAGTTGATGCATGTTATGATTATGCGCCTCTATCTCTTCGAAGTCACGGATGGCATCATTATTGATCTTTGCAAAAAGAACGGCCGTCAGTTCTATATCCAGGTTCGCACGCACAAGCCCTTCAGCGATACCTTGCTCCAGATACCGCTTCAGATAGGCTTTCTGCGTCTCAAAACATTTCACTTGGAAATCCGCAAACTGACGGGGGTAGTATTTCTTGAGGTCATAGACCAACTGCGGTACGCGCCGAACGTCGTTCTTCTCTGCCTCCTGGTGTTTCAAAAAGGCTTTCACTAACTGCCGGAAGTCCCCTTTCGCCAACAATTCTTCCATCTTACCCGCCATGTAGTTGATATTCGCACCTAACATCTGCTCAATCAACTCATCTTTGGATGCAAAATAGACATAGAATGTCTTCTTGGACATCCCCAATTCCCGACAGATATCATCGATGGAAACCGAACGGATACCAAGGCGAAAGAATAGTTCGCCGGCCGTCTTGATAATATTACATTTCTGATCTTCTGACATAGTAGTTTTCAAAAACGGCTGCAAAGGTACTGCTTTTTTTTGATATATGCAAATTTTTGGAAACTTTTTTTACTTTTATAGTTTCCTTGTAAACTTGACTTTACAAAAAAGGAGCCGCATTGCTGCGACTCCTCTGTCTATTGTCTTTTGTCTTTCGACTTTTTACTTTCGACTATTAACGAACCTGTGCACCCTGGAGGTCGAACATCTTACCGTCACGAACTACGTAAATAACACCGTCCATAATCACTTTCTTGATTTGCGAGTCGTTCATCAAGATCTTCTCGATAGCTTGTTCTTCCTCAACGGTCAGTTTACCCTGGTAGATCTGAGCCGTGTTCGTTTCGTTATAGAAGTTGTTGGTCAACTTACCTACGATCAGCACTTTGTCATGCGGAGCCAAAGCCTGAGCAGCCTCAGCGTCAATGCTAGCACGACGGCATTGGAGATCTCCGAAGGTAGAAGTAGCATCGTCGGTCATGTAAATAGAGAGATTACTATGCTGCTCATTATACTCCTCATAGATTTTTGCTACGTAACCACGAACAGCGTAGTTTACCGTAGTACTTTCGTTATTCTCAAGAGCCAATGCGATTGTAACTGCGTCTGCTACAGAAAGCGTATCCAACTCAGTCGGTTCCGGAGCAACACCGTGAACGAGCGTACCGCCGGAGATCTCATAGTTATAGTAGTCTCCACTATTTCCGGTTCCATGATAAGTCATGATTTTACCGCGAACAAATACATAGTCACCCACGTTCACCTCGCTATCAATAGTAGCACACTGGTAAGCCTGGAAATCACCGTAAGTGGTATTTGCGTCGTCCGACATGAAGTAGGTATGTTTAGCAGCATCTTTCACTTTAACAACAAAACCGCCAACTACATAGGTCTCTGCCGTTGAGAGCGATTTACCAGCCGCCGGTTCCAAAGTTTTTGCGATAGCAACAGCCTCTGCGGTAGTGATCGTATCCAACTCAACACCCGGGCCTTTCAATACAGAAACGAATACGGCATTCGGAGCCTGCGGTTTACCATCGTACTCACCATAAACAGCCTTAATCGTCATCGTGTCCGTTACATCTGCGCCAAGCGTATTGAATTTCTTAGCTTCACCTTCCGGAGTTAAAACACCATACACATAGAGGGTGTCAAAATTTTCAGCAAGATACAGGTTACCGTAGTCTTCTTTCAAGACACTTGTAATAACACCTGTCAGCACACAAGTATCTTTTGCGTTTTTCAGTTCCAGGAACTCAGCAATGGTCTTCGGGCCGAGGTTAACCGGTTTAGCCGCCGGTGTGATGACTGTAAAGGTACAACCCTGAGCCATTTCGGGCGTAGAATTGAACTTTGCCAGCGTTCCGGTAACCTCAACAAGGTCACCAACAGTCGGAACATCTTCCGCTGTCTCACAGGCTGCACGGTAAGCCTCAAATACCTGACCGCCATCTTCTGTATCGGCCATCCAGAACGAAACGTTCTTGTTCTTAGCACTGAAGGCTCCTGCAATAGAAGTCACATAACCACGTACAACCGCCTCTGCTGTGCTACCTCCGAGTGCAGCTGCTGCTGCCTCAGCGCAAGTCATAGAAGTGGCTGCCATCATACTGCCTGCAAAGAGGACAGCGGCAAAAAGAGAAAATAATTTCTTCATAATTTTAGATTGTTAAATGAATTAATTGGGTTAATTGTCATTTGCGGTGCAAAGGTACGAAATAATTTTCATATAGCCAAATTTATTTGCATTTTTTTACAAAATTCTTCGTTTTCTTGCATAATCCAAAAAAAAGTAGTAATTTTGCAGGCAATTTTATAAATTGTACATGGTACATGATTAAATGGTAAATGGATTTATGGCGAAATTATTGATCATAGATGACGAACGCGGTATTCGAAACACCTTGCGTGAGATTTTGGCAGACGAAGGATACGAAGTAGAAGTAGCTGAAAACGGCAAACAAGGTTTGGAAATGGCGTGCGCCAAGGCGTACGATCTCATCTTCTCGGATATCAAAATGCCGGAGATGGACGGATTGGAAGTGCTTAGAGCACTTAAAAATGGTGAAAATGATGAAAATGGTGACGCTACGCTTAATAGTGAATGTCCGATTGTTATGATCACGGGTCATGGAGATGTAGAAACCGCCGTACAGGCGCTCAAACTGGGTGCGTACGATTTTCTGCTCAAGCCTTTGGACCTCAACCGGATATTGATCACTACCAAAAATGCCATAGAGTCCAAATCGCTCAAACAGGAGACCAAACAATTACGGAAGAAGGTTGCTGCCAAGGGGCCGCAGATGATCGGAGAGAGTGCCGCTATCACGCACGTACGCGAAATAATAAATAAGGTGGCTCCGACCGAGGCCAGAGTACTGATCACCGGTCCGAACGGAACGGGTAAGGAGGTCGTGGCACATCTTATTCACGAGAACTCGGCACGAGCAAACGGTCCTATGGTCGAAGTCAATTGTGCCGCTATCCCGAGCGAGTTGATTGAATCCGAATTGTTCGGACATATGAAGGGTTCGTTCACAGGCGCCGTAAAAGACCGGGCAGGCAAGTTCGAGCAAGCCGATGGCGGTACGCTCTTCTTGGATGAGATAGGCGATATGAGTTTGGCAGCACAGACGAAAGTTCTGCGGGCGTTGCAAGAATCCGAGATAACGAGAGTGGGTTCGGACAAGGCAATTAAGGTAAACGTGCGCGTTCTGGCTGCAACTAATAAGAACCTGCAGAAAGAGATCGCAGAAGGCAATTTCAGGGAGGACCTCTTCCATCGCCTGAACGTGATTCCTATTGCGGTACCGGCGCTGAATGAGCGACTCGAAGATATTCCTTTACTCGTGGAGTATTTTACAGGACAGATCTGCGATGAACAAGGTATTGCCAAAAAGACCTTCGATGCCGGTGCCATCAAAGCGCTGCAATCCAAAGACTGGACCGGAAACATCCGCCAGTTGCGGAATGTGGTAGAGCGGCTGATCATTTTGGCAGGCAATAAAATTACTGCAGAAGATGTGGAGGCGTACGCCTAGAAGACCAGTAGACCAGTTGACCAGATGACCCTGCAATCCCTCAACATATTAAATTACCGCAATATACGCGAGGCGAGTTTGGAGTTTAGTCCCAAACTCAACTGCTTCGTGGGGCTGAACGGACAAGGTAAGACGAACGTACTGGACGCGATTTACCTGCTCTCGTTTACCAAATCGGCTTTTACGAGCCAAGATAGTCTCAATATCACCCACGGCGAAGAGATGGCGATGGTTCAAGGGGTATATAATGGTGGATTGATGAATGGTGACGCTTCGCTTAATGGTGAAAGTTTTACGATTTCGTACGGTCTGAGGAAGGGTGTTAAGAAACAATTCAGGAAGGATAAGAAAGACTATCCGAGGTTGATAGATCATATCGGTTTGATACCGTTGGTGATGATCAGTCCGAGTGACCAGCAGTTGATCGATGAAGGTTCGGACGAACGACGCCGTTTTATGGATATCGTCATCAGTCAACTCGACCGTAAATATCTGGACGCCTTAAACAAATACAATGCGCTGCTAAAACAACGGAATGCGCTCTTGAAGCAACTCGCGGACAAATACCCCTCCCCTCTTCAGGGGGAGTCGGAGGGGGCTGCTCTCCTCGAAGTTCTCGAATGGCAGATGGTCGAACCCGCAGAGTATATATTCAAAGCCCGAACGGAGTTCTTTGAGGCTTTTGAGCCGTATTTTACGAAGGTGTATCGTCAAATAGCAGGTGAAGAGGCACCGCGTTTGCGATATATCAGTCAACTGCAAGACCGCGATCTACGCGAAGCGTACGTCAAGACGCGGCAACGGGATCTCATCCTCGGTTGGACTTCGCAAGGTATCCACAAGGACGATCTCGATATGCGTTTGGGAGACTACCCGCTCAAGCAGGTCGGCTCGCAAGGACAACAACGTACATTTGTCTTAGCGATGAAACTGGCACAATGTTTGTACTTGTCTAAATGTCAAATGTCAAATGACCAATCACAAATGAGCAAGCCCATCTTGCTCTTGGATGATATTTTCGACAGGTTGGACAGCGAACGGGTGGAGCGAATTGTGGAAATGGTTCAAAGCGAGGACTTCGGGCAGATCTTTATCACCGACACCGACCGCCAACATCTGACCGACATCCTCAAACCCAACGAGAATGCCAAAATATTCCATGTAGAAAATGGCAAAATTGCGTAACATATTCTGTATTCTGTATTCTGTACTCTGTATTCTCTCGGCTAATGCCGAGATCGCGTTTCGCGGCGCATGGATAGCGACGGTCGCGAATATCGACTGGCCGACCGAAGAGGCAGTAGGGAATGATTCGCTCCAACAAGCAGAGATGATTTTCTTGTTGGATTCGTTGGAGAGTTTGGGAATCAATGCCATCATTTTTCAAGTTCGTCCGACCGCTGATGCCCTCTATCGCAGCGAATATGAACCCGCTTCTCATTGGTTCACCGGAAAGCAAGGGGAATGGCCCAACCCGACCTCCCCCGCAGGGGAGGAGATTCAGATGCCTTATGATCCTCTTGATTTTACCATAAAGCAAGCACATAAAAGGGGTATGGAGGTGCACGTCTGGCTGAATCCGTACCGGGTTAATCTGGCGAAGACGGATACTTCTATGATCTGTGCCGACCATGTGTGGCGCAAACATCGGGAGTGGTTCTGGGAATACAACAAACAGTGGTATTTTGACCCGGGATTAGATGTCACGCGCAATTGGATCTGTACTATTGTACAGGACATCGTTATGCGTTATGACATCCAAGCCATCCACATGGACGATTATTTCTACCCTTATCCGCAAGGGGGCAAACCGATTCCGGACGCCAAGACCTTTGCCAAGTATCCGCGTGGTTTTACCGATATCGCTGCATGGCGACGGAATAATGTCAATCTGGCAATTCAAGATATCCACCGAACCATTCAGGAATGCAATAAAAACGTGCAGTTCGGCATCTCGCCGTTCGGCGTTTGGCGTAATGCGAGTGTCGATTCGACAGGCAGCGCAACGACCGCCGGTATCACCAATTACGATGACCTTTATGCCGATATCCGTCTCTGGATTCAAAAGGGCTGGATAGACTATGTACTCCCCCAACTCTATTGGGAGATCGGCAAAAAAGCCGCTGATTATGAAATTCTTGCACATTGGTGGGCAAATGAGATCAAACGCGCAAACGAACTCAACCCATCAAACAATGTCAAACTATATATAGGCATGGCGCCCTATAAACTGGAAGGTGCCCCATCCAAAACGCCTTGGGGTGTCGGCAACGAGATCTCCCGTCAGATGCATCTCAACCGTACCATCCCCGAAATCACCGGCGAGTGTTTCTACTCGACGAGACCATTATTGCGTAATCCCCGCCACGTTTGCGATACAATCAAGGCGATATATTCGCAAGAAAAAGAAAATAGCGAGTATTTCCTGCCTTGGGAATAAAAAATAAAGAAATCTGCACGAAAAATGCAGATTTTTTTGTATATATCAAAAAAAAGTAGTAATTTTGCAGCGCAAAATGTGTGAAAGGATACAAATTATGAGACCTTCAGTTATACCCAATACCGGTTACATGCCGAATAGCAATATAGGAAAGAGTACATCCTATCCTACCATGAGTCTTGCAGAATTGGAGGAAAAAAGTATTTCCGTTGAAGAATCAGAGCAACGGATTTCTCAAATGATTCATGATTTCTATCATCCGAAAGCATGATCGTTCGTATAGACAAAAATGTACATGTGCAGATAGCCGAGTTCTATGCTATTTCTATGGCTTTGCACCCAACATTGGATGAGGTGACCGTAGAAAAGAAAAAGAGTCGTTTATACGAAGCTATTCGTGCCCTCGAAAAATATGCAACGATCTATCCCAACGCTCGCTATAAACAAGCATGGATAGACGCTGGCTACAAAGAGTTTATTGCTGAAGATTTTCATTTTGCATATAGGATATACAAGATAGAAGAAACCGGAGAATTAGTGGCATACGTGATTGATGCATGTCATAGTTTGCTCTATCATAATTAGAATATTGTCGCTTGCCGACGTGAATCGGATAGAAAATTTGACTATTCAAGCATAAAATACTGATAAATAATAAGTTACAGAGGAATATCCTCCGCGTAATTTAACAGCAAGTGTTGTTAAGTGATAGAAAAATGTCACCTAACAACACTTTTGTTTTACGATTGTTTAACGAAAAAGTTGTATATATAGGTGGCTTGAACAATCAAACACAATCCTAAAATTATGGCAACTTTCAAAGCAGTCGTACTACGACACCAAGAGCGCCGGGATGGTAAGTTTCCCGTCAGCATCAGAGTCACGCACAATCGTAAGCCATGTTACATTCCTACCGGCTTGTATTGTTCGCGTGCGCAGATTAACAAGAAATCATTTGAGATTAAAGACCAGTTCATCCTTGCGCGAACCGGTCAGACTATTCGTGGCTTCGAGAAACGCATCCTCGAAATCGACATGAGCACACTCATGGGCATGAACGCAAAAGACCTTGCGCAGTATCTTAACCAATCGACCAGGAACATCGACTTCCTTGCCCGCTGCCGCGCGTTGATAGAGGAGGAGCCAGTAAAAGAGCGCGTACTATTAAGCGCTCTCGCCAATCTGGAGGAAATGGGAGTTAAGCAGATGATGGTCACTGATTTCAACTCTGCTTTCTTGCGCCGGTACAAGGAGTTTCTTGATAACAAGCAAATTCCTATCATCAAGAAAGACAAGGTTGTCGGGTATAAGCAACTCAAAGACTCGTCAAAGGAGTCTTACATCTACCATTTGAGCAAGGTGTTCCGCATACTTGTCAAGGAGTACAATACCGAGTTTCATAAAATCATCACCCATGACCCGTTCTTTGACTTCGAAAGGTACAAGGTTCAGGCGACGAAGAAGCGTAGTCTTGATATTGACACCCTGCGCAAGTTCCTATCTCTGTCAAGCCCACACGAAAAGACGCAAGTTGCACTCGATATGGTCAAGATGTCGTTCTGTATGTGTGGCATGAACCTGTTAGATATCCAATACCTCACCAAAGACCAGTATGACCCGGAGACGAAGCGCATTACTTTCACCCGACACAAGACGAAAGAGCGCAGCGGAAGCAAGGTTGAGATTTCCATTCACATCGAACCGGAGGTAGAGTACCTGTTTGAGAAATATAAGGCAGATAGCAAAGAGGGCAGATTACTCCATTTCGAGGGAATAGAGCCAAATACTGAATATAATAGCCTATTGCGTCGTAGAATCATCACTTTATGCGAACAGAAAGGTCTTGGCGTAATAACACCATACCAATTCCGGCATACTTGGGCGACCATTGCGAGGAATAATTGCGATATAAGTAAGGACGATATTGATTTATGTCTGGCACACGTTGGACGTAATCCGATGGCAGATGTTTACATCCGTCCGGATTGGTCAAGAATCGACCGAGCAAACCGCAAAGTCCTCGATTATGTGTTTGGGGAACAAGAAAAGTTGCAGTAAATGTTATTATGTTTTGTAACTTTTGGCTATATGAGGAAATAGTAGTACCTTTGTCGCTGCGATGGTAGAAGGCAATCCCTATAAGGTGTTGGTTAAGAAGTGTCGCAAGAGGTTCAAAGCAGATGCCGTGGGTACTGCACCGCTTGAAACCTATAATCTCGTAACTGGAGAGGTGCGAACAGCCACACAGTTAGTCGGAACGCAGAAGATATACGATACAACAGATTTCGTTAAGTTCTATGAGCCGAGTATACTTATAGGGATGAGCAGCGAAGCAGTAGCAGTATTCGCGTACATAGCAAGCCGCTTGCAATTCGGTGGATATGTGCAGTTCGATTACGACGAGTGCATTGCTTACACCGGCTATAAATCTCGACAATCGGTCTATCGAGGACTAATGGAGTTGGCAAAAAAGGATGTCGTTAGGCAAAAGTGTCGAGGTGAATGGTGGGTAAACCCAAACATCATATATCGAGGGCAGCGAGACGAATTTGAGTCTATCAGGGTGCTTTAGATACCATCGCGGGATAGAGCAGTGGAGTGCTTGCCGGGGTTACGGCCCGGAGGTCGGAGGTTCGAATCCTTCTCCCGCAACAAAATTGGAAGATTGGTCGAGTGGTCTATGGCGGCTCTTTGCTAAAGAGATGCACGGCAACGTGCCGGAGGTTCGAATCCTTCATCTTCCGCAAAAAAAAATTTGCATCGGCTTCGTCCGTTGAGCGCATCAGCGGACACAAACAGCGGAATAGAGCAGCGGTAGCTCGCCAGTCTCATAGGCTGGAGGTCGCGAGTTCGAATCTCGCTTCCGCAACATTGGGATATTATAGTTCAAAGAAAGAATCCTTGCCAGGTAAGCAAGTGACAACGGTGTTAGACTCCCGTAAATATCCCATCTTATACCCGGTGAAGGGATTGTGTTTTTCATGGTATTAGATTTTGGTTAAATGAAGCAAAGGGCAGCTCGTGAGAGTAGCCCTTTGTTTTTATCACCAGTCTATTTTCGGTCTCGCGTTAATGATATCAAGTTGTTCCTGCGCCCTTGGGTCGATTTTCTGATAGGTTGCATACAGAAGCAATAGCGCCTTACTTATATGTGGAGTGCTTTTGGGGATATAGTCGGCCATGAATAGAATTTCCTCGGCTGACAGAGGAGTAGATGAGTGAACACCGGCGCAACTATTCATATCTATCTGTAGTTGCATTGCTATGTCATCCGATAGTTCCTCGATATTTATAATGTCTTTACCGTTATATTCGCCATACGCATTGATAAGTATGTTTTGCGCTATAACAATCTCGCGTAAAGCCTCGTCATAATCACCTAATAATAAAGAATCCGGGCAATACATCTTCGCGTGCAATACCGATTGTGCCGCATCATATAGTTTAGATACTGTATAGCAATACAATCTCTCGTTCACACAGGACGAAAGGCGTGCTACAGCATCATACGTATACCAGCTGCATGACAATGAATCGTCCGCAAATAGTTTACTCTCCTGTTTGTGAGTTTTAAGGTGGCTATCCGGCGTACTACAAGACATAAACGCGCACGCGATGGTGAATAAGGCACATACTACAACCGCGTATAGTCCGGCGGTCACTGAATTTCTCTCTTTCATGGGGCTTTCATTTTGGTTTCCGACTGCAAAATTACTACATTTTTTCCATATATGCAAATTTTTCTGCATGAAAACTCCCTATTTGTAACTAATCCTGTTACATTATGTAACTAATACAGTTACATTTTTAAAATCTAACTCCCTTATTATAAGGGTATTAGTAAAAAACGTAATATATCTTATCTATGTACTATCTGAATAGTATAGTTTCGATACTATACCATCCGAAATTTTGTGAGGTCTCGATTATTCCATAGTGCCATCGGGAATCCTTGTGTACCCCCTCTCTCGATTGTGCCGCATTTTAATGTATGCCTTGGGCGTGTGCGCGTAGGCGCGAGGAAATCCCGTTTTTCGTAGTGACTGTGCGAGTTAGACATGAGTATATACCCCTACCATGTATAGGGTAGTCCTCGTGTGTACTCCCCCACCTTGCAGGCTCGTTCATTTGTTTTTTCGCTGCTGTATTTTGCTTGTATTTTCTTTGTAACTTGCTGTGTTTCAACGAGTTACAATCTCCTCACATGGGCACGTGCTCGTTCCTTATTTCGCGTCGTGTCCTTGGGTGCTCGGTTTTGGAAAAAGGCGCTTGCAGCCTTATAATTGCACCGTCATCAAACGAGAGGCAAGCGAGCCAATCAGATGACAAGCGAACATTGAACAACTGACACAAGTACGGCGGACGTGTAACGAGAGGAGTGTAGTAGGCAGCGCACATATATAAAAGCGTATGAGGTACTAAGCACGTCGCAAGTAGCGCAAGGATAGCGCAGCCCTTATAGTACCTACGGAGTAGGTTGGGTAAAATTCTGAGTATTTGTTTAGCAGCGTAAGCTGTGCGGTTTCGGTCTTTGAAAGTATGGTGTAGTGTGTCAATGGCTACGAGTGTAAAAAGGTGTGCCGAGGAAAGGCTAATGGCGATATTTCCCAAGGGGGAGACCGCGCACGCAGAGGTGAAATCCCTCCCTGTATAGACCGACTCCGACTATGCAGCGATGAATGTATGAAAGGAGAGGCATGGGTGAACATGCCTAAAAAGGAAAATGGCGTAGCCATATCTATCCTTGCGGTGTAGGCAAACCGCTATGGTTACGTAGTAAATAACGCTAAAATTATCATCTTATGAGATTGTGCCGTGTAGACCCTTGCGGTGTAGGCTAACCGCCACGGCAAAAATAGGCGGGTGACGTTGGTTCGTTGCCCGCTTTCTATGCTGATTGAGCAGCACTTATTGTTTCATCTTAAAGCCTTGCGGTGCAGGTAAACCGCTGTGATTATGAAGACCGTATTTGTAGCCCTCAAAGAGGAGGACGTTAAGTCGTTGAAATCTCTGATTTCGGAGACCGAGAAAAGAACGCTCAATTATGAGTTCGTATTGCGTGAAATCCGTAAGGATTTGAAAGCTGCCAATAACAAGTTGGCGAGTGTCATTGACGCGAATTGGAAGCGCTTCCTGGAACTGCACGCATTGCAGATGCCGCACGTTGTGTACAACGGACACGCGAAGCCGACCATCGTGGACTGGGTGAAAGACCCCGAAGGCAAGTTCAAGTTGGAGCGTGCTATCAAGGCGTATCGCTACACGGGTGACGAGGAGCAGACCGCCGTTGAGAACTGCTTTGACGGGCGTATTGTACGCACCATGCAGGAGAAGCAGAAAGAGACCATCACCTACGCTTCCGGCTTCCAGAAAGAGGTGGACGCGCTGGACGAAGAGGGCAAGCCTATCGTGAACGAGGTACAGGTAGAACTCGTGCCGAAAGAGAAGAGCGCGTGGGGCTTCACGACCGTTATGGTTGAGGCGTTTATCGCTGCAACCGATGACCTGCTGGCAGAGTTGGCAAAATAAGGTCGCACTCGACTTCGCGAGTATAAACAGGCATCAGGCGGAGAGCGGAAAGCCGTGGCAAGTGCTGCGGCTTTCGTTGTGTTTAATCTATTAAGACCCAGCGTAGTATAGGCAGACGCTTTGAGACTTTATGAAACGACTTTTGATTACCTTTGCCCTCGTGGGCGCAATCATCTTCGGAGCAGTAGCAACCGCAAGTGCAGAGACCATCGCCAAGGACACGGTCGCGTATAATGGCGCGTGGAAGATGGAGAAAGTGCAGAAGACCAACGACTACGGAGAGGTCTCCGTACGCTACGTGTGCTTCCTGCTCGACATCGTGAACTCCAAGGGCGAACCGCGTAAGGTACCGACCGATAAGGCGACCTACGAGAGCGACCAAGTGACGCACATCATCTATAATGTGCAGGACTCCGGGGCAAAGCGCATAGCCAAGGCGGTTAATGTGGATGCCGTGAATAGGGCGAAAGCAGATAGGGCGGCAGCGAAAGCGTCCAAGGCTTTAGCGAGTGCGTATGAATGATAGACTGGCAGCGCCGACCAACGGACAAGGCTTTGGCGAATGAGTGGAAACCGCAATCAGGAGGCGCAAGCTGTTCGTACTGAATTGGTAGAAGCAACAGGTCGGTAGGACGCGAGTGGTTGGTCGGCTTTCTGCCGGTTCAGAGCAGGTAATATGAACTATGGGCGGTTCGTACCCGCCACCTGCTGCAATGAGTGGGGAGCACACTATAAACGCAGGAAAACTATGGTTGATTATCCGGAATATGATGCGTTCACGTTCGACTTTGACACGGCAAAAAAGCCGTATTATATAGGAGAGGAGATACAAAATGAAAGACTTTAATCCGTTCACAGGACTGTCGCAGGTCTTGTTTTTCAGTCTCGGAATGGTGCTGTTTTTGGTGCTGTTCGTAGGTCAAATCATCCAATGCGGACACTTTGAATGGTGGCAGGTGCTGTTGGCTTTCATCGGCTGCCTGCTTGCTATGTGTCTTCGTCTGTCTTGGAAAGAATATAAGGAGGGCAAGTAATGATACAACCAAAATTCTACACGCCGTGGGATATGTCTGCGGCACATTGGAGACGGCTCGGTTATCAGGTGCGCCGCAGCGACCTGAATGAACATGGAAGACCGTCTGATGATTTCGTTGAGCGCAACCAGCACTCGTTATGGGAGAGCGACCCGGACCAAGTGCGTGCAAACGGCTATCAGATACCGTTCCGCTGCATTGATTTGGAGAAGAAACAGTTTGTATTATCCGAAGAGGACACAGACTGCATCGACCTGCTTAAACGCTGGCTGAACCACGAGGGATATTCACCGATGTTTCCAAGAGAACAATGGGAGAAGTGCAACAATGCCGTTGCGTATCGTGGCGGTGTTGGCTATGTTTATTCGATAACTATTTTTTGAGGGGGGGGATGAGCGATGAAATACACAAAAGAAAGTCTGCAAAGCACAGCCGCATGGCGTAGCAATATCTCGCCGGAGTACAAGAGCGCGTGCAAGAGTCTCGACATGTGGATGTGTCGGAAGTTCGGTCGTCAGTGGGATGGCAGGTCTTATTGTAGAGGGGCTATCAGCGAGTCACGCGATTGCTATTGGTTTGCACCACCTATTATTGACGGGTATAGTTGTGGCTATTCATGGGCATCTGTTCATAAAAACGGTACATTTGGTGTCGTGTTTTCTTATGCTCATAAGACCTATGTTATCGAAGCAAAAATTCCATGCGATAAATTGCATTGGGAGATAAAAGAAATGGAGTATTAACCATCAAAACAATTACGATTATGGCAAGATGTTACGTTGGTACTTACGGAAAGTACAATGGTGGAAGTTTAGCGGGCGGCTGGCTTGACCTGTCGGACTACGCTACTTATCAGGACTTCCTGAAGGCGTGCAGAGAGTTGCATAAGAACGAGAGCGACCCCGAGTTTATGATACAGGACTGGGAGGGTCTGCCCGACGGCTTCCCTGCGTCCGAGTGGATAGGCGAAGAAGAGTTCAACGAAATCAAGGCGGCATTGGAAGAAGAGCAGACTGCTGACCTGCAAATCATCGACTATTCTGACAAGTGCATCGCAGTAGTAGGCGAGACTCGCGCCATCAAAGACTCTCTGAAAAAGTTAGGCGGACGCTTCAACGGCAGGCTTACGTGCGGTGCCGGATGGGTATTTCCGAAGACCAAACTGGATGCACTCAAAGGTCTCATCCAATTCAACCAAATTAAGTTGGGAGTAGCACCCAAGCAGCAGAAAGACGCGACACTTTGGGAGGAGTTTAAGCTGCGCGTCAGCAAGGCAGAAGATGGTCGGCAAGAATTTATCGAACGCCACATGAAGGATGCGTCTGAAATAATGATGACGGACTGCGGTGTGATACTTGTCTTTGACAAGCCGCACGTGGACGCTGGCACGTTCTGGTTTCACGATGAGGGTCCAAACTACGAGTACTACAAGCAGGTTACGGACAATGACGAGACCAAGAAGGAGTACTTCTTGCGTCAGAACCTGCATAAGTACGACGACCTCATTAAGGGAATGACCGAGCGAAAAGACCGCTTTGGCTACGAACTTGTGCCGGTATTCCACGAGCATGAGTGGTGTTCCAAAGGTCTGCTTGGATGGGCGAACGAGGTGCGCATGATGGAAGAGCATAGAGTGCGAGAGGACGAGCAAGACCCACGCACCCGCAACTGCGTCCATCGGATGACGGAGAACGATGCCAAGAAAGCACTTGCTATTTTGAAGAGCGAACGCGCAAAGTTCGAGAAGAGATTGCAAACCTATCTAAAGAGATACGGAGTGAGCAAGATTAGTTTCGGAACCTATTGGGCAGACCGATGAAACGCAGGAAGACTGATGGCATGAGTCTCGAAGACATGCGCAAGCAATTACACATGCACGAAGAGGCTCTTGCCGATGCCAAAGAACGGCTTGCGAATAGCAAGGCGTGGAAAGACTGCTTCATATATAAGGGAGTGGTCAAGTACCATGAGTTCCGTATAGAAAACTATCGTGAAATGATTAAAAATGAGGAGCAATTATGACAGCCAAAGTTAAATACTCTATCTCCGAAGCAAGGCTTCAACAGATGATGGAGGAGTACCAAGAAAAGGGCGGTCGAGTTGTGGGGTTTGATGACGGAAGCCTGCGCACAGGCACAGTCCTCTTCCTCAAAAACGGACAGAAACTATGGGAGTTCGTTGCATACGAAGAGTACCTTAATGAGTGGTCGTCCGATGAAATCATTATCAAGTATCATAACCTGCCGAAGAAATGGCTTAAACGATTAGAAGAGTATGAAAAAGTATCTGATTAACTCAGACGAACCTGTCCTGTCTGACGAGGCGTATGGTCTGCTGAACTCTATTAGCGAATGCGCACAGAGTATAGACAATCTCCGCCTGAACTCATGCGACAACCCAGCGCACGACAAAGCAATGAGAGACACAGCAGTTGCTTTTGTTTATTTCGTGCATTGTGCTATTGAGAATATCAAAGTGCATGTAGAAACCGACATCGAGTTTAGATTATCTCAACCGAAAAAGGAGGAACAGCCATGAATGAAATCATCATCAGCGTCCAGAATTGGGGGCGCGTCTCTGACCAAGATGTCTTGCGTGTAGTCAAGGCTGCTATTCAACGTGCAATTAAGTACGAGAATGAGCGCGAACGAAACAAGCATCACTACTGGCAAGACCCTGACAAGAGGGTCGAGTTACAAATCACTTTCAAATAACTACTGTTATGACCCGCAAACAGATTGAAGCAGCTGCCGACCGAGCCGGTTGGAACTGCAAGATTGAACGGCGAAAGAAAGATTCTATTCGCAAGAAAGATTATTGGTATGTGTGCTTTAATACAGACACACGTTTCGACCAGGATGTATGCTTCGAATATGAAGTTGATACGCTTGAACAGATTAAGGACGAGGTATTAGAGTCGCACATGAACTACGACCCGAGCGAAGAAGCAATGCTGTGGGTTGGTGAAGATGGTCACGGAAAGAACGGAGCACCGGATGACATCCGAGACATCATCGCCGACATGGAAGAGGTCGAGTCCAAGTTGCAAGACCTATACACCGTCTTGAATGGTGGCAAGTGCCATCCGCAACAACGGGCGTTACATCATCATCTGTGCGCCGCATATCAGCGAAGTCAAGAAAGACTGGGCGCTACCGGAGAAGTACGACTATTCCGTCTGCGAATGGGCGCGTCAGCAAGGCTTCAATGTGACACATAAGTACAACTCGTATGGTGTGAAACAAATAGTAATAACCCTCTAATCAGAACGGCTATGAAACAGATTTATGGTTACACACAGCAGTCTATCTCTTTTGGTGGAGGATGGACTGACAGACGGTACTACCAATGTGAGACAGAGGAAGAGTACCAGCAATGTATCGCGAATGCAAAGCGCGAGGTTGAGGACTACACGCGGAGAGGATATGCAAACTATATCAGCATCGACCAAGATGTTGATATAACAGCACGCCAGTATCATGCGCCGGGTTGCGGATGGACTGGCAGAGTGTTCGATGCCAAAGGCTTGGCTGTACATAAGCGTTTTGAGCGCAGCGATGAGCATTGCTATTACATTCGCCCGAACACGCTTGTAGAACAGCAGAAGCCGCAGCGCAAGGTGTCGTTTATGGATACATTGACTGACTCTTAACGAAAGAAGATTGCTATGCTTAACATGGATAACCTGTCGGAGCACGACCGGCAACTGGTAGAGAAAGCCAAGGCTATCACCAATCCTATCGACTGGTATCTCGTGCCTGATGAGAACGAGGCGGAGTCTCCGGAAGTAAAGGAGTATCTGCATCGGCACTCAACCTACCTCTATCATCGTGAAGAGGGTCCGTATATATAATCACCTGACAATATGAGAACCACTATTCGACTTCCCACACGCTGGGTAATACCATCCGTTCCTCAAAGATATTCCAACCCTTGCGGTTGAGAACTTCACGCACGACCTCCTTTGACGGCAGGTCTCCACGTTTGATTGCGCGACACACCATATCAAGGTTGAGGTCGCGCATTTTTTCTTCGTGCTCAACCATCTTAATCAGAGTCACCTCGTTATAGAACTTGCCGTGATGGTCACGGACGATGGCAGGTAACACATACTGACTGCGCACCTTTCTTATGGCGCGGGGCAGATTGATGACAGGGCAGATTGGTGATGATTGCAAGGCAGCCATACGATTTTGCAATCGCTCCAGTATCTCGTCTTTTCGGGTCTCACTGACCTCGCCACAAGAAAGGTGCTTGCGCAGTCCCACCAAACGCTGACGGCTCATCTGCATCAGTTCAGCATACTCGCTGTGATGCGTCAGCCATTCTAAAATTTCATCACTTGTACCCCTCATAACGTATGAAAACACACAATAAAAGTCCGACAAAAAAGTATGTATATAGGCAGCGCCTATAAAAACGCTGCAAAGGTACAACTTTTTTTTCAAATATCCAAATGGAAACAGTAGTAATTCAACTGACCGAGGAAAGATTTCGTGAAAATCTGCGTCAGGCTGCCCAACTCGGAGCACATCAGGCACTCCAAATGGCAGGGCTTCCGGTGCGTGAGTACTATACCCGCACGGAAATGCAACGCCGTCATGGGCGAGGAACTATCGACCGCCTTATTCGGGATGGTCATTTAACACCACACCGCTTGGAAACAGACGCGGACACCATGAGCCGCATCGTCTATTCCGAGACTGAGTATCTATCTTTAATCATCTAAATCATTTTGCTTATGGCAACTGAACAAAAGAAGAGCGTCTTTGCTACGCTTAATGCTATTGATTGTAGCGAACACATTGAGAAAAAGAAAAACGGTCAAACCGAACTGTCCTATCTCTCATGGCCTTGGGCTTGGGCGGAGGTGCAGAAACTTTATCCCGATGCGGACTATAACGTTTATAAGGACGAGCAACAACGTCCGTATATCGAAGACCCGGACTATGGTCTCATGTGCTACACCACGGTTACTATTGAGGGCAAGACCCGCGAAATGTGGCTGCCGGTTATGAACGGCGCCAACAAAGCCATGCGCCGCCAAGCTTACAAGTACACCGTTTTCAACTCGTACAAGAAATGCGATGAGGAAAAAACGGTCGAGGCGGCTACGATGTTCGACATCAACAAAACCATCATGCGTTGTCTCGTCAAGAACCTCGCTATGTTTGGTCTCGGTCTCTACATCTATGCCGGTGAAGACCTGCCGGAAGATGTAGTCAAAGAGCAGGAGCAAGCCGCAGCTGACGCAAAGACCAAAATTATTGAGCAGGTCAAGGCTGCGAAAAACCGCGCCGAAGTAACTTCCATCTGGAACGCGCATAAAGAACTGCAAGCGGATGCACAGTTCAAAGCAGCCGTCATGGAAATGGGCAATAAATATCCTGCCGCTCCGAAACCACAACCGCAACCGCAGCAACCAACTAATCCCGCACAGCAATGAACGAACTGATTCAATCCGCTGTTGTCTTCAATGAAGAGCAACACACCTACACGCTGGGAGACAAACAACTCTCCGGCATCACGACCATCATCAAGCAACTGGTCTTCCCCGATATGTATAAGGGTATCAGCCAAGCCGTGCTGAACAAAGCAGCCGAGCGCGGTACCCGCATCCACAATCTCATTCAGATGTGGGTCTTGGGTATTCTATCCAACGAGGATATTGCCGAACTGCAATGCTTCCTCGATGCGTTCACCGCTGCGTCGCTCATCTCCCACGCTTCCGAGTACCTGGTATCAGACAACGAGTCCGTGGCTTCGTCCATCGACCTTGTGTGTCTCGATGCCGAGGGTAACTTCGTGCTCTGTGATATCAAGACGACATCCGTCCTGCATACCGAGTATCTGCAATGGCAGTTGTCTATCTACGCTTATCTGTTCGAGCATCAGAACCCCACGTCGCAAGTAGGCGCACTCAAAGCCATCCATATCCGCGATAACAAATGCGAGATTGTGGATGTAGAGCGTCTGCCGGATGAGTATGTAGAGGCATTGTTGAACGCTTATCGCTCCGGCGCAGAGTCGTTCGACAATCCGCTGAACAAACTGCCGGAAGGACTGGAGAATTTGCTGAACGCTTATGTCGAGAACGATGAGTTACTGTCGTATATCAAGATGGTCTATGACCACTACGACAAACGCAAGAAAGAAATACAGCAAGCCGTCGCCGATACGATGCGTGGTCAGAACCTATCGAAGATAGAGACTGGCATAGCAAAGGTAACTATCGGCAAAGACTCTGTATCAAAGAAGTTTGACTTCAAGGCGTTTGCCGAGTCTGACATCTACAAGAAGTCGCCGAAGATTTACGAGCCGTTTATCAGCGACTCCGTTACTGCCGGGCGTGTTACAATCACACCTGCCAAACCGAAAGCGCAGTCATGAGGACGCTCGTCGTCACCAAGGAGCACGGTGCATTAGACTACCGTGCTACCTTGGATGCGGTCACTCTGTGGCTTCAAACATGTGCGAATGGTAAATATACCATCAGCATGAAGAAAGTGCAGGAGACGCGAAGCAATCAGCAAAACAAGATAATGTGGGTGTGGTTCAACCTCATCGCTAAAGCATGGACGGAAGCAACCGGACGGGTCTTTACCAAAGATGATGTGTACAATATCTACTGCCTAATGTTCCTGCCGATTGATACGCCGAGAGGAAGAGCCGCAGGCTCCACCTCATCCCTCACACAAGAGCAGATGTCGGAGTTTTTGGAGCGTGTCAAGGCTGATGCCGCTACCGAGTATGGTATTCAACTGCCGAGCGCGGAAGATAATTTCTTCGCTGCACTCGCAGAAGAGTATAGTAATAACTAAACAAAATCATTTTGCAAAATGGAAATTCAAGGTAAAGTAATCCAAATCCTCCCGCTCCAAGAGGGAGTGTCAAAGACCGGTAACCCGTGGTCCGTACAGCCATTCGTTATCGAGACTCCGGAGCAGTACCCGAAGAAAGTTCATTGTGAACTCTTCGGCTCCGACCGTATCAAGAACAATCCTTTCGCGATTGATGACAATGTGAAAGTGTCATTCGACCTCGAAAGCCGTGAGTTCAATGGACGCTGGTACACCTCCGTCCGTGCATGGAAGGTAGAGAAAGAGGGGCAAGCCGCAGCAGGTGAAAGCGCTGCTCCTGCCGCTCCTCTACCGACTGATGCCGCACCGCAAGAACCGCAGCTGCCGCTCGATGGCGGACTGCCGCAGGAAGAATCAACTGACTTACCCTTTTAGTCATGCGACACATTCCTGAAAACCTGCTACCACCTCTGCTGCGTATTCTCGATGAGTACGAAGCAGGGGTGAAAGCAAAACCAAAAAGAACGCTGACGGACCACGCCCGGCTATACGATGTCGGACGAGTCCGTTGCGCTTTATCAAAACGATACCTACACAAAAGAAAGGAGTGAGTATGAAATACTCTTTTGTAATCTGTCAGAAAATACTCTTCGATATTGGGTTGCAAGGCAAGTTAGATATTGTGGACTTGGCTTTATTCGATGCCGTCTATCAATGGTTTAATGACAAGGGCATACCGCACGTTCACATGCCCGATGGTGAGTATATCGAAATAAAGCATGGCTTCGTAAACGAACAATGTCCTATACTTGGCATTCGTAATAGAGAGTCATTCCGTAAGCGAATGCTTAAACTATGTGATGCCTGTTTGATTGACCGCTATGTTAATAATCAAGCGGAGGGTAAGAGCCTCTACAAACGAGGTGCCCACTTTAATTGCTTCGACAGAGACGACTACCTGCCAACGGAAAACGCCACCCTGCCACTCAAAGTTGGCACCCCTGCCACTCAAAGTTGGCACAATAATATAGATATCGTATCTACTAAAGTAGATACTACACCCACAGAGAATAATAATCCTATTATATTATTTAATGATAAGGATATTCCTACTAAAGAAACAAGCAAAGAAAGACGATTTGTCAAGCCTACGCTTGAACAGGTCAAAGCCTATTGCGAGGAAAGAGGAAACAATATCGACCCGCAACACTTCATAGATTACTACGAGTCGAACGGGTGGATGGTAGGACGAACCCACATGAAAGACTGGAAAGCAGCCATTCGCACGTGGGAGAGAAAAGAGGTTAAACAATTAACAACACCCCGTTATGGAAACACAATCAATCAGTCAGGTAATGGAGTCGCAGCTGCCGAGCAGCCAAGACAGCGTACCTACACAGGCAGGTTCTGATGAGGCAGCACGCCTCAAACAAGAAGAAGCAGAACGCAGAACCAGAGAGCATGTAGAGATGGTCATGCGTGCCATCAGAAACACGTGTATCTATTGTCTCGAACCACAGGACTTTACCAACGAGGAAATCTACAGGGCGCATTCGCAACTTGTCATCGCTTGCGCCAATGAGATTCTTTCGCACCACGGAAGAAAGTTCGTGCTTGATGACAACAATCGTAAGGTTGTTAAGTTCCTTATGCTCTACTTTAACAACTCACCGCTGGCACTTGATGTATTCCCGAACGAGCACTATTCGCTTGATAAGAACATCATGCTTGTGGGTCCGGTCGGTACCGGAAAGACATTGCTGATGGATATAATGAAATTATACCTCAGCCGTTTGCATAGTCCGTTGGAGTATAGAGTATTCTCACAGACGCAGATGCTTAATTACTTTAAGCAGCATAACAACATAGACTTCTTTACGTTCAACACCGCCGACAGCAAAGCGTTTGAGGGCAAGCCGTTCCATGTTTGCCTGAACGACATCGGATTGAAGACGCAGAAGTTTTATGGCAATGACACAGAACGCATCATAGAAGAGTTTTTGTTTGCACGCTACGAGATATGGGAGCAGCAATATAAGCGGACTCACATCACCACCAATCTCGAAACATCCGACATAGCGGAGTTGTTTGGGGATGGTCACAATCGCTTGTTCGACCGCTTCAAAATGTTTAATGTTATCCCTCTTCTCGGTGAAAGCCGCAGATAATAGTAGAGACAATACTAAACATCTATCGTATGGCAACACTACAACAAAAACTATTTAACCAATGGATGGAGCGCAACTACAAATCCCTGCTCCAGACGATGCCGCAGAAAGACATGCTCCATTCTGCATACATCACAGTTTTCCATTACCGCAGGCCAATTCTGCCAGTAGCAGACACGTTCCTGCAACTGATGAGCGAAGCTTATCACAGACACATTCTGCGCGAGTTGAACCACTCTATGCAATTTGTTCTGCCTGACCCCTTATTTTGGATGTACGTCGATGAGGACACGCCCGACGAGGAGCAGCAACTGTTCATAGGGCAGATAGATGACGAGGCAGAAAAGGCAGATAAGCACGCTGTTTCTGATTTAGAGGCAAGGCAACTGGATAATCTGCTTGCCTATGTCCGCTCTCACACATCGCCGGACTGCTATATCATCTTCCGTTTGGCACTCCTTCAACAATGCGATGTATCACAAATCGCAGAGATAACAGGACGCTCAAAGCCGGAGATACGAAAGTCTCTTGACGAGATTGACAGACTAATCCGTACCGAGTATCACCCTAAACACAGACAATAATCATGCTCTACACATTTGCAAGCAACGAAACAAGACGAGGCAAGACCAACAATACCAAAGGTCGTGTCGCTGCAAGGCGTTCGCTCAACGTGCGTCTTGACTGCATACTGCTCTCGCAACTCTTGTGTAAAGAGTTAGGTATTACGCACGGCTCTCATTTGTCATTCTCCATTGACGAGAAGAGACCTGATTTATGTTACATCCGCACGGCAGACGACCCAGACGATACACCGCTCACACAGACGATGCTCGTCGGATGGGCAAACAAAGGCAGGAACTCCCTGCGGTGCCGCAATGCGGAAGCATCAAGGTATATCCTTGACCGAGTAGGAGCAAAGAACTCCTGCGTCATCTACATTTCACCAAAGCCGTTTGTCGAGAACGGAAAATCATACTATCGTTTAATCACCGAAGCACCAGTCTTCACAAAATGAATTGTCTTATGGGCACAAAGAAACCAACCAAGTACGACCAAGTGCGTACACACCTTATGATGGGTAACACCATCTCGTCAATGGAAGCGTTCAATCTCTTCCGAGTAACCCGACTCTCCGCTATCATCCACACGATGAAGCATCGGGACCACATCGACATCGAGTCAAAGACCGAGCAGTCTCCTGACGGAGCATACTACTCCCGCTATTGGATTAGCAAACAATGGCTCGAAATGGATAAACAGGCAGACAATGGCTAAACAAAACCTACCTCCCAAGGTACAACATATATGCGATGAATGCAAGTTAAAAAAAGTGGAAAGAAGATGAGCGGTATATGACCCCTGATAGACAATACATCTTCATCCGCTGCCCTCACTACCGTAACGGCGAAGTGAGCATCATTCGCGGCACTCCAGCATGCAAACTATTCAAGCAATAAATATCAACCCCATCAAATCAGATTTAGTATGGAAAAAGAAAAACAACTGAAGATTGATGCGCTCATGCAAAGCATTGACAAGCGCATCGAAGTGAACCAAAGCGTAGTCAGAATGGCTCTCAATGATGCAGCCAATGCACATGAGAACATATGCTTCGCAAAGTATGTACGTGCACAAGTTCGTGACATCCTCGGACTGACGGGTATCACCGGCGCAGCTGCCACCACCGAAGCAACCGCAGGTTCGTTCCGGATTGAGAACCAAACCGGACGCAACGGCAAGACCGGCGACCTCGTGATGTCGAACGGTAAGCATAACTTTGTGCTCGTTCTTATCTCTGACCGCAAGGCGTGGCAACAGAAAGGCTATACGCCGGAAGGTATCTATGTCATCGCTCCAAACGGAGAGACGGGTATGATTTCTCTCCATAACATGTCGCTCTCCAATCCGGAGAAAGGCAGTTTGAGCAAAAGCGGTGCAGATGTATGTATGCCGTTCGGCGGCTATGGCGTACATGTGGACGGTCTTGTCGAGTACGGCAAAGATGACGACCGCAAGAACCCGGTTATCAACCGTGCTGGCGAAGAGATTGATGACTCGTTCTATGGCTACATGCCGAGTGACAAGTTTGTGAACTGCGGAGGAGCAGAGTCCAAAGCGAAAGGTAAGTACTATTACTTTGACGATGACGACCACCTGCTGCCTATTCCGTTCCTCTCGGATGGCGTAGTCAATCCGCTCTTCGGACATGGCGACAACGGCAAAGTGTCGTTCCTCGGCGATGGTGACAGCGTAGCCAACACCGATGCTATCATCAAGTTAGCGACCGCACAGAAGAACTGGAAGACGGACGCAGCCATCGAAAAGAAATACGAGGCTGGCTATTATCCTGCTGCTTGCACCTGCCGCAGATACCACACCGAGGGTACGGAAGCAGGCGACTGGAACCTACCGGCTATCGCAGTCAATGCAGCGTGGTTCTACGATTTCAAGACTGTTCAGAACGCGCTCGAAGAGTTGGCGAAAGATGGTCTTGCTGTTCCCTTGAATGAGTCGGGCAGCTATTGGTCTTCTACGGAGCGTAGTCAGAGCTACGCTTACGACTTGAACACGAACAGTGGTAACGTGGGCAACAACAATAAGGACAACTACTATTTGGTTCGGGCGTTCTGCCGTCTCCCCCGCATTTAATCTGGGCTTTCCTTTTTCTTATCCCTGCGTGCTCTGACAGCACGCAGGGGCATTCTTAAAACAAAAACATTATGGCAACAACAAATATCGTGACACGCATTGATGAGGTCAGGATGCGTGTCAGCGAACCGAAACAAATGATTGGCAAAATGCTTGCAGAAGCGGCTTGCCGCTCATATAAGGAAGACTTCGTGGACTCTGATACAGGCGAAGTACACACAGTAGAACGAAAGAATGTCATCTTTGAGCGCGGTCATATTCTATCAGCCGATGATGTAGCAAAGATTCAGTTCCATCAACAGGCAGGTGAGTTGGAAGACATACTTGTCACCAATCAAAACAGACCAAACCGCTTGCTGTTGGTTGGCGGTATGTATGAGGTCGCCATTAAGGATAGCAAAAGCAAGAGCAAATTGCTTGTATATGCCCAAAGTGTTAGCATGGCAACTACTATTGCTATTGACTATTGTGAGCAATGCGCAAACGGCGACTTTTACATCCAAAGCATCAAGGTCGCAGACAATATGCACATTGTCAATTATGAGCGCAAAGAGGATGACCACATCGTGCGTTCCTACCATACTGTTGTTATTGAGTACTGGGACAGAATGGACGAAAAGTATAATGACGATACCTTCCTGACTCTTGCCAAAGATGCAGACGAGGCAATCGACATCGTACGAAGTCTTATCTTGAATGATGAGAATAAAAAAGATTTCTATGGAGGCGACTTTACAATTGCCGCTGCTAAACAATCCGGAATAACCGACATAGTACCACCAGATATGAGCAAAGCATATTCGCACTATGCACAAACTCATAAATGGTTGATGGGCGGAATGAGGGTAGGACTGGATGCAAGCAATCTATAGTAACACAGGGTAGAGGCTGTTGGTTTAGCCTCTATTCGCAACACCAAAACACATTATCCCATGAATAAGTTGATTGAAACAGAGACATGGAAGCCTGTAGTCGGCTACGAAGAATACTATGAGGTCTCCAGTTTAGGAAATGTGCGCCGTAAGAAATCAGGCAGGCTGCGTAGTATCAACTACGCACAAACATACCCAACGGTGCTTCTGTCTGTTGGCGGAGTGCATAAAACATTCCGCGTGCATAGACTTGTGGCAAAAGCGTTTCTTCCTCCGGTAGAGGGGAAGGCACATGTTAATCACAAGGATGGAAACCACAGAAACAACAGAGTGGATAACCTTGAATGGTGTACGCAGGAAGAAAATAATCTGCATTCATATCGGGTGCTGAACCGGAAACCTCCAATGCTCGGAAAGAAAGCACCGAACCGGAAAGTGAAAGACGAGGACATAAAGGTCTTCTACGAACTGAACAAAGGCGGCATGACTACAGACAACATTGGAGCAATGTACGGAATATGCGGCTCTACAATCAGAAAACATATCAGAAAATATAAAGCACAACTCAACGAATAATGACACAGGCTTTCAATATAGACTGCATGGAATACATGCGAACACTACCGGACAATCATTTCTCTCTGGTGATTGCTGACCCGCCATACGGTATAGGCAAAGACTGGAAGAAACGTAGTGGTGGTCAGAACTATATTGATACGTCTTACGACAACGCACAGCGTCCGTCACGTGAATACTTTGAAGAGTTAATGCGGGTGTCGCAGCATCAGATTATATGGGGCTGGAATTACTACGCTGACATTCTCGGCAATACAAACTATCTGATTGTATGGGATAAGATGAGTGCCAACAATCCGGCATTCCACTATTCTAAATGCGAGATAGCATACACGGACATTCGCATACCATGCAACATAGTTCATATCGAGTGGGATGGCTATAGGATGGGAAAAGAACGAAAGCACAAGAAGATACACCCACACCAAAAGCCGGTTGAACTTTACACATGGCTGTTGCAGAACTATGCGAAGCCAGGATATACAATCTTCGACCCAAACCTTGGTAGTGGCAGCAGCCGGATAGCAGCGCAGATTCTTGGCTTTGATTTCGTTGGTTGCGAAATTGACCCGACTTATTTCAGAATGCAGGAAGAGCGATTTAAGAACTTTACAGGATTGTTCGCATAAATAAATACAACTATGGACGATGTGATAAAATTCCCGCCTATCTCCGAAGAGAAGAAGAGGGAAATGAAGATAGCGATGATGTCATCTTGTCTTCGTCAGAACGAAGCATTTGCATGTGGTCTTAAAGACATGGCAGTCAATGAGGTGCTGATGGCTTTTAAGAAAGAGCAGGACAGGCGCTTGGAATATGCCCTGCGCTATCTCATCCCTCATCCTATCAAGGGAGCGATAACGAAAGCGAAAGTGCGCTACCGTGGTCTTTATCTCAAAGAGAACCAAACATACAGCCAGCGCACGGAAATGCACGGCGATACGCCTGTGCTCGTCTGCACATTCCTGCTTCCAAACCTCTGCGGTCGTGAGAGCCGCAGCGGAAAGCGCAAGGCATTCGAGTTGAGTCTGGGTTTCCAAGACGATACATTGCGCACCTATCAGATATGGTGTCGGAAGATAGACACTATCATGTTCGGATGTGGTGGACGCAACTTCGGCAAGACAGCCAAGCGATATCAAACCAAAGGTATAATCGAACAAATCAGGAAAGGAAATTGATTATGAAAAAGATTATGTTTAACGACAAGTACAGACTTACGCAAGCCGTGCTTGACGGCAGCAAGACGATGACGCGCCGGATTGTGCCGCAATGTATTCTTGACGCTGCGAAGAAATACCAGGAAGAGTATTACGCCGGAGCGTTGGAACACATTTCGTTGAAGGATGCTATCATGAATATGGTTGGTCCTGAACGGATGTTTGACAACCATGTGTACAAAGTGGGCGAGATTGTTGCCATCGCGCAGAACTATGATGTTGCTCGTCTTGATATGAGCGAACAGCAATTAGAAGATTTAACCTATGCTGACATGAAGCATCTTTTCTATCACAAAAAGAAGATGCCCGGATTTACAAATAAGATGTTTGTTAAAGCAGAGTGGATGCCGCACCACATCCGCATCACCGGCTTCAAGGTAGAGTACCTGCAAGACATCAGCGATGAGGACTGCCTGCGCGAGGGAGTACGTGCAGATGTTCTCGGCTTGCAATACTCATTCCCATCCAATATAGGTTACTGTGGGCAATATCCGTTCAGCACTCCTCGCGATGCTTTTGCCGCACTCATCGACAAAGTAGGAAAGCGTGGCACATGGGATAGCAACCCGCTTGTATTTGCTTACGAATGTATAAGGGAGGACTAATTATGGATGCTATATATTTTTACACACTTGCAGGAGAGGAAGTGTTTGTGCATATCGAACACGGAATTTGCAGACTCACTTTCGATAGAAAATGTCCCGATGTGTGTTTCGTGAGCACACTCATCGTAAACGAATCAAGTCGCCAACATGGCATTGGTAAGCAATTACTTCGCGCAGCAGAATTGATAGCAAAAAGAAAATGTTGTAATCGTGTCTCTTTGCAAGTCGAAAATAACTCTTGGAAAAAAGAGTGGTATAAGAGAGAAGGCTATGATGTAATTGCAGACGGATATGATGAGGGCATGATTATTATGTCAAAAGAATTTTAGGAGGAGTGAGATATGGAAAAGGTTAATCAAGACCCGTTCAGCAACGGCGAAGAGCATCGCTGGTGGTCTGCAAGGAATTGTGATAAGTGCATCAAGTCGCCAAAGATGGTAGTAAGCGACCTTATAGCTTATACGAAATGTCGCTGCGCTATCTATCGTGACATAGAGGTACGCATGATGTCAGACGAACCGATTGCACAACGCACTATCGACATCTGTCGAAAGAATGATTGTCCGTTCCGAAAGGAGCATTGGCCGAAACGTAAACGGAAAAGTAAAACGGCAAACTTGCCATCGTTATTTGAGGAATAGTTATGGACTCCAGACAACAAAGGAACAAAGTGATATCATCAGACGAATGGTACACACCACAATCATTGATTGAGAAACTTGGTTCATTCGACCTCGACCCTTGCGCTCCGATGCAACCGCTCTATCAGTTGGCGCCAATGACATTCAACAAAGAGCAGGACGGATTGGTGCAGGAATGGCCGAAAGATGCTTTCGTGTGGCTCAATCCACCTTACAGCCGTGTGTTGCTACGCCGGTTCGTAGAGAAACTGGCAGAGCATAACAACGGTATCGCGCTCCTCGTAAATCGCCAAGATAATCTACTGTTCCAAGAGGTCATCTTTCCGAGAGCGAAGAGTATGATATTCATGCGGCACCGTGTTAAGTTCTTGCGACCGGATGGAACAAGTGGCACACCGTTTTTCGGTTCTTGCCTCGTTGCCTTTGGCGAGGAAGCGAATATGAGATTGCGCAGGGCTGAAATACCAGGCAAGTATGTTATATTAAATTACCCATAAAGAAAGGAGAAGCCATGAGTATCAAGGCATTATTATGGATAATCATTATTATCCTCATCTTAAAATGAAAGGAATCAACCTATGAGTAAGAAAAACAAGAAACTGCGGCTGCTCGTTACCAAACAATGCCCGCACAAATGCCCCATGTGCTGCAATAATCAGTTCGACCTGATGAAAGTGCCTGTTGTGGACCGTATCGACTACGATGAGATAATGATAACTGGTGGCGAACCGCTGTTATATCCTCGTCTCGTGTGCGACTTGATACAAGGACTGCGCGTATTACGATACGGCACACAGACAAAGTTCTATGTGTACACATCCATTGCTCATCCGGCAATCTTCCCGTATGTGCTCGATGAAGCAGACGGTATAGTGCTCACACCGCACAACAAAGGCACGATAGATTTGTTCTGCCTGCTGAACGCAAAGCTGTTGAGAGCACCGGAGAAGACCAAAGGAAAGTCGCTGCGGCTCTGCCTCTTCCCGGACATCAAGGCGATGCTTCCGCAAGGTATAGACCTGTCATTGTGGCAGGTCAAGGACATCGAATGGAAAAAGGATTGTCCTCTTCCGGACGGCGAGGACTTCCGTAGATTACCGAACTTAATCGAATAACACTATGGCGAAACCAAAACATAGAGTCTATTGCCCAATCGCTATGCGACCAAAGATGGTCTTCGAGACAGAGCAGAAAGCCATGCGCTTTATCGAAATGAACGCAGACCAGTTCAAGGGCACAGCACCCATCAGAGCCTATTTCTGCAAAGGCTGCGGCGGATGGCATGTCACACATCGCAAACGATGGGAGGAGATAAGAAAGAGGACTGCCGATTGACAGTCCTCTGTTCTTTATATGAAAAATAAATATATTACTATGGGAATAAACGATGCTATATTGATGGCAGATATTACAGCCAATCTTGTTTTTGATTTAGCGTAATTCGACTCCTGCTTTGTAATAGTAATTTCCAAACCAAACAGTGATTCTAATATGACAAAGCAGATTGCTCCAATAGCGGTAATGGCCCAAATAATACTAACACATATACACCACAATGCTCCAATCGCAAAAACTCCCATGAAAGTGCTTCCTATAATCAACAACAACCATTCACTGAAACTGTCTGGCAAAACATTATCGAACCATCCGAAAAGGCAAAACGAAAGTGTGAACACATATATTTCTCCTCCCAATATATATAATGGGTAATCTGATGTGTGTTTGCCTGAAGTGAAATTCAACGAAAATAAAAGCAGAGCGGTAATCAGGAATATCACGCCGGATGTGCAAATATAATTAGGCATTGCTTATGTGATTTTGGTATAACAAAAATGGTATAGATTGTCTCCAGACCCTATCATTGCCCTACCTAAACAGCCTCTACAGCACACCTAAACTACCACTATACATGTGTAGTTGATAATATGCCGTTCCTCGGTGTTAAAAACTTGGTAGATTTCGGAAAGAAGAACGGAGCAATACTAAACAACGGAACTGATTTCTCTCAATTCCGCTGCAAAGTTACTACTTTTTTTCCAAATATACAAATTTAATTTGCCTTTGGAATAATTTTATGGAATTTTGCTCTACTTTTTCACAGACTTTCTTGCTCGTTCTGTCGCAGGAAGCCACGGCTGGTCAAGCATCCACTTTTGTACATCGGGTATAGTGTGCTCAATACCCTTTACTCGCATTATCTCACTTAACATCATGGCTGTTAATATCTTACGAGCCTCATTAAGTGATGTGTGCTCGTCGAGTTTTATGCCGGTCTCTGCTTCAATGCCACGGATGAACTCTCTTTCACTTTTCCCCTGCTTTATTCCCTTACTATAGATACTCAATTTTGTATAAGCGTCTGTGAGAGCCCTCCAGTTCGCATTTACTTTGTTGTTCCAATCTTTCTCTGCAAGATTTACACCAAAAGTTAAGTATGCTTCCAGAGCAGCATCGTTGCCATTTTTGGATATTTCTTCCTCAATGTATCTTCTGCACTCTTCATAACTCATACCATAGGTGGCTTCAAGAACCTCACCAAGTCGTCTATCTGCCGCACTCAATTGTTCTCCAGTGTAGCCTTTGTAGATATTCTCAAGAGATTTCATCTTCTCATCATAGGCCTTAATCATAGCTTTCAGCTCCTTGGTAACGGAGTATTCAAACACGTCTCGGTCTGTGTTGATAAGGAACTTATTGACTATAGGCTTGTCTTTTCCCCTCGGCTCTTCGTCTCCGAAGATACCGCTGTACGCATAGGTTGCAATATCTACCCATCCGCTCGGAACAATAGTGCTCAAATAGGCGCGTATCTCTTTCGGGTTGATGTCCTCGAACTCATTCATCTTTTTGAGACTGCCACTCTTGGTGTTCTGCGGAACATTCATATCTCCGCCTGCAAGCCGGTATTGGAGTTTCGCCAAGTCTTGGAACAGTTCCGACTCATTCTGTCCGAAGAGGTATTGCGGTCTGCCCTGTGCAAACTCATTGCGGAGATTGGAACCTGCCCAGTTCTTGTTCTGTTCCAACTGATGCAGATTACCGAGATATTGGGCGTACATGAGTTGCGTCATAGCACTCACTAATCGCGTCTCTTTGTCGCTATAATCATCGTCATCGTCCATTATCCAATCTATACCGGTGGATAGAGCAGAACCGATAACTGGAGGAACGGGCATTCCGTGCTCGGCAAATCCCATACCGATATTCTCTATTGCCTGCTCTTTGGTTCGCCTGCCCTGTTGCATAAGCGCATAATTGACACCTATGCGGTACCACGGAATCAGCTCTTGCGACAATGGTACACGTTTATCCATAAAGATAAGGTTGTTCTCACGCATGAAGGATGGAATAACAAAACCCTCATCATCATCATCCGGAGACAGCATGGTACACATCCAGCCGATAAACGCTGGGAGTATCATAATAGAAGCTGCTCCTCTGATTGCTTTCTTCGGGTTCTCGAATGTACGTATCGCGCCGGACACACCCTGAATGGCGGCGTTGCTGAACATACTCAATGAGTTGAAGAAGTTAATGAAGCCTCCTGCGCCTTTACGGTTGAAGTTCGTGGAAAAATTCTTTGCGTCATGCAAAGCTTCTGCCTCTATCTGCTCTTCGCTCATCGGTTTGTTTCTGCGAATAGTTGCATTCTCGCTATGTAGCATCGCTTTCGTTGCACGATATACTGCAAAACGAGTCCATAACTCCGAGAACTCATTGATGGCTGGCGCAACCTCCGCAAAGAGGAAACGCATCGTAGCCTTGACAGGACGAGGACCTTCCGTCATTCGCTCCACTTTCTTACGGAACTTCTGAATGTTGTTCATCTGCGTGTACCCGGTATTACCACCGCCGTTAAGGAATTGGTAGAACTCGTGTTCTATCGTTCCGTCTGTAGTGAATGCATCGCTCAATGTGCTGCCACCTGTTCGACCGTCCACATCAACACCAGACACATATTCCAGTATCGGTAGTATGGTGGTAGCAGGTCGTGCCATTTGAGCAGCAAAGAACGCCGGATATAACATACCGCGCTCGGCAGAACCTTTCGCAATAATCCATTCAATGTCTCGCGGTAGGTTCGTCGCAAAGAAAGTAGGGTTATATACCGTGTACAGGGCACTGATATTTGAGCCTATCATCTTCTGCAATTTATCCTCCCATTTCGTTCCTGTAATGCCGTTCAATGCGTTCGCTATCTCGTGACGTGCTGGGAACTGCATTATATATTGGGCAACATCACCGTCTTCCGTAGGTACGCTTACAACTACTTTGGGCACCTCCTCACCGGCAAGCATCGCTACATCAACGCTTGCGGCTCCGGCATCGCGCTTCTGCACGATAAGCAACTCTTTCTTCGTTTCATCAATAAGTGACTGGATATGGGCTTTCATCTCCGCATTATCCTTACCGAACATACGCAGGTCTTCTTGCAGGTCTCTGATGCGCTCTTTGACTGCATCGTTCTGCGCTTGCATTTCTTCCGACGGCTGTTCCATCGAAGCCTTGTAGCGAGGGTTGCCGTCTTCGTCCACACCGTCACGGATGTACCATACTTGCTGCGGAACAGGATAGCCCATCTGCTGACAGGCATCAAGGTTCTCTTGCATCAGATTGAACATCGCACGCTTGACGGTATTCTCTTGGCTCACCTGCACAGAATTGGCGTTGAGCATTAGCATATAGGCAATCACGTCGGTCGCCATACTCTCGCCACCATGAGCCGCCTGCGTCGCCATTGGCTTACCGCCATTGCGGTTTCCGCGCTTGCGGTTGTCTATCTCGTCGCGCAGTTCCTCATTCGTCTGTAGTTGTGCGAAACCACGCTCCGGAATGTAATGCCTGCGTTGTTTCAAACGCTCGTAATAATCCTTACCAATAACACCGCCTTTCAGCAGCCAGTCAAGACCAAAATCAGTACACTCGTTGATGGCTTTCCATAAGCCGGCTATCTCGCTTTCCTTGAACTGTGATTCAAACTGCTCAACGTATGCAGACAGCACATCTGCATCTTCCATTTCGCCCTCTGCATCTATGTTCATCTGTTGGCGCAGACGGACAGCTAACTCGTGCATACGCGGTTCTGTTCCAAACTCGATACGTTCAAGGTTGTCTTTTGCCATCATATAGCGCTCCAGTATATCTTGCGCACTTGGAGTGAGCGTAACAGGTATGCCTTTGTTCTCGTATACATCAGACATACCTTTCTTCCACAAACCGCTTTTCTTAATCTGCTTGCGAATGTTACGCATAGCCTTGTCAAGCCGTCGCTGTGGTCCTTTCTCAAAACGCTTCAATGCTTGGTCGATGATACTCGACGAGTGTTCAAGCGCTTCACGTACGTCTTTGTCATACGTAATCTTGCGTCCTGTTATACGCTCAATCTCTTGCTGCATGACACGGATGCCGTTCGCTTGGTCGGCAGCTGCGTTCACCTTACGTTGCAGCCAACTCATCGGCTCTGCATGAGCAGGCTGTTTCTCCTCTGTGAATATCTGATACTCTGACTGGCCGTCAAACATTTCGTCCAACCGGCTCTCATTCCATTCGTCACGCTCTTTCTGCTCTGGAGTCTGCACCTGATAGTGCTCTCCTGCTTCCCACTTGACAATGGGGTCTATACAACGGACATCGCCGTCCGCATCCCAGAAGATATTCTGATTGTGGAGGTCTGCTACCATAAACTCACCATTGGTGTAGTTGGATTTTTCTCCCTTTCGCTCTGTCGTGATAGGGCTGTCTGCCTTGGTGAAACCGTAAGCAGCCATATATCGGTCTTTCTCCTCCTGGGTGAGCGGTTTGCTTTCATGCTTCTCGACGTATGGCGTTTCATATATCACACGGATTGCATCACGCCCCTCCGAACGGTCTATACCAAAGCCGATGATATGCTGCCTGTTGCCTTTGAATAGCCAGTTGTTAAGCATCATGCCCTCCAACAACTCTTCTATGGTCTCGTATTGGTAGTCGGCTTTCGCCTTGATAACGACACCGTTCTCTTTGTCTATCCATACATGGCTCTCTCCGGTCGCTTCACCATCCGGCATATTCTCCACGCGGTTGTCGAAACCGTATTTCTCATCCAGCGTCTCAACCACATCTTCCACCCACATGCCTTTCTCTTTGGCATACTGAATCAGGTCTAATAGCATTTCATTATTAGACCCGTCACGGCTGTTCTTTTCTTCGGCTGTTACTTCTTGTCCGTCTCGAATATACGCGCGATGTTGGCGGCGACTTCTGAGTGCGACAATGGCAAGCGCTTCCGTAAGCGTTCGTTCGTTGCGCAAGCCCTCTTGCATTGCTGCAAGTGGAACTCGTTCAAATACCACTGGTTTGTTTCCTTGTCGTATATCATCTTCTAATGCGTCGGTTAATTCTGAAATCGACTGCAAAGATAATACATTTTCACCCCCGTTGTCAAGACCTTCCTGCATTTTTTGGAATTTTTTATCGAAATCCGTCTCAATCAGGTCTCGTATCGGACGACGTACCAAGGCTTGCAACTGACCCTCAAAGTCACTTATACGAGCGCTGGTCTTGATACCTAACCATTCTCCCACCTGCTGCCAGAAAGAGCGTAGAGCGGAGCGCACACGCACAAGAAGAGCCTTTTTTTCAAAAGTCTCATCCATCTTGCTCTTGCCGTTCTCGTCTATCTGCCCCCAGTATTCACCGGTCAGACGCGCAAGAACCTCGCTTGCTATCGCCTGCTCGTTTCCGTGGATAGATGCATAGTTGGCATCAGCCTCTACCTCCGCCCACGTTGGAGTTTGTTTGAGAGTGTTCACGATGGAAGACCATTTCTTCGGGTTGGCTTTGGCAAAGGCTCTCGCCCAAAGGTGCGTGTATTCGTGAACTGGTGTATTCGGGTTGAGTTTGCCGCTGATGACATATATCTTGTCTCCTTGCGTAAAGCCATATACGGTACTGTCCGACGACCGCAGTTGTTCTACTGTCTCATCGTCCATCATCTGCTCTGCCGCGTCTTGGCTAATCTCCTCAATATCGACACCGGCATTGCGCAGATAGCCGATGGTGCGGCGACCGGCAGCTTCATCTATGGCGGTATTACCGATGTTGTACTCGATTATCTGTTCGCGCAAGGACGCAATCTCTTGTTTAATCCTGTCCGCTTCGGCATAATCGCCTGCACGCTCGGCATCACGCAAGTCATAGTTCAAGTCCGCCAAGGTCTGCATATCCTCGTCCGTCGCTATGCGCTTGCTGACTTTCGGTTTCTGCTCCTGTTCCTCGGACGGCTGTTGTTCAGAAGCAACACGACCGGCAAAGTAATCCGCCTTTTCCGCCCAGCCGCGTTTGTCAAGCACTTCGATAAAGGCACGAATCTTCTTCGGAAGAGTTTGTTTGTCTTTGACTTTCTCGCCATCCTCCGCCATCGTGTTCCATACAATAGCCGCTTCGCTAATACGCTCATTCAGAATCTCCTCTACATCCGAGCGCTCTTCCATATCCTTGCCCATTTCAGAAAGCAACCTATCCATTTCCCCGCCATAGCGCTTGTCACCGATATAGATGCGGTTCATATCCTCATCTACCGTACTGAACATACGCAGTAAATCGCGAAGAGTAATCGCTTTCTTCTCACCGTCTTTCATGTAGTCAAACACCACATAATCGGCTATATCGTCCAGCGTCTTCGCTTCTCTGCGCAAGGTCTTATACTGCTCCTCACGGTTGTCTTCTGCATTGCGGAAAATACGTTTGCCTTTTTCGTCGGTAAGTGCACCTTTCTCTACAGCAATAACGCTACTATTCTCGCCTGTACTTGTGATAACCGGCATGCTTGCCTCCACAGGAACAACATTGACGGTAGTCGAGTTGGGATTGCTACCAAGCATATAGTACGGCACGCCGTCGATAAGAACGACTTTTCGGTCTGCTTCCCTCCATGCGGTCTCCTTACCATTGCGAGTGGTCTCCAAAGGCTTGCCAGTGTCGAGACGAATCATGGTTCCGTCTTCTTCCTTGCGGCAGAAAACATACCTGCTGCCTTTATTATAGTACATCAAAACTACATTTTCAGCACTCAAATCCACTTTTTCTGCATTTTCTTCGCCGGAAATTTGCGTATCTGGATTTTTTGTTGTACCTTTGTCGCCGGAAATAGTGTTCTGGGGAAGAGCTGTGTCACTCCCCTCGCCGCCGTTGGCGGTCTCGTCAGTGTCTGTCGTCTTGTCGAGGGCACTGTTTTCTTTATATTCTTCTTTCTCAAATGCAGTAAGCAACCATGTCTTGCTCTCATTGTTCCATGTGAGCCGGACACCTGCCCTATAGCGTTCGCTCTCTAATTGGATGCGATTCTCGGAGCGAAGCGTTACGTGCATTTCGTCCAAGATGCCTTGCAGGTTATCCAATACCTCCGGGTGGAACTTGACAAGTTTGGATAATCCAAAACCGTCACTACCGCCTGTTCCCTCTACTCCCCATACCAAATCAATCGGACCAATCTCCGGGTGACTCAATGCGCCTATACACTCACCGTCCTGTCTTTCCATCAGGAAAGCAATAGCCTCTTGCGGCTTGCCTCTGAACTGGTCATATATAGGACCGAAGTCACTAATACCTACCGGACGTATGTCTGTTTGCGCAGGTGCGCTCTCTTGCGGTTGTGCCAATGCTTGCCACGCCGCAATCTCTTGACGGATGCGGTTCTTTTCCGCTACGCGCTGTGCGGGTACAAGTCCCTTCTTCTTGCCTACGCTCTCCATTTCAGAAGTCAGTTCCTCGATGGCTGTCTGTATGGTTTCCGCTGCTGCTTCCTCGCCGCCGGTTTCCATAGCGTATGCTACCTGCTGCTCGGGTGTCATCTGAGCAAAGTCAGGTGTACCGTCTTCCAGTAATGGATAGGCGGATTGTTCAGTTGCCGAACTTTCCTCGGTAACTGGTGCCTCCTCGGTCGCTGGCGTTTCCTCGGCAACCTCTTCTATTGGCATGTCATTCTTCAGTAACTCGTCTCCGTTCTGCTTCTCTTGGCGTAACGCCGCATCTAATGCCTCTGACATCTCCTCTTGCTGGCTTCCTGGGACAAGGTGACCGTCTGCATCTTGGAGATAAATCTGTCCGCTCTTGTCGTGGTTGATACTGCCATCGGCATTATACACGATTTTAGAACCGGAGAAAGTAATCTGCTGCTCAACGCCGTCAATCACCACGGTAACAGGACGCGCCTTTTCCTGTACAGGCTCGGCAGTCTCCACCTCCACCGTTGTTTCTTCTTCGGTCGGGTGTTCCGTACCATTGTCTTGTATCTGACCCTCCTCCTCGTTAGCCGGAACCTCCGCTTGCTCTTCTTGCTCGGCGGATGCCTGTCCTTCTTCTTTCTCTTCCTCGGCGCTATACTCGGCATACTTGCTCTGGTATTCACCAAGAACACTATGCAGGAAATCCTCTTTCATTTCCGCATCCATATTATCCTCGGTCCTCATCTGATGCAGCAAAGCACTCAATGCTTCTTTGGCTTCTTCATCGGTCTTTGCCTCCATGAACGAACCAAGAAGTTGCTGCCCTTGTTCGGTCAGGTGGCTGCGGTAATCAGACCACATCTTCTTGCCTTTGGCAAAGTTGATGGTAGCCGCACCTGCTTTGCCGACACCGAACGCAGCCTGCATAGGGATAAGACCCAAGATAGTGTCTATCTGCGAATCGGCATCGAAGCCGGTATTGCCCTCGGCGGCTGAAACATCGGTACTCAACCACCATTTGAGTAGGTTGCCAACCTCCTCTTCTGCAAACTCCTCAAAGATATCACCGGTCTGCATCGTGCGTAATGCTCCTGCTACCTTGTTATCCATCGTCAGTTTGCGCACAATATCAAGCGCTTTCTGTCCGCCTACACGACGGAATATCTTTGACATACCTGCGAGTTTCAAAGCAGGAGCAAGGTCGGATAATATCATCTCGCTCAGGTTTTCAATGTATTTATCCACCGTGGCGTTGTACGCCGCCTCTGCTAATCCCTGTTGCCCGGTTCGTCCTGTATATTGCAGACCATCATTCAACAAATCCGGGGCATTGACAGTTCCGGTCGTGCGCTCTATCGTACCGGCCATAACCTTTGGAGTATCAAAAGTAACGGTCATCAGGCCTGCCGCTGCCATTGAACCGGCGAAACGACCCATTGCTGAAATACCAAGGTCTACTGCCTTGCGTGTACCTTGCTTGATGCCATATTTTTTCAGACCGTATTTGAACATGGCTTTGACGGTTGCATTCTTGATACTGTCAATCGGCATAAGCAAAAACTCTAACATGAATGGCACTGCCTGCGCAGTAGTCGTTCCTGCCTTGTACCATCTGCCTAATTGACCGGAGTACATGGCTTGTGCTGCCATATATTCCAAGATAGCATCAAGTTCTACTTTATCATAATCATCCAACTCCTCGTCGCGCTCAATCTTTCGAACAAGCACATTGATTCCAAGAGCTACATTGAAATCGGTCAAACCGAAATCCCATGTACTTATATCGGTAATAGTACTACCGAATGCGCTTCCGAAACCTTTGTTTTTCAGAGCTGCCTCTTGTAGCTCTTTTGCTCTTGATGTGAGCGTCTTCGCTGCCTGAACTTTCGGACTACTGTTCGCCGTTTTCGCCGGCATGCGGGAATATGCTATTGCGCCGAGACCGATACCCTTTCCGGCACCAGTCGCCTCATATATCTCGTTAGACCATTTCTTATCCAATGCAGCGAATTTCGATTGGGTTTTGGCAATATCTCGTGTCAGTTCCTCTCCGGCAAGACGGTTCACCTCTTCATCCAGTACGCGCTGGTTGGCATTATAGAAATCCTGTTGGAAGGTTTCTTGGATAGGTTGCAGCAACGTGGCCAGTTCCTCGCTATATTTGGCTTCCCAAATGGACTGTAATTGCTGTTCCGCCTGCTCTTTCGTAATCTTGCCTGCCTTGGCGTTCCGAATAATAGCATTGACGGCAATATCAGACGAGAACTCTTTTTGCTTGTCTTTTTGGAACTTGGCGATGGCTTCCTGCAAATCACGCTCGTACTGCGCCGAACGGTGAATACCCTCGTTCGTCTTCTGCCATGACGCTAACGCTACCGTGAACAACTCTTCAGGTGTCTTTGTGTTGGCGCGGCGAATACGGTTATTGCTATCCACACGCTGGCGCATCAAATCCATCGCACCCAGTACTGGCAACTGCGACTCGCGTTCTACAAAACTCATCTGGTCATAAGCGAGTTGTTCCTGAATAGCCTTTTGTTCTGCTTTCCTGCGTTCATCGTCATTGAGCACCATATAACCTTTCGGAAGACGCTTCTTTGCGTCGTCCGACATGATGTCTTCCTCTTTTCCGATAACTCGCTCTGTCGTCTGTTGCCAGAAATTAGGAATAACAGGCTCTTGTCCTGCTAAAAATGACATGAAGGAATCGGACTGCTCACCACCTGTAAAGAACTCCGGGAACTGGGCATTTAACTCCTCGGTCGTATTATATTTACCGGAGTTATATGTAGCCACATAATCCATAGCAGACTGCACAAGGGCATCATCCCCTCCGAACTCTGGGAATTTCTGATGCCAAGTCTGCATATCATATTGCTTGCCCGCGTTAACGGTAGCAATCATATCATTAAGCGTCTCTTGTGTAATCTGTGCCATATTATCTTACATGTCCTTGAACTGGTGCAGAACTACTCTGCTTGTTATATTTGCCTTGCAGTATCGCGATGATATTATCCTCGTGTTCGCGGTTGCCAGCCAGTGCGTGAATAGCCACGAGACACGCCGTTGCTACTTTCTGCTTGCTACTCTCTGGGGCATTGCCGTTATTGCTGCCACTACCAAGAAAGAACGCAACAGCCTTCAGGTCGTCATTAGCGCCCGATTCCTGCGGAAACAGGTTGTTGCTATCAAGATAGGCGTAGAGTTGCCCCATGCGTCCGTCATAGGCACTCTTCGGAATATCATAGTTCGTTCCGGAAAATGGAACGGTATAAATACTGTCTCCGCTACCTAATTTCTTGACCGTTACACGCGCTCTCGCTTGTTCTTGCGCTACTTTCACTTTGGCAGCTGCCGCTTCCTTTGCTCGTTGGTTACGACCTCCCTCTTGTAATTCAGCCAGTAGCCTGCGTTGCTCCATCTCCTCCTCTCTCTGCTTGGCGCGACCGGCTGCATCACGGTCGCCTTTGGCACGAGCCAACGCCTGTTGGCGAAGCACGTCCATACGGGCACGGTAGTTGTCATATACCATCTTTTGCTTGTTATCCAACTGGTCATAGCGTGCCTGCATGTCTCGCGGTGTAACCAGCGCACCGCCGCTGGCTTTGATAACATCGCCGAAAACAGCACCGAGGTCAGTAAGACTCTGTGCCATCTGCTGACGTTGGATGCGCTTCTCTTGCTTCTCACGCTCCTTGCGCTCGTCCTCCATCAGCATCCTTGTCAGACGCGCATCGAAATCTGCCGCAGTTGCATACTGCGGTGTGCCTGTCTGTTCGGTAAGTGCCTGACCTGCCGCCTTGCGCTCTTGCTCTAATAACTCTTCCGGTGTCATCTTGCGCCTCCTATTCTGTTAGGTACGCCCCAACCGCCACCATATCCGTAGATTTGTGACCAGTTGGGCGTAGTGGGTTTGCTGATGCTGTATTGAGAACGGAAATCCTGCTGAATCCTATCCCATGGATTAAGCGTCGGATTGGTAATCGTACCATCGGGATTCAACTGCATTCCGTTGTCACCAATCTTGACAGGACCGGCTGCCTGAATCTTGTTAGGCGTACTGCCGGGCGTGTTGGCACTCGGCGCTTTGGATGGCGCTTTCGCTCCTTCTGCTGCACCTGCCGCCACTCCTGCCGCACTCGCTGCTGCACCGAAAGCATTGTTAGCCGCTTGTGCCCATTGGTTGCTGCCGTTCATTTCTATCTGCGACATACGAGAGTTATGTTCGCGCTTGTCCTGATAGTACTTGCTCAGGCTGTTCTCATAATCGTTCAGATAGCCGTCTTTAAGCGCACTCGCATTGCTTGCGATATTCGCAACGCTGTCAGCAAACGCCTTGTTCATGCCGTTCTCTTCCGCTATCTGCTGTTCTTTGGTCTCACCAAGAACAGCACCGCGTGCTTCATTGGCACTACGTTGAGCGTCTTGCTGTTCGCGTAACTCACGCAGCATACCTTGCACTTCCGTACGGTCGGTCATGTCCTGGTGATAACGCAGGTTGAAGAGGTTTTCTTTCTTGCGCTTTTCCTCCTCTATCTCCGCCTTGTTCTTCGCCTCTGTCTTGCGTGCCTTGTCCGCTTCTGCTGCCGCCATTCCTGCGCTCGTAATGGCAGTCACACCTGCTATTACTGCGCTGATAATACTTGCTGTTAATACGGGGCTTTCCTCCTATTTTAGTTTGTTACTATATTTTACATTACTTGTCATTTCAAGTCCGTCTATATGACTGTCTTGCGATAGCGTGGCGGCAAACACCACCATGATATACCGGTAACTGACACGGTGTGTCTCGACTCCTATATCATGGAAGCGGTGATTGGATAGCAGTCTCTCCTTTCCCTCCAGAAAATCCCAATGGTTACCATCCAGACTGCCGAAGATATATAGACCGGCATAGTGCTCGTGAACAGCAATGGTAATCGTGTCCTCCGAACTGATGCTGGATGCCTGTGCCAGTCCGATGTTTTTGAGCACAACTGCTTCTCCGTCTTTCGTCTCCCATTGCCATTTGTAGATGGTCGTAGTGGTGTTACCGGAGTTGGTAACGACTGCATGTTTCCGATAGTAGAGCACCACATCCTTGCCGTCGCAGTACTTGGAAAGCGTAATTCGGTCTGTGATGAGAAACTTGTTTTTCTTCTCGGATGTCACGGTGATATCATCACTCTTCTCAAACGCACCTCGCAGCACAATCCTGTAAAATGATTTGAGGAAAGGAGTTTCCAACGAAATAGGACGTGTCTGTAATAACACCTGCACACCTTTGTCCTCTGTGTTGTAATCGAACTGGACGGCTATTGCGTTGGTGGGCTTAGTCTCGATACGATAGCGCATTCCGCTTTCCGCTTCGGTGGCAACTTGCAGTCCTATGCCGGACAACTGAACATCCGTATAGGCACGTTCTCCTTTGACCCATAAGTCACCTTGCTTTTCGAGTATCAGTTTTCCGCTTCCGAAATGCTCAAACAGCAGATTGGAGTCCACCAGTCCGTATCGTTTGGCTGCCTCTTCCTGAACCAACTGCTCAATCACCTCCTTGATGTTGATGCCGCGAAGCATGGCAGATACGCTCTTCAGTCCGACGGCTGTCAGTTTGCTCTCATCCTCATCGGATATATAGTCTGCACTCAAATCAACCGCCTGTGCCGCTACTATCTTGGCATGTGTCGAACGCAATTCTGCCAAATTGTCAGTCAGCGCAGTATATTCGTCTGCCAGTCCTGCAAGAGCAATAGCCTTGGTCGTTCCATCCGCAGCAAACACACTCTCGTCATATCCGGATTGCAGCACCTCTACTGCACGGTTGGCAGTAAGCGCGTCTTCGCTGATACCGATATTATCATTCGTCCTTGCGAGTTTGTCATTAAGCGACTGGATGATTTCGTTGATTAACTTCTGTATAAGCAACTGCATACCGTTGATGCTTTTTACGGCATCAGCAAGGGAAACCCATCGCTTTTCCGTCTCGCCTGTAGCGGCGTTATATACATCTTGCTCTACCGATACCGTTCCTTCAAGTTGCGGAGATACCCAAAACGTTTGCTTCGGGAAATCATTGTCATCAAACAAGATGCGTTGTTCCAACTTGGTCACAAGCCAACTGCCCAGTTCAACCATATAGGAATAAGGCTTGCGGCGGTTGTAAATAACTACGGAGTTGATGGCATGCAGGTAGCGAATGTACGTACCCTCTCCTGTCTCACCACCTCCATCGGCATTGATATAGTCAAGGAAATCCTCGTAGGATATATCTCCTGACAACTGTACTATCTTGTCATGGGATATGGCTCTCTTGTATACATCCAAACCAGCCTCGCTGTCAGGCAGGTTCTTGGGCGTACCGTTGGCTTGCAGCACAATGGGCTTTACACCATCGGTAGTAACCATATGCAGTCCGTATTCGGATGGGAATAGAACGGCGCCGTCCAATTCGCAGATACCGTTCTTATTCGTGCATATCACACGGCTTATGGGAGGTGGCTGCTGTGCATACGCACCTTCGCCGGATGTATCGACACCAAGTGTGTATATACCGTCGGTTGAGAATATAACCAATGGGAACTTGCCGCAGTTGTCCTGACTCAAACCCATAGACAAACGCGCAAGCGCAATGATTGTACCGTTGCCAACCCTGTAACTCTTGGATGGCTCGAACAGGACAGAACCGAACTCGCTAACACGGATTTCATTCTTCCCGTATTCATTGCTGTCTGCTTCTATTTTCTCTTCGCGGAAGGCATTCGTGTAGTCACGGAGGCTCACTTCTTCAACCGCTATGTCTATCGGCTTTAACGTCGTGCTAATATAACCGCAAGCTACACCGGCAAACGGTATGGGCGTGAAATCTTTATATCCTGCATATAATTTATTCCCTTTCTGAAAGCGCTTGACAATTCGGATGCTCTTCGTGTCCGTATCTCCGTAGGCTACCAGCGGATTAATAGCAGGCGATTCACATGTAAAATGGGATATAACAAGGCTATCCTTGCTGTCTCGTATTTCAATCGCATATTCGTATGGCACATGGTTGGTGTCATATGCTTTGTATTGACCGGCACCGTTATTGTATGCCAGCGAACTGTACGGAAGACGATATACTTCTTTCTTCTGGAAATTGAACACATGCAGGCGCTCGTTGTAACCGAAGATATGACCGGTCACAATGCTGACAGGCATCATATCGCTTGTCTTAATCATAGTGTCATCATGTTGCACAAGCCTGTCGCTCTGCAACATTCCACCAGACAGGTTTACATCAATCCATTTGTCCTTTTCAAGCGTTTCAACATCGAATGTCAGTTGCGCATTAGTGTAAAGGCCTGCTATATCTTGGATGCTTTTCCGTATCTCATCAGCACTCTTCATTTCCGGCAAGAAACTACCTGCACAGCCTGATTTATGCATGTTGTATGAACCGGAGCACAGCTTTTCGCAGAAGAAAAAGGCATTCTCTTTGGTCGGTTGGCTCTTATACGTGCTCCGCATAACAATACCTGCAGAATCGGTATGCTTGTACGGACTGATGACAGGGGAGATAAACACACAGAGTTTATCAACTTCGTCTCTGTATTTCTCCAGTACCTCTCCATTGATGCGCATAGAGAGAACATTGCCCGTAGCGTGACTGATACTGATTGCGCGATTGGTCACGTCCGCTGCCGTACGCGCACCATTGGAACTACCGTGATTGAACAAGGCATATATCTGACTGTAAACGGCAGGCGGACGAAGTGCGGTGTTGGATGTAGTGACCAATACCTGCTTGGAATCGCTGTTATAGGAAACCGTATAGCTATCAACATCTATGGATTGTATCTGACGCATAATACAGCTGTCATTGGTCCAGTCCAATGTGACATGAGAACCTTCCGGCATGGTAGTCACATCATTACTGTCTGTATCAACCATGTCGAATAACTCATTATAGCATCGTTCTTGTCCTGCACGGTCCGTATAAACACATCGGTCAAGCAGATAGGTCTTGTCTGGCTTTTTGATATCATCATCACCGACTTTGCGGAACAAACCGTCTTTCATGTATATCTCCGGCGCACCCATCAGCATTATCGGACTGGCCATGATATACTGCGGATTACTCGGAGTGCTGCCTTTCTTGCGATAGGCGGCAGCCACCAAGACATATCCCGTTATGCCTCCTTGGTACCGGATGGCATCAAGTAACGCAAGCATGTTGGCATGCGTGTCCTTGCCGGTATATGCGAACTTCGCCATTTCGGTCTTGTTCTCATAATACGGAGACGGGTCTGGGAAATAACTGTCGTATTTTTTGATGTATCGTGCGCCGCTATGTACGGTCGTTCCGTCGAAGATACCGCTGCGTACCTTGAAATCAACGCTCGGCAGTTTAAAACCACCGTCCTCGTTGGTATGAGCACCAAGGTCATCTACATTCTCATAGGCTCCGTTTTTCCATAGCCAATGCTCAATACCGTATTCTTCTGTCAGGATATCCATGCGGTTGCCGATGAAAACTATCTCCTTGACTGTACGTTGTTTGTACACTTTCTTTTCCTCGGTAATAGTTTCCAGCACTTGTATAGCGCAGTTGCCGTGGTGCTTTGACACCCATTGGTCGTAGCGAAGCACCTCAATATGTTCGCTTGCATCCTTGCCGTTGATAAGGTAGTTGTTTTTCTTGACAACGATGACATTGTCGCCTGTGGTGGTATGATGAATGCGCACCATCACTATGTCATTGGCTTTCGTGTCACCTCTGTTCGTCGGAGAGTAGGCGACATAACTGCCGTTACGGGGTATCAGATTGATTACCTCATTCATACCGCCGTCCTGCATTACTCCATTGGCGGCATGACGCTCGATGCCGCGCAGAACAATCTTCCTGTGTTCGCCCTCAAACTCCATATCTTATAGATTAGTGCAGCCAGTCAGAACTGCGTTGTAGAATCCGTTTCTCTGTGTTTAGTGCCAACTGCGCCTTATGCGCCTTGTCCTCCCATTTCGCGTAATAACCTCCGGCTTCGTTGGGATTGACCGTCTCGAACCATCGGTAGATGATATAATTAACCAGCGCATCTTCAAGATGACGCTTCGCTATCGGAAGCATGTTCTCGTCCGCCCACTCGGGCAGGTCTATCTTGAACGCTATACTGTTGCGCATATCCATCGGAAGCCACTCGGCAATATATGTGTCATCCACTACGGTCTTCACAATACCGTACTGCTTCTGACCGCTCATGGTTGTCAGTTCGATATAGTCACCTACTGCCAGTTCATACTTGGGAGTGATACCATCGACAACCACGATTTCTATGCTGTCGATACTTTTCAATTCCGTCGGGAAATCATTCTGGAGCACACCGATTCCGAACGTATATGTATCACGAATTTCGTCCTCCGTGAAACTCCAATGGGCGGTTTGTGTGCAACTGTCCTCAAAAACACCGTCAGCAATCGTGGTGTAATGCGTTATTACATCTACACGCAGTTCAGTCGCTCTTCCGACTTGGAAATGCAGTTCAGGCAAGCGAATGTTCACATCATAGACAATCACATTCCCTGTTACAGTACCGGCATGGTTCTGAACGGCGGTGTACATATCGCGAGTCAATGGAATAACAGAAGACGGAAGCATAACCTCTTTGCCTCCGACAGTTATTTTGGCACCGTTGTTCTCGTCAATCCGAACCAGCTGGCAGTCCGGATGTACCTTATAAGCCTCCTGTATGTTTTTGCCGAACGCTTTTATCCAATGATAAGTTTCCGCAGCTGCTTCTTCCAGGTACTCGTCCGACAAAAAACTCTCACCTTCTGTCAATGACAATCTGTCCGCATAGTTCGGAGTGTCTTTGTCGCCGCGCATCACACCAAGGTAACTGGTGTGCTTCTCAACTTTCTCTTTGAGAACGGCTATTGGGAATATGAATGTATGTTTCGTCATAACGAAAAAGTATTTGCGCTACAAAATTACTGCTTTTTCAACAAAGTGATTGCAGTAATGGTTAAAACTTGAATTTTATATGGTAGAAAGCCCTACAACTTTCATCTTTTCTTTCTCTTTTCGGGTGACAGGTTTTGCCTTGCGGGGGATATTCAACTCGTCATAACAAATCCACACTCCGATAGCACGGGTGATATGACGGTCGTCATGCTGACCCTCGATAGCGCCTATCGCTTTACCGTTGGGTTTGATTTCCATGAAATCATGTTCGTCAGCCGCTTCCTTGCAGGTCTCGATGTACATGTCCTTGGCAAGCACTTTCTGCTGGTGCTTGCAGACGCGCGGCTTCGTACTCTTGTTTGTCTGGAATCCCCATTTCGGCTCAAAGCCCATGTTAATCTTATCCAGCGGTATACGGCAGTACAGGTTGTCGTAGTGCAATGCAATTTCGTCCAGCACGTATTCACCGGACACGCCCTCTGTCTGCTCCGTCTCCAGCGTATTACTCTCTATCACAAGCAGTCCATGACCGTACTTGGTTGCCATCTGAACCGATTTCCATGCCAACTGATAGTGCGGACAATGGCCGCACCATTCAGCCACCACGATAGGCACACCGCCATGCACCATGTCATAGCGGTCGAAGACACATATAACGGAGCGGTCGGAGTGGTCGGACGTACCTCCCACATCGACTACGATAATATACCGGTCGTTGCATTGTTTTTCCGGATTGTCGTCCGGCATGAACCATATCTTCAGCGGACCGTCACGCATTTCGCGGAACTCTATATCTTTGAGTGCATCATCCCCGTAGTCAGACTTGCCGAATACATCACCGACAAACATCGGTTTGCGGCAGTTCTTGCGCAGACGCTCTACATCCGCTTGCGGATAGAGACGGTGACCGGACGTCTGGAATGCTTCGGTGGCAGAGGATGGACGCTCGGATTTCCAGCGCCATTGGTCTTTCATCTGACGGCTGGCATCACGATACCATGCGATGCCTTCAAGCGTAGCGCCTATCTCAAACAGCCATCGCTCGTACTCGTTCATGCCCTTGATGAACGCGGTATAATCATCTATCGCCAAACGGTCATTGTCTGCATCGAACCACGGCACAAACAGCGGGTCGAATACGGAACGCTCTACCGGGTCATCGGTCGTAGCATGAAGCCACTCCGTATGGAAGAAATTACCTACGCCACGCGCGGTACTCTCGTAGAATATCATCGTGTTCGGCGCATAGGAGATACCACCCATGATAGACTGAACCAACTGCTCCGGCTTGATACCCTGTGTGGTCTTGTATAGACCTACCTCGGAGAAGTGAGCCATCAGAATGTCATCACCGACGATATTGTTCGGCTTCTCGGCTGAACCAATCGTAATACGGCATCCAACCCCTTTGACGATAAGCGTTTTGTTGCCTCGCTCGAACGGAGTGAGCGCCAACTTGTCTATCATGCTCTCCTTACCAATCAACCATACCGGCAGTTTGTTCAGCATCTTGGAATACATACCGCGAATGATACGCGCCGTATTCTCAACGTGTGCTACAATAACGGAGTTCACGGCACCAAGCACAAAGAGTTGCTTCCATGCCATGTACAATTGGATGAGGGTGGAAAAGCCTATCTGACGGCTCTTGACAATAATGACACGTACAGGCTTGCCGTACTTGTCACAGGCATATATCTTCTTCAATAGCCGTCGCTGACCGCGATTGAGAACGAAGAGGATGTCTTTGGGGTTGAGAGGATTCTTGTCCTTGATATAGAAATACGATGCCGCGCAGTACTCGAAGTCATGGCGGCAACGCGCTTTGATTATCTCGCGGCGAACCTCCTCCAGATTGACTCTCGTATAGCGCAGACCGAGCCGGTGCAAGTACTCCCGGATGCTGCCGTCGCATGAACGAATGTCACGGAATATCTTTTCGTCATAGCAGTCGAACGGAACAAGCCAGTCGTAACCAAGTTCATTAGCCTTGAATGGCAGACGCTCACAACTGTCACAACCCTCACCTGTGATGGGGTTGTACTCAGTAGCAAACACCTGCAAGCGTCGCTTGTTCTCTTCAATTATATCATCTATGACGAAATGCATATCAGATAATCTCTTCTATCGTGAACTCGATGCGCGGGTCGGCTTTATCAATCAGCTTACGCGCACATATATCCACGCAGTTGCGGTCGTTCTTGATTGCCCGGCATTGTTGCAGGCAGTCCAGCAGCACTTTCAGGCAGTTATCCAAGTCCGGGCGCATGTTCTCGTAGAATACATCCACCGTCAGTTTGAAATAACCGCTTATCATTTTGTCACGCAGCGGACATTGCAGAAAGAAAGCACGCTCGTACTCCTTTATCGCCTCCGTCTTGCCCAACGAACCGTGACCGCATATCGTAATCACCTTGTAGCAGTTCGCCTTGCTCGGTATCTTACCGCGTATAACTACCTTTTCCATATCAGCACACTATCAAATCAAACTCTCCGCCCACTTTCTCGACCAGTTGGTTGAACTCCTCGCACCGCACACGGCTGTTGCTTACCCAATCGGGTTTCTTCTTGTCATAGTCGCCATGCAACGGACATCCTTCCGTATCTTCCGCCTTGTTTCCTGCGTGCATACGCACACCGCCGAAGCATTTGACGCTCAATATCTCAACCATCATCTTCCCAAACCGGGGCGAGTAGGTCATTTTGCAATGGTACATGCCGCGAGGAATAGCCGTCTTGCCATATACCTTGATAGCTTCGATTTCCTTTTCCGTCATCCATTGGTGCAGACCTCGGTCGAAATCTTCAAGCGTATGGTGGAAGAATACACCGTTTGCCCATAACTCGCCTATCGTGCTCTTCGCCGTGAACACGATACGTTTCAGAATAACCAGTAACTTGTCTCCCTTTTTACTGGAAGCAATCAACTCTTGTTTAGTCATATCCTAATTCCTTTCAACTTTCAACTTACCAATGGTACCCCCAGCCATACGTGACATGTATGCCTACTTCCGGTGCCGCATAAACTCGCGTACCCATCGAACCGCCTACGAATGATGCGCCGTAGCCGACTCCAATACCAACTCCTATGAACTGCCCCCATCCTTTCTTCTTCACTATCGTCCGGGGCTGAACCGTGAACTGGTATTGCAAATCGACATTATCTATCTTTGCGTCATAGCCGCTAAACTCTATACCTAACTCAATCCGACTGCTATCCGTCTTGAACGTGTCGCGGTACTCATAGCAGGTGATGGGTATATCTACCGGAATGCTGTCCGTTACTCTGCCATCACATAAAGAATCCGTGCTGTCACAAGGGCTTACGGGCTTCGGAAGCCACAGAGTGTCGTGCTTAATCACATACTTCGGCTTGGTATGAGCGGCTATATCTGCCGGGTTACTAACCTCCACCGTGTCATGTATCACTACTGGGTCCGCCGGTGGCGCACTCGGTTTGACCGTACAACTGCGGAGTCCTGCGCCGATGATGGCACCGGTAACAAAGCATGCGACTGCGAATGCGATATGTCCTTTATTCAGTTCCATTGTTTTGCTCTCCCTCCTTCCCACCTGTGGTTGATACACTCGTGTTTCCGTGTTGCCATTTCATGCCTACACCTCTCTCAATGGCCGCGCTGATGTTATCCCATGCGAAGAAGATGCTTATCATGCCGATAATCTCCCCCGCGCCCTGTAACACCGAGCCGTCAATCTTACCCATCGGTGGAACAAAGAACCCCGCGATAATCAGTAATGTCGCTGTGGCTGACAGGATAATAGCAACAATCTTGTGTACGCGACACCGTTCTGCTTTCGTTTCCATTTTTAAGCTGCTTGTTTGCAATCGTTAATAATCAGTTTTGTATAGTCTTTGTCAAAGTGTGCATAGTCCAGTAGCGGTTGTATCACTTGCGAGTGCGCTACTTTCTTGCGCTCCTTGTAACTCTTTGCTTGACGCATATAACCGTAGTACGAGTTGATACTGCTGATGATATACTCCATATCCCTGCGGTCAATGTCCTTTTCGTTCGTCTCGTGCCACATCACGAAGCGGTTGAAATCATACAACTTGGCACACAGGTTGCCAATGGACTTTCTCGCTATCAGCGTACCGAACGGTTTGATGTTCTGACCGAGGAACTGAACGCCTTTCTTCACCTCCTGAATGTATATCTTCTTCGGGTGCAGCGTTACACCTATCTCCGCAAGGTATGCCTTTATCTTCTCGATGGCTTGTATCAACGCCTCTTTGTCCTTGCAGATGATGTAGAAATCATCTACATACCTGCCGTAGTATAGGAAACCTAATACTTTCTTGACAAAGTGGTCAAAGTCTGACAGGAACAGATTGGCAAATATCTGGCTTGTCAGGTTGCCTATCGGCAGACCGTGGTCATCATCGCAGAACCGCAGACTCTTGTCTTTGGGCAGACAACTCCATTCGGATAGCGGTTGCTTGAAGATGCAGTTGTCTTGCGGACGGTTGAACACAATCAGACTGATGATGTGCTCCATGAAGTTCTGTGTCTCCTCGTCATAACCGCCTTTCTCCTCAATCATCCGGCAGATGCGTGCATACAGCAGGCTCTTGCAGATGGTCACGAAGAAACTCTTCAGGTCGCCTTTGAGAATGTAGCAGGTCTCGGTGAAGTTATTGCTGCACTCCCGCATCTGCTCTTCGCATCGACGGATGCCATAGAGCGTGCCTTTACCCTTGCGGCATGAGTACGAGTCTTCGATAAACTCCTCGTCTAACAGTCTTTCAAGTCTCCGTATAATCAGATGGTGTACTATCCTGTCGCGGAAATCCGCAGCAAACACCTCTCTGTCTTTCGGGTGATGGACGATGAACGCTATCGACCGTCCTATTTTATAAGTGCCGTTATTGAGGTCTTTCCACAGCAAGTAGAGGTTCCTCGTAACGTCTATTTCAAATGCTTGGCAGTTGGCGCTGCCGCGTTTGTGTTTTCTGCAATCAAGGTACGCCTTGTATAGTTCCTCGTATTCAACAAACATAACAAAAACAAGATAGAGTAGATAGGTGGCTGTCGTGAACCCGACCAAGTGCGGGGGAGACGGCAGAACGCCCGAACCAAATTGTTGTTGTTCTTATTGTTGTTGTTCACGTTACCATTGTTCGTGTTCAAGTTGTAAGCGTTGTTCTGACTATGCTCCGTAGAAGACCAATAGTTGTTCGACTCATTCAAGGGAACAGCAACCGGTTTAGTGACATCTTGCAGAGTGTGTTCCAACCCTGTCATTACTCCGCTTGGAGTGTGCCACCCATTTAATCTATCGGTTCACATCATCCACCTCGTCGCTAATAATTATTCATTATCTGCTGGCTTGGTAGAGGCGCTATCTGCTCTGTCTTGTTTTTGCAATAAGGAATGGTAGAAAGCCCAACTTGCGCTCAACAGTTCGCCGATGATGAGAGATAATTGTCCATGACGCTTGGCGTTCACTACGTTGTGGGATGGCGGTACTTGCGTGCCGCGATACCACTTGCGGAACACCAAATCAACCTGCGTGAATGCTTCTGCGGCTTTGCGTGCGTACTCCACTTTCAATGCGCTGTTGTCGCCTTTCTCGTGACGGTAGCACATCGCGTAGTTCTCACGGGCACTAATCAATGCTTCCTCAAATGGTTTGCCGCATCGCCAGTACGTTCGCGCTGGCATGTTCTGGATAATCATGTCCGTCTCACGCTCCAAGTTCTCTGCTTGGCGGAAGATGGATGTCGCCTCGATAGCCTTTTCCTCGCGTATCTTCGGCGCTTTACTTTCTTTTTCAGCCATACTATTTAATGTTTTGCCCCTGCCCGCGCACAGGCGCGGACAGAGATATTAAGTTTCAAATTCAGATTAAATGCGGGGGAGACGGCAGAACGCCCGAACCAACTTGTCGTTGCTCTTACTGTCGTTGTACACGTTACCATTGCTCGTGTTCAAGTTGTAAGCGATGTCCTGACTATGCTCCGTAGAAGACCAATAGTTGCCCGACTCAACCAAGGGAACAGCACGGCTCGAATCTACCGCCGCAACAGCCTCTAACGCTGCTTGGATAAGACTGAACCTCGGCATCACGCAACCCAGTTCACCGATAGCCGGAAGATACCAGTCGCCCGCCTCCGTGCCACCCACATGATACCGGGCGCAACAGAGTGCCGCAGGGTGGTGCTCTCTGAAATCTCCATTATAGAGATTGACAATCTTGCTATCAGTCTCCCAGTCAGGCTGATAAATCTCACGGTCAAGCAATACTTGCGTGTTGGCGTAGCCGTCAAGGTCTGACAGGAAAGATTTCTGATGGTCTTTACCATTGAAGCCATACTGCGGATTATGCCCATAGAGAGCATCGAACGGACTCGGAAGACGATAACCAGACAGTCCTGCGTACCAATGCGTACCAGCATCGGCGGCATTGTCCTCCTCGCTATCTACGAATGACGCATGATAACTGTCGCTCGGTAGATACCCCCATGCGTCTCCGCCGGATACGCTACCATTTGGCAGAACAAAAGCATTCTTGCGATTGCCGAAGTTTTCTAATCCGGGAATATCATCATATATCCAATCGTTATTCTCGTTGCTGTAGCCACCCCAACGCAAGTAGATGTCCGCATAGTCGTCAAACCATTCCGCGCTGTTGCTTGCTTTGCCGGTTTCAGGTGTTTCGCAAGACATGTTCACAAGGCTTATCATCACGGCACGACCATCCGGAGTGAACTGCTCCGGAATGGCTATGATACCTTCCGGAATATAGCGCGAGGTGGGATAGGTCGTACCGTTATACTCGGACGGCAGAACATATATGCGCTTGCTCTCATCTTCATCCCATAAAACAATATGTCCGGGCAGCAATTTGGTCTTCTTTCGGAAGTATAACTCCCCGGTCGCCTTGCAATAGGCAACGCTGGGGATAGGTAACACACAGCGGTTGGTAAGAAACTCCGCTTCGGTGTTGAAATGTTTAACTCGTCTTATATCCATAGCGATTAGATATTATTTGCAATGACTTCATCCAGTTTGATAAGCGCCGCTTTGATAGTAGTACAGTCATCAAGGTAATTTGTACCCTCAAAACGGATAGTTCCATCCTCTTCGGTGTCAAGAGTTTTCTGCAATGCGCCTAAAGCTTGACCGATAACCTCTTCATCCTCACCAATCCGCTGTTCTAACTCGGCTTCTTTGTTCTCGCAGGCAGTCAAACGCCTGTTTGCCGACGCAGCTTGTGCATCAGCGGTGGCTTTGTTCGCTGCAATGGTGGCATTCAGCTCTGCCTTGTCAGCAGCCATCTCGGAACGCAGAACTTTCTTGTCATTCTTCGACCGAATGCCTATCAAATAGCGTGTTACCTCCATAATTTCGGAGAAAAAACGCTCCATAAAACTTTTTTTGACGATTTTTGTCATTTTTTTTCAAAAAAATTTGGTGGTTTCGAAAAAAAGTTGTACCTTTGCATCGTGTTTGATTCTATCTATTCGCGAATCGGTTGATGCTATCAGACCTGTACCATCGGGATGCTATCCTGGCGGTTCTTTTTTTTTATCTACCAATGCACCATTCATCATTATTTTCGTTGTACGAGGTACGGAAGTGTGCAAAATTGCTAATTTGTACGCCATCGCGCACCAAGCACACGCCACCTTGCTTGCGTAAGATAGTTCCAATGGAAATCGGGTCGCCGTTCTCGTCTCTGTATGTAGTGTCGAACTCGCTGTCATTGGCGAAATCGTACATCGTGTCGTACTCTCCTACCGTAATCTCGTAATAGGCGTTGCCACCCAAGGTAAATGCAGGGGTTAAGGACACGAAAACAGGCACGATAAGCGGGGTTTTGGTCGTATGCAACGGCAACTGCCATACTTGGTGCCAACCTGCCGTGTGTGCTTTCTGCCCCGACTCATTCTGATGGTACGGACTGTTCTCTTTACGACGGCAATTAACTCTGCCTTTGCGACAATAGCGCAAGGTAACATCGGTCAAGTCGATACTGCTGTCTATAACGAGATACAGATGCGGCTTGCCGTCATCAACTGCCGAGTCTTTTTTGATGAAACTATCTATGAAGACGAAGTTGCTGTCTCCGCTTCCACCACCACCTTGCTCTGCAAGGCTCTGTCCTAATTTTTGCGCGAACTCATTGAGGTTCGCAGGGGTTGCTACTGTTACTGCCATAATCGTATATGTTTAATGTTATTCTTCTTCGGCTGGTTGCATGGCTGCAAGGGTTGTCGCTACAAGCGCATCTATCTCTGCACTCGTCAGCGGCGTGTATTGGCTGTTTCCGGTGAACATAGCCGTGTCATCACTCTCATACTCGCCGTTAGCGATGTCCTCCAGCGTCTCACTCTCGATTGGTACAACCAAATCCGCTTCACTGTCTGCGGTCAATTCAGCATCGGTCACTTGCGAAAGCGTATGCGTATGCACAAGTGGAGCGAAGATACCTCGTATCTTTTCAAGGAAATAGGCTAAACCGCCATATGTTAAATACTTTGATGCCATGATGTCTGTTGTTTTGTTAGTGAGCGCAGGCTAACCCAATAGCCCACACCCTAATGTTACGATTGCGCATTTCCACTCGGGAACAGAGCATCAATCTCGCTCGTCGTGATAGCCACGATGTCCGCAGGCTGCAATGCCGTGTCTGCTTTCGCACCTTGCGCTGCCGTAGCGAAATCGCTGGCGCTCTTGCCGCTGTCCGTAAGGTTGCCGTTCGCGTCCAGACCAGCCAAGTGACCGGCAGTCGCACCGCTGACCTTATCTGCTTTGCCGTCCAAGTCAATCTGCGTAGTACCAATCAGCTCGAATGCGCCGTTCACAAGGATATATTCATCCTTGACATTGCTGCCGCTCACTTTCGTGTTCGGCACGAGATAGATAACATTGGCACTCGCTTCTGCCACAGCAGGCAAAGCATTGACCGCTACCATCGTGACTTTGCCACTCGCAGCCTCCGCTGCTTTCGCGTCCACGTACGCCTTAATCTTCGCATCATACGAACTAAGGCCTGTCAAATCTAATACTTTCATTGCTTCAAAAAATTTAGTTTAGAATAAACTGTTGATTTCATCGTCTCCAATGGCTTCAACCAGATACCGGAACTCTTCCCATTCGCTCCACTCACCGTTATTGGTCTTTGTACGAACCATATAACCCTCGTAGTTCTGAACGGTCTGCGTATATGTTGTGCCGGATGGTCTGCCAATGCGGTTTGGACCTCTGTGTACTGTCACCGCAAGCGTATACGCCTTTGCATTAAACCTGTTCACGAGCATCACGGTATAGATACCGCTATCCGTCACCCCTGCAAGGTCTGTAGTCAGGTTGCTTACGTACAGGATATGGTTATACTCCTCACCTGTAGCATCGGCAAACTCGCCATTGACATACACGTAGATATGTCCGTTGTCGCTTGCCAGATAAACCACGCTTCCGCTCGGAGCAATCGCCACCCACTCGTCTTCCTGCCATTCGTACAGAGCAGGCTCGTCCGTGTTGATATATAAATCTCCGTCTTCCGCGCTCTCCGGTGCTTCCGCCGAAGCGGTCAGCACATTGATGACCTCCTTGTCAGTCGCTATCTCATCGCCTTGGTATGAGTAGTAATGCCAGTTCCAGGACTTGACAGCCACGGTCTCCATGTCACCCGTCTCCGCATTTGCCTGAACCACCGTCTCCGTCTGTACATCAGCCCAACCGTTATTGTCGGAAAGGATTAAATCTTTGTATGTTACGGTTGGTCTGCCGATGCGGCTCGGACCTTTGCGTACATTGACGGTCAGCGAATATGTACGGAACGAACCTCTGCTACCGACAAACACCGTGTAGATACCTGCGTCAAGGTCGTTTTCTTCCACCACGCCGATAATCAGATTTTCGCTGTTTACGTAGATGCGGTTGTCGTCTGCCGGTTTATTGGTCATATCCACGAACTCCGAGCCGTTCCATATATACAACCGGTTCTCTTCCGCGCATATATAGATGACCGACATGTCGCGGTCTTCCTCATCGATAGCCTCCAGTGACGCAAAGTCCGCTACATTGAATACCTCTTTCTCGGCGGATGACGGCGCGACGATGTGGAGCAACTTGCTATCTACAAGCTGCTCTATCCACCGCCATGCCAACTGCCACCAGTGAGCAAAATTCTGTTTGCCGATTGTTTTCATTGCTTATAAAGTCAATAGGTTATCCATGCTGCTTACAGTCAAATCCCATTGCACAGCACTCGGTTCGACTTCTCCGTGACCAAGTTCATCAGCATCTTCATTGGCTGTGAAATAGAAGCGATAGTTGCCAAAGTAGAATACCATAAATGGATAATGACCTACTCTGCCGCAGACGAAGAAACCATGCACGTCGTTGGTACGGTTGATTTTAGTCACATGCGCCACAACAGGCAGCAATGCATCTTCCGAATTATATAACCATAGATTAGTGAATTGTCCTGTATTATTCAATGGCAGCAATTCATTAAGAGACTGACCGGCGCTGAAAGAAACCTCTTGCGCCGTCTTGGGCATCTTGGAATCCAATTGACTTTTGAAATTGAAAACCAAATCATCACCTGCAACACCAAAATACTCTCGCATAGAATAGCCGTTGAAACCATCATCGTATGCATAAATCACACCTGTCAGAGTAGTGGCACCTATATGTAGCCAAATACTATATTCGGCGGTGGTATGACCATTGTTTTCAGTAATTGTTTTATTCCACTCGACAAGACCCAAACAACGATGCACAGCGTTATTTCTGTCTGTGATATTTACCATACATACTGCTGGTGTGTGCGGGGTTGGAGAGAGAGCCAGTATCTGACCAAGAGTCTCTTCTGCAAGACCGGTGTCTTCCCATGCATAATGCCATGCACGGCCCATAACGATACACAATATATCATCCTGTTTGCTTACTCTTTTTGACAGAGCACTTTCAAGTCCGGTGATATCACCAATGTTGTGCTGATGGCTCGTAGGTGCATAGCCGTTATGCTCATGCTCCGCCTCGGCAAAGTCAGACGCTTTCTTGCCGGAGTCCGTCAGGTTTCCGTTCTCATCCAGACCAGCCAAATTGCCTGCTGTTGCCTCAGACACCTTGTCTGCTTTGTTATAATCAGGACCACCTTCACCGTTGCTACCTCCGGCAACTACGCATTTTTCTCCTTTGCGGTTTATGAAACCTCTGAATAATTTGTAATCCATTTCCGTATGTTTTTAATTGTTAGTCATCTACAAAATGCGCCCAACCGTTCGCGTCAATCTCGATGTTCAGCGCGACGAAACCGTCCTCGTCGATATCCATTGATGGCAGGTACATCCATTCGTCATCCCACATCAGCCCGTCCAACGTCTGCTCCAAGTCTTTATCGGTGCAACTTTCAGGCATATTCGCAGCAAGTCCTTCCTGCATCTGCCTTATCTCCTCTTGAATGGCGGGTATCTTTGCAAACAGTTCCAAGAACTCGCGGAACAAACCTTGCGGAACATACTGCTGCCCGGTTATAACCTGCATATATCGCTTGGCAAAGTCGCTTATGCGTATGGCATCGGCATCCGACACTTCAAGTGTGTCGAGTTTTTCAGACACCACTTTGTCAATATAGTTTTTCCAATATATCGCTTCTTCTTTTGTCATATCGCTTAATGGTTTGTGATTAACCTAATGCCTGCCGGATAAGCTGCATAGCCTGCGGATTGGCTTGGTTGGCCTGCGCTTGAAGCGCCTGCTCGTCTCCACTCAACTGCAATGCCTGCTGTGCCGCATCTGCGCCCATCTGTGCTATCTGTGCTTCGCTTGCTCCCGCTTCTGCCGCCTGCAATCCTACCGCCTGACCTTGCAGCATCATAGCCTGCTGCTGTGCCTGCTGTTGGGCAAGCTTCTGTTCTTGACGCTCCAGGATGCGGATGACTTGGTCACCCCATGGGAAACGTCCTGCCTCCAATGCCGTCTTGAAATCAATCAGACGTTGCTGTAAAGCTGCCATAAGCAACTGGTTCAGTTGAGCCTGATACAACTCACTATTGTTCGTCTCGGAAATAATGATGTAGTAGTCAAACTTGGATGCCAAATCGGCATTCCACTCCTTCGCTTTCTCCGAATACTCCTTGCCGACCACGGGAATATAGTCCACATAGTCATAGCATTGCGGTATTGTCTTTGCAATCTTGTAGTCGCGGCGCTTGCGGAACGAAGCAAAACTCTCAATCATGTCAAGCAGGTTCGTTTGCGCATTGCTTGCTTCTTGTGCATACAGGCTACCGGATGTGCCGCTCTTGGCTTCCTTGCCGAGTATAGCACCATGTACACCGCTGATGTCGCGTACCAATTGAAGCATCAACGCCAGCAGTTCATTCGTACCTATATTGGTAGCATTCGTTGCTATCTGTTGCGGGAGTGACATGCCCGGCTTCAGATTGGCAAAAATGACACCTCGGTAACTCGTCCATTGGTCAAGGATGTCCTCTTTGTTCATTCCGGCAGGAATAGCATTCTCCGGGAATATGAGTACGCCCTTTGCACTCGAACGGATGATGAAGTCATTCAGCGTAATCAAACGGTTGATATACCGTTGCTGGTCGATAATAGACTCGATGAAAGAAAATATCTCGCCGTCCACCAAACGGCTCATATAGACAGCGAACGGATGGCTGCGGTGAGCGAACGGACTTCTACCCTCGTACAGCACGTCGCCGCGCGGACTGAGATAGCGAACATACCAGTACACGTCATTGTGCAACTCCATTGTTATCTTCGTCTTGTCCGGGTCAAGTTCATTCACCTTGATATCCTCGTCGCGCTCTTTAATCATCGCTTCGAGTTGTGCCTTGTCTTTCTTCGGATATATCTTTAGCGTCTGTTTGTAGCGGTCATGCACAAGCCAGCTTTCTTCCTCCTCCAACTCCCATGCTTGGATAACGCGGCATACATCATTGTTCTTGGTCGTGAGGAAATCCAGCGTTTCATCTTGGCTGTTGATGAAAGTACGGTACAGGCTCATGAGATTGTTCTTATCTACATGCTTGTATATATCGCGTATCTTCTCGGCATCTTGCTCTGTGTGAGCAAAGCGCTGAACAACCTCATGCAATGGCATATCCATCAGCAGACCGATACAGGTGATATCATTCCCGCGCACGTCGCGCACGTTCCCATTTATAAACATGTGCGATGTGGAGCAGTTCATCACCTTGATTTCTTTGGTGTGGGTTTCATTGTTCCATTGGTAGTCGATATACTGTGCAGCAAATCCTCCGCGCAGACCCTCTCCGAAATCTGAGGCATCCAGTTCTTTGATGTCGTTAATCTGCTCCACATATTGCAGCATAGCCGTCATCATTTCGCCGACTTGCTGGTTGTCTCTCGCGCGTGCGATACACTCCGGATGGCTGTAGTTGCTACGGAATACGCCGAGAACGGAGTTAAGTGTCTGGAGAATGACATTGTTTTTCAAGGGCACATTACCTTGCTGCATGATATGCTCTGCCTCGGTAATCCATTTGCCGCCAACCTTTATCAAGTCATCCCATTGTCTTCCCCTCTCATACCGTTTGGTGCGGCGGCGGCGGATGCGATAACCTGCCATATCATCCCAATACTGACGATAACGCATAAGGCGACGCATATTGGCTACGCGCTCTTCCATCGGCTGCTCCTGTTCGAGCACTACCTTTTCGGTGGTACCTTTAGCCTTTAGATACTTGTATCGCTTGTCATTCTTGTCTATCATAAACGTATATTCTCCAGTACGGAATTAAATTCACTTGTCATTATACCTATCTGCTCGGTCATTCCGAATACCTCACATACTTTGCGTGCGCATTGCAAGGCAATTAGTTCGGCTACCTCGCGCTCATAATCATATTCTCCATCAAATTTGGGTATATACTTGAACTCTTTTACAGGGTGCTCTGTTCCTGCATCAACGCTGAAATACCGGATAGTCTGCTGCTCGTCAAAAACAAGATGCTCACCTTGCTCCGCATCGGTTTCCTTATGGATATCTCCGCGTCCGCAAAGTACAGCGACGGGCTTCTGCTTTGTTCCGCGCTTCCATGGACTGAATTGCAGATTGTACAATGGATGACCGGCTTTGATGGTCTCGTGAACAGGTCGCCTCCAGCCCTCCATCCATAGCGTATGGATGCGCAGAAAATCATCCGGCAGACTGATACTTCCGATACGGTTGTCGTCTGCATCCGGCGTGCCGGTTACACCTACCGCCTTATACAGCAGTCGGTGTACCGGCGCCACCAGTAGCACTTCATTGGCTGCTTCTGCAAGATGTTGCGCAACATAGCTGTAGATGGGTTTCTTCTCATCGAGTTTATCCCCACCTGCAAGCAAAGCACGACCCGAATCAGGACCGTACGGAGTGTACTCCTCCAACTTCACAAGCACCAGATTGCGTATTTCCTTGCCCAGCATAGTTATTTCAGATTAGGGAATACCAAACCTAATTCGTTAATCAGAGCCATCACCTGCGCATTGCTCTTAATCTCGGCAGCGGTCTTGCCATACTGCTCTTTCAGAATAGTACGAACCTCTGCCAACTTCGTCACATCCGGATAGGTCGGCTTCGCATTAGCCCCGTTCAGAGGTGCTCCGTCTGCCGGAGTCTCTGCCGCCTCTTTCTTCTGCTCTTCCTTGACAGGCTTGGGCTGCTCTTTCTTCACAGGAACATCATCACACCAAATCTGGTCTGCAAACCCGCTGTTGAAACGAACATGTTTCTCGATACCGGCTTGTAACTCCTCGTCTTCAGTTGTGAACACGCCGCCGCGACGGGAACCGTTACCGATGAATCCATTACGGAGATATACTTGACGCACACCCTTACTGGTTTGCACCTGTATGACTGCACTGCTGGCAAGTGTCTTATAAGTCTTTTGCATATTATCTCATTATTAAATAGTAAAAAAAAATACAGGGGCTTACGAGGCTCTTATGTCCTCATAAGCCCCCTATGATTTCTCGATGACTGTTGCCTTATGACAACCGCAGAGTTACTTTGCAGTGAACATCCGGATTGTAAACAGAAACACCGAATACCTCCGAGAAGACTTTCATTTCGCCCTTCATAATCATCAACTCCTCGCCGTCGTACGGTTTAGCCTTAAACGACTGCAACTGCCACTTGCGGAGGAATACCGGGTCAAGAACAAGACCCTTGTCACTCCAGCCGTACTCATCGAAGATTTCAGCATGAGCAAGCAACAGAGTACCGAAGTTGGAAACAATCTTGTTCCAAGTCATACCGAATACAACCTCTGTATTGCCAGCCTCTTGCTGCTTCTGAACAGCCTTAATCTTGGAAATTGCTTCGATGAACTCGCTACCACCAAGCAGAATACGAGTCTCCGAACCGCTGTTGCCGGTGAATACGTACTTCTCCAGACTGACAAGTGCATCATTGCCCTTGGTCATATCGCTAAGGTCAAGCTCGTAGCTCTTGGTAATCTGACGAGTGATACCGCTCATCGTGTAAACATACTTGTTCAACTTGCGGTTCCAAATCTTTGCACCCTTATTGAACAGGATAGCACCCTCTACCTTGCGACGGTATTCGTACAATACCTGCTCCTCAACCTCCGAGAAATCCCATTGGAATTTCTTATCCATCATCTTCTCGAAAGTGGACTGTGCAATCTGCGCAATATGGTATTGGCAGTAACCGTGGGTCGGTTTCGGAAGTACGGAAGCCGCATCGGTCTTTACCGCCAACTCGTCAGCTGCACGGGAAAGCAGGAAGATGGGGGTGTCTTTTGCAATAGCCGGAATACTGTACGTAGTCGTACCGTTACTGGTAGTCTTCGACATCTGGTCTTCCGCAATGGTGAACTTGATAGCGCTGTTGTCAAGGTCTTTCTCGTAAACATACAGCATAAGCGGAGTGGTGTCCTCGCCTGCACCGGCAATAGACGGTACATAGAAGCAGTCGCCCTCACCTACATCAGTTACGCCGCCTTTCAACGGAGCACTACCGTACACGTTGCGTACATCCGTGTCATTATGGATGGTTGCAGCCGCATTCAGCGCATTACTCAAACCCTTGGTCGCAATCGAATAGAAATCATACTCGAAGTTGTTCGTCGGAACAGGTTTGAAATAACGCAGAATGGTATCCATTCGGTTCAGACCCGGACGAATCTTTACCAAGTTCTGGTCAATCGGGTCATCAATCATATCCGCACGCAGAGCACGGATATCCAAGGTCTCTAACGCGCCACCGTCTCCGTGCGGGAGAGTGGTGACGGTCTCCGTGGTTTCACCAGCACCGGGAACCTCAGCCGCAGCTGCCGCTCCGTTGGCGCTCATTACAGCACCCGACATGTCGCCAACGCCGAGTACCAAACACATAATGAACATCAGAAAGCCCATTACGCTAAAGTCTTTCAAAAACTTTTTCATGTCTGTTGTTGTTTGTTGTTAATAATGTTATTTATGCCTCAAACTCTCAAGCCACGCTGCCGTCGGGTCTGTAGTCTTTTTCTCTTCTTTCTCTTCGTGCTCTTTACCACCGCCGTTTCCGTTGGGGAGTCCGGAGCCTTTCATCTGCTCTCGCTTGGCATCAATAGCCTCGTTCTTGCCATCGGCTTTGCCTTGCTCGTATGCACCCTCTACATCCGTGTCGTGGTCAAGTGCGCTGCGATAGCGGTTCAGAATCTCCTTGCTGAACTTGCCGCGACTGATGTTGTTAAGGTCATCGTTGATGATTTCCCATACTTTGGTACGCTTCTCATCGTCCAGTTGCAACTCGTCAGCCCATTCATTGAACTCTTTTACGGTAGAGGACAGGTTACCCTTAACCTCTTCCATCAGACCCATGTAGCGCTCACGGTCGGCATTTCTGGTTTGTACCGCCTGTTGATAACCTTCCCATCCTTCATCGCCCTCACGCATCGTAAGAGCCTCCTCGCCTTTGTGCTTGACAATGGCTTGGATGAGAGGCATACCCTCGATATAGTCAAGCAGGATAGCAACCTCTTCCGGGTCGTCCTTGTAACGGCGCATCAACTTCTCGGTGAACTCATTGTATTTCTTATTGCCGGTTTCTGCATTGTCAAGCATTTCCGTCAGTTTGCGATAATACTCCTGTTCATCCTCGTCATATTTGCCGTCCGGAAAACTGGTGCGAACTCGCTCGTAGAGCAATTCTTTCGGCAGTTTCTCTTCTTGCTGGGTGCCGGTTTCTTCTTCTGCATTGGCTGCTGCGGCTGCCTCGCCGCCTCCATTACCGCCGTCTCCGCCATCACCGGCCTGACTGCCTGCTTCGCCGCCGGTCTCTCCACCTGCCTGCTCTGCTGCTGCCGCTGCTTCGGCTGCGGCTTCCTGTGCTTTTTTCTCTTCGTCCGTCATAGTTTTGCGTATTTAAAAGTGAACAAATTTCAAAATCGCTGCAAAATTACTGCTTATTTTATAAACCGATTGCGGCAGCAGTCACGCTTTTTGCAGTAATAGTCAATAATAAATTGCAGTAAATGATACTATTTTTATACTTTTTTTGGCAGTTTGCCAAAAAAGTAGTATCTTTGCACAAAATTTAATCAGCAACGCTCCGTAAGAAACGAACGCATTTACAACAACCGACTGCGTAAACAGCATTTTATAGCCGCAGTAGACAACCTAATCCATTCCCCTCTGCACAAGCAGACACCACTTCGAAGAATTTGCGCCATCGCCGCCTCCTCTCCTGCTCCGCAGTTCTATATAACTCCAAAGCAGGCGCTTGCCGAATACCGTATTTACAAACAGACAGGGAGTCTGACAACCTCCAATCCGCTGCTTGTGAATATGTATTTGAGCATATTCGCCAAGTACGACGCTCTCATCAACGGCGGAACGAGCGACTTTAAGTATGCAGTTATGCAGGATGTACTGGAACAACCGGCACCGTCTTTCTATCTTAACCCGTCATCCGCAGTAGTGTTCTACTACCGCGCTATGGCACAGCACAGAAAACTATGCAGAGAATCTTCAAGACATGCTTCTTTATAACGCTCTGCCTGTTGCTATACATAGTACTCGGGGAAGAAACGTTATATGCTATGGGTGTGAGCAATGAGCATCTATGGGGATGTCTTACCTATCACTTCGCTCACTCTTCCTGGTCTCACCTTGTCATTAACTGTATTGCATATGTCATATTGTACAAGCGAGTGCTGGCATTAAGCGTTACCCGCTTTGGGGATGAGCGTGTCGATTTCGGAATGTTTGCCGCAGCGACACTCGCCGGTCTTTGTGCATCAGCCGAGATACCTACTGTCGGCGCATCCGGTCTGATATTTGCCATGCTCGGCATGATACTGGTGCTAAACCCTACCGTCAGGCAACTGAAAAATTATATATATGTAGCGATAGCCATTGGAATACAGTGCTTCGTGGGGAATAGCAACACGCCCCTGCACATATACGCTTTTATATATGGTGCGCTGTTCATGGTGATTCGTTGTGCGATAGATAAACTCAAAATAAAATAATCGAAATGAAAACAAGTGAATTGAAAGCCCACATCATTGAAAAGTGGCTGATGTTTAGAGTGCTCTGCCAACTGAAGATGGATGCCTTGCGTCTTGATTTTGCTATCTTCATGGCCGACTCTCTTCAAAGAGCAAAAAACAAGCGCTTCTATGTTATCGAAAACAATGTCGGAAAACTGATTTGGCTGTGTAATGATGACATCAAAGCAATGAAAAAACCTCGTCGCGTACGCAAACTAGTGGATGGTCGTCTGCGCACATTCAAAATCTCGATGCTCCCGAAAAACATTACGCACCTCGACATCATGCGTGATTGCCTCTACTATACACCTATTGACCGGAATAATAGCAACGGCATTTCGCTGGAGGAACGCAACCGCCGTCAGACAAAATGGATTAAGTACATGGAGAAGATTCGTATGAATCGTATCTTTGGCAAACTTCAAGCGGTCAAATGAGCAGAGTAGCACAAGATTGGGTTATCACATCCCTCGGCAAAGTAGTCCGCAGGGATAAGGTAAAGCCGAAAGACATCGTTCCGGATGAAATCAAATGGCACGAGGAGGACACTCCTATGTCCGTACCAAACTCGTTCGGCACGAAAGAGATTGCCTATAACGTGAGGGATAATGTTATAGACTTTTGCCCGAACGCTTTCCTTGCCACGGAAGAGACTCCGAAGAAACCCGGACCGAAGCCGAAAGGAAAAGTAGTTGAGCAGGATGAGTTTCGTGAACTCATCCGGCAGCAACTCATGGAGCGGATGGATAGGTTTTGGGCAAACTGGGAAACGCTCAAAGCTGCGGATAAGTGTGCATATTACACCAAACTTCTCCTCTTCGCTTACTCCAAAGCCCCTAATGAAAGAGTCATCGACCCGCTCACGGCCAAGAACCGTAAAGATGAAAGCAAGCGTGCCGCTGCCGCAGAAGCCATCCATAATGGTCTTCCCGCCACAGAGGACACCAACTTTGAAGAATAACAATTAAATCATTCACACAATGAAAGAACTGATTGAAACCGCTGCCATGATGGGCAGCTCCGATTACAAAGAGCGCTTCCGCGCCGAGTACTACCAACTGGAAACCCGTCTCGCCAAACTCCAAGCAATGGTGGAGAAATGGGATAAGGGCGAACTGAACTTCACGCCGACATGTCCGCGCTCATTGTATGACACGCAGATTCGCTCCATGTCCGACTACAAAGCCGTACTGGAAGCACGCGCAAAGATGGAGGGCGTTGAACTGCACGCGCCTGAGTTACCGGCAAAGCGTAATACCGTCACCAAACAACAGGTGGACGAGAACATGAAGGATGTGATTGTCCGCACGGTTGAAGAGTTCGGCAAGCCGACTACCTATGTGACCATCCGTATGAAAAACGGCTTCACGCTTCGCGAGAGCACTACCTGTGTGGACCCGAGAAACTACGATGAGAACATCGGCAAGGAGATTTGCCTGAAACGTCTGGAGGAAAAGGTCTGGTTCTTGCTCGGCTACGCATTGCAAGACCGCATATACAACACTCCCACGTGTTAGCAGCACCTGCTGATTTGTAAAAAAAGCCTGCAAAGTGATAGAAAAATATCACAATGCAGGTTTTTTATTTGCACATGTCAAAAATTTGTTGTACCTTTGCAGCCGATTTGGATATCATCATATCCTCATCACACAAACATATACCAAAAATAATACAGAGTTTATCTATTGTTTAACGACACTCGTCAGTATAGTTTGTAACTTTCTTATTTTCAATCCATTACAACCAACGTCCCGTTTACCGACGTAAAACAGCAAGGACAAGCGCAAGTGTGCGCTAAGGGATAAAATAAGCGTTTGCTTTATTTGAGGAAACTGTTCATTTCTCGACAACTTGAATTTTGGCTTTCCCGAATACTGCGAAACGCTCACGTGTTCACGTGGGCTTTTTGCGTATATTGGAGCCAAAAGGGAGTCGAGACCCTGAACAGACCAATATATCCACAAAAAGTCCACGTTTTCGTGTACTTGTATAAACAACAAATTAATTATTTAAACCGATGAGGCGATGGGATATAACCGCCAACAAAACAAATGAAAAAAATTATAATGTCATTTGCTGCATTACTATTTGCAGGTATGATTTATGCTTGTGATGTTCCTGCATTTTGCGAAAAGTATGAATCTGTTCAAGTAGACTACTCTCCAGGCACATCTTATGGCAGTTGTGGTTATGTTAGAATAAACGAAGAAAATATTTATGTGAGAGAAAATCCTTATGCTAATTCAAATATGTGTGCTCCTGACATGAATTGGGCAACTTGTTTCAAATATTGCTTTAGTTATAATGGAAAAACATATTTTTTCAATCCATGTTAATTGATTTATCTTTCGCAAATGCGAAAGTTAGAGTAAACCAGCGGCGGCAGAAATGTCGCTGCTGTTTTATATACTCAGAGCCTAACTTAGGTGAATAGAGAAAGCATGTCTCCAGCATACTGGAAGCTATCAAAACCGACAGTCAGCCGACGGTCAACCGACGGTCAACCGACAGTCAATAGTAACGTCAGGCATCTGTCAGAATAAAACAACAAAATTTATGCATTTTCATACTATATTATATATGTATATATAATATACTTTGTTTTCGAAACTTTAACCGCAAAAAAAACAAAAGCACGAACTAACTTTTTTTTCAAAATACTTGCATATATCAAAAAAAAGCAGTAATTTTGCAGCGCAAAATGCGGAGCGTTCTTCCGACGGAACGGAAGGAGCGGCTTCCGCCTAGAAAGGTAATATCATAATTACTAACAAACAATAAAAAAAGACACATGATTTATTCGAAAGAAGTACAAGAAATGTGCGTTGTAGCTAAGGGTCCGAAGCACGGACCGGCACCTATTCCCGAGGAGGGTAAATGGGTGAAGGCTACGGAGATCAAGGACATCTCGGGTATGACGCACGGTATCGGCTGGTGTGCACCGCAACAAGGTTGCTGCAAGCTGAGTCTGAATGTAAAAGACGGTATCATCGAAGAGGCTCTGGTTGAGACCATCGGTTGTTCGGGTATGACTCACTCTGCTGCTATGGCGGCTGAGATCCTGCCGGGCAAGACGATCCTTGAGGCGCTGAACACCGACCTCGTTTGCGACGCTATCAACACCGCTATGCGCGAGTTGTTCCTGCAGATCGTTTACGGTCGTACGCAGAGTGCGTTCTCGGAGGGCGGTCTGGCCATCGGCGCAGGTCTCGAGGACCTCGGTAAGGGACTCGTTAGCCAGTGTGGTACACTCTACTCGACCAAGGAGAAAGGTGTTCGCTACCTGCAGTTAACCGAAGGTTATATCACCAAGGAATTCCTTGATGAGGACAATGAGGTTTGCGGATACGAGTACGTACACATGGGCAAGTTCATGGACGCTGTCAAGAAAGGTGTTCCGGCAGACGAGGCGCTGAAGAGCGTTACCGGTACTTACGGCCGCACAACCAAAGAGCAAGGTGCAGTTAAATCGATTGATCCACGCAAAAACTAAGGAGGAGACACTATGATTCGTGAAGTAAAATTTGAGTCGCAAGACCGCCGCGAGAAACAGATTCTCGCCGCTCTGAACGCTAACGGTATCGCT
>JAFSLP010000087.1 GCA_017448345.1 Paludibacteraceae bacterium | reverse complement strand
CAAACTGTTGAGCGGTGAACTGGCAACGCATCTAACCGGACGTAACAAAGAGATTGCCCTTTATCCTTTTTCGTTCCAAGAGTTCTGTGAAATGAAAGGCGTTGATACTAAAAGTGTCGCCACGAAAGCAACTGCTTTTCGTAGAGCCGCTTTTGATGAATACATGCAACAAGGCGGCTTCCCTGAGTTGCTAATCATAGAAGACAAGCGACACTATATCAACACACTAGTTGATAACATCCTCAAGCGCGATATAGAGCAACGCTACAAAATCGTGTACAAGGCGGCTTTTGAACAAATGGCACACCATCTGCTTAATATTTCTCCGTCTATCGCCGCGACGCAAGAGTTGACAGACTTGTTTCATTTCAAATCGTTGCATACCACCAAAAACTATATTGACTACCTCAAACAAGCCTATTTGTTAATCGGTGTGTCAAAATATGCCACTAAGAGCAAGTCGCGTATCGTGCAAGAAAAATTATATGCAGTCGATGTGGCAATGATGAATATGCGGGAGAATGCCTTTTCTGCCGAAAACTTAGGTTGGCGGTTGGAGACCATCGTGCTCATCCAATTGCTTCGAAAATGCAAACTGAATGGTTGGGATATATGCTATTTCAAAGACCGTGGAAGCGAGTGCGATTTCTTGGTTTGCAAAGGTAATCAAGTGCAGCAATGCATACAAGTATCTTATGATATATCCTCAGAGAAAACGCGCAAGCGGGAGCTGAAAGGACTGAAAACAGCGGCACAGATAACAGGCTGCAAGAACCTGCTTTTACTTACCGACCACGAATATGTGGATACCACATTTGAAGGGCTTGACATCCTGATCCGCCCTGTTCACGAGTGGCAGTAATTTTATCACGATTGCTGCGAGATATGCTAATAAAATTTTGATTTTCAAGTGAAATGAATTGCTTTTACTTTTAATCTTGCGTTGTTTTGTGAAAGAAATAAAAAGGGGGCAAAGGAAACGCCAACAGCGTTCCCAAATACAAAGAAAAATAAAAACGGCAAATTCTTTTAAATCTGCCGTTTTTCCGTTTAGGGCGGGTTGCGAGTGATTTTTAGTCACCCGAAAGGGGCTTATTGGACTTTTTGTCCCATTACATTGTAGATTTGGTCTCCTATGAGGATGAGAAGTCGTCCATCGCGGATAATTTTATGCGTCGGGACGGAAATATACTCATTTTCGATGCCCGTATGGTCTCCGCATGAGGTAATGTAATCGGAGAAGGAAGTGACGACCGTGTTGTCCTCGTAGGTCACTTTGATTGCACTGATTCCCCGGTAGCCGCTATCACCGTCCACCGTGAATACGACAGAGGAAGCATTGCCTGTCCATACCGAACCGCTCATAGTGCCGGTATTGGGTCTCAAAGCATTGCCTTTGTCATTCGCTCCGGCGGTGAACTCAATCCGCGTCATCGCAGCCCCTGAGAATGTAATAGTCGATTTGGCATAGCAACGCACCTCAGAATAGTATGTCGCGGCATTCGACGCACCAGCTTTAGCAAACGTGATGGTAATATTACCTGCTTTCTCGGTTTCCACCTTGTTGCCTCGGCTGTAACCGCTAAAGTTCGTTTGTGCAGTAACCGGACCGGAACCTTGCTGCTGCTCTGCATGCGCAAAGACGGCATGATAGGTAACATCCGCCGTCACTGCCGGCATCTTCGCCTTCTCGCTGAACAGCCCTGTCGGGACTGTCTGGCTGACGCCAGAGATTGCTGTTCTGCTCCATCCTGCGAACGACTCGCTGGACGACGAGCAGGAGACAGGCTCGTCCGGCAGCGAAGCGGGTTTCTTATTCTCCTCTACAGAGTCCACACGCAGCACTTCGTCATCCACCATCCATGTAACCCCATATTTGGTTTGCGCAGCCGGCATGAGGCTCTCGCAAGTAGGCGTCATTGAAGAGAGATTGACGGTCTGCCCGACCTTATTGCCCCAGATATACTCTGCAAGTTCAGGGTAGTCAATAAACGGATTGCGGTTATGCTGGATGCCATAGACCGCCTGGTTGCGATCCACTTCCTTCATCGAGACCGGGTCAGCACGGTGCCACCGAAGGAGCATCTCTTTGGCATACGCCGTGAAGTTTGTAGGCGAAGAGGTAAACATAACCGCTCCATTACCGCCGCTGACGGAGTTAGCGCGATAGCGCGCCACCATATACATAAACGTGCGCGCGAAATCCCCCTTGTAGTTATCATGGGGTTCGAAGACACGGTCCGAATAACCGGTGATGGTTTTGCTGCTATAGCCCAGTTTGCCAAGCGCGTGTCCCTCCGGGTCCTTGGAGATACCGGTTCCGTTCGCTCCATTCACTTCGCCGTACGGATAATTGGAGCGGAGGTTATTGACCCGTGCGTCCGTAGGATAGACATTATACAGGTCCGACACCATCGGTCCTGACCCAAGCCACGACTGGCAGCAGACATGCTCCTTGTTCCATCCGTCGCAGAGTTGTTTCTGCGGGATATTGGCATCGTCTGCCACAAAGCGGCAGGTGGAATACATATCCCAGAGCGTATCGGAATAGAAATCGGTCTGCTGGTAATAGGGCTCCAGACCGTCGTAGTTGATTACAGTGTGGCCGGAGATAATTCCATTCAACGCAGTAAGGATAGCGTCCGCGGAGGACTTGCCTTCCACCGCAGCGTAATAGTTCTCCGGGACCGCAGCCACACCGGTTACCACATTCGCCTTTGCCTGCACAAAGAGCAGGCAAAGGACGAAGGTGAATATTGTTAATCGACGGTTTGTCATCTGTTATCTGATACGTTGCCCCATCGGGGTATAGAGTTGTTCGCCAATGAGGATATAAATCTGTCCTCCGATAAGCACTTTGCGTGCGGGCTGACCTGTCACAACACGGTTCACCAACTCCGTCGTACCCTGACAAGAAGTGATGTAGCGGCTGTATGCCGTTCCTGCACCAGTGACGTTAATGGTGACGGACTCAAATCCGATACCCTTGTTAGAGGCGGCATTGGAGCATGTGAAGGTGAGTGGCGATGTGCCGGAGAGCGACTTGGTGTTGGTCCATTCATAGTCGGTCATGGTGCTGCCCTTCGAAGCTTCTATCGTAGTGATTACCGTTGCGCCTGCTGCCACTTGCAGTTGGTCATACTGAGTGCCTCCGTAAGTACGCATGCGTACCTGAATTGAACCGAGTCCGGAGAGATCCACCTCCGGCGAGGTCAATTCCTTGCCGCTATCCAAGAGCCAGTAAGTATTGGTCTTGCTTGCCGTATTGGTCCAACCCTCTTTGCTATCCGCACTATAGGTATAAGTAGCTGCTGCGGCTCCTGCTTCTTCAGTTGCTTTCGCAAAGACAGCATAGTAAGTGACATCCGCAGTAACAGCCGGGAAGTCTTTGACAGCCGTGTATAGCGCAGCCGGTTCATCATCGGTTGTACCTTCTATAGCCGCAATCGTCCATCCGACGAAGACATTGCTCTCTGTAGAACAGGAGACGGGCGTAGCCGGCAGCGCACTTACTTGTTTGTTCTCCTCCACGGAATCGGTGCGGAGTTCTTCGCCGTTGACAGACCATGTGACGCCGTACCGTACAGCCGGAGTGACAGGCGTGGAACCGCTGCGCCAACCGTCGCTCTTGCCGGGCACGAAGTCTTTGTCGGTAGAAGGCATAAGTTTAGCCATGTCCACTGTTTCTCCGGCGTGCTCTCCCCAGATATATTCCGCCAGATAGGGGTAGTCAATGAAGGGGTTGCGGTTGCCTTGGGTCTGCTGGATACCGTTGTTGCGGTCAATCTCCTTCTGCGAGACCGGATCCTCGCGGTGCCATTTCATAAGGAGCACTACGGCTTTCTTGGTAAGCCCGAAATAGTGGGCTGCGTCATAGGTGCCGGAGAAGAAATTATTGCTGGTGGTGAGGTTCGACTGCTGCCATTTAACGATAGTACCTAATATACCGCGCGCCCAGTCGCCTTTGTACTGGGGTTTGGGTTCAAAGACATTGCCGGAGCCTTTCACCGACTCATTAGCGTCCGTTGCGATGGTCTTTTTATCGGTAGCCCATGAACCGGCAGAGCCGTACTTGTTGCCGTTCCAGTTCGTGCCGCCGTTCACTTCTCCGTACTCATAGTTAGAGCGCACGCCGTTAATCTTACCATCCGTAGGCAGTACATGGAAGATGTCGTTTCCTATTCCTCCGGTACCTCCTCCCCACCACGACTGCGGAATCGAGTGCTCACGATTGTAGCAATCGCACACGCCGCTATAACTACCGCATTTTTCTCCGTTTGAGAAGCCACATTCGCCGTACATGTCCCATATCTTACCGGCTTTACCGACCGAGTCGGAAGGATAGACATCGGTCTTGAGGTAAGCGTTATACAAGCCGTTGTAACCGATAGAATGATAGCCTTTGTTGGTGGTAGAACTGACGGCAGACCAGAGGTTGGAGCCGGATTTTCCGTCCACGGCGGAGTAATATGAAGGGATGTCCGACGGCGTAGTGACGGCAGCCGCCCATGCCATGTGCGCAATCATGATGATTGCCGAAAGGGTAAAAATGTGTTTTTTCATAATGATATAGATGATTAAATGTTTTTTATCCCAAAAGACGTACAAAGGTACAGCTTTTTTTTGACATATGCAAATTTAATTTCACAGACAAAAAGTATATATACTACGTATATATAGTATAAGCGTGATTTTTTGCCATTTTGTCAAAGTATCTTATGGTTATCCTATGGTTATCCTATGGTTATCCTGTGGTGCGCAACGCTTAATCATAGCTGATTGGGTGTACGGGGTTATAATATTTCATGCAAAATCTCACTTACGGTAGGGTGGGGGAAGACTACTTGCTGCATTTCCGCAGCGGTGTACCCGTTACGGACGGCAAACGAAGCCGCCGCGATGAACTCCGAGCAGGGGTTTCCGATACAATGCACGCCGAGTACGGTTTGCTTTTTTGCGTCCAAGACGAGTTTGCAGAGCCCAGTCTCGCCATCGTTCTCCGCCATGAAACGCCCGGAGAAAGTCATGGGCAGTTTGCGCACCTCGTAGAACGCCTCTACTCCCCCCGCTTTCTCTATACCCGCTTCGCCTTCCATCTCGGTATAGAAATCGCGCACCTGCTGCTCGGTCAGTCCCACAGAGGCTATTTCGGGGTTGGTATAGACGACCGAGGGTATTGCATTATAGGCAATGCGCTGGAGAGGAATCTGCTTGAGCATGCGTCCTACCGCCACTTCCGCCTGACGCGAAGCGACGTGCGCGAGCATAATCTTGCCCGTGACATCGCCGCAGGCATAGACATTCGGCAGGTTCGTCCGGCAGAACTCATCTGTCTTGATAGCTCCGCACTCCAGTTCGAGCCCATCGAGGGCTTCGAGACCTTGCAGGTTGGCACGGCGACCTACGGAGACGAGAATCCGCTCTGCGGATAAAGTTGAGGGTTGAGAGTTGAGAGTTGAGAGAAGTTCTGAAGTGGAAAGTTTAATGGTGTTTCCGTCGATGGATTCCACCTTGGTGGAAGTCAATATATTGATACCGGCTTTGCGGTATTTGTCAAGAAGGATTTGTACGACTTCGGAGTCGAGGTTCGGCAGGATAGTAGGCATGGCTTCAATGACCGTGACGGGCACACCGAGCTCATGATAGAGCGTTGCGAACTCCATTCCGATGACGCCTCCACCGACGATAATAATGGATTTCGGCAGCCCGGTTGCCGCGAGTGCGTCGGTCGAATCCCAGACAGCGGGATTATCCTTGATACCGGGAATAGGCGGCACGAAATTCGTGGAGCCGGTGCAAATCATCAGGTTCTCGGCTTCGTAGGTCTCGCCGTTGCATTCAATCCGCCAAACTTGGCGGATACTATCGAGGATTCTGGCAAAGCCGTTTACCACGGTACAATGGTCGTTATTGAGGCGGGCTTTGATGCCAGCAACAAGTTTGCGGACGACGATGGTCTTGCGCTTCTGCATAGCGGCGAAATCGAAGGTGACATTCTCCGCCGTCACTCCGTATTTCTGCGCGTGCGTGGCGTTGTGGTACTGCTTCGCGCCATAGAGGAGCGATTTGGTGGGAATACACCCCACATTAAGACAGGTGCCACCGAGGGCGTTCTGCTCAAAGAGAATCACATCTTTACCGGCTTTGGAAGCCTTTTCTGCGGCCGTGTATCCTGCGGGACCGCCGCCGATGATGGCAAGAAAATAATTATTCATAATTTACCATTTGGTCATTTACCATGTACCATTTATTTAATCATTTTGTCTTAATTCTTATTTCCGGCGTGGATTGGAGGACGACGGAGTTGGCAGGAACATCTTGTGTGAGCCAGATGTTTCCTCCGATAATCGTGTCGTGCCCGATGGTCACACGGCCGAGGATAGAGGTGTTGGAATAGACCGTGACATGGTCCTCGAGAATCGGGTGACGCGGAATGTCTTTTGGTCGTCCCTCTTCGTCGTATTCGAAGTTCTTGGCACCCAGCGTCACGCCTTGGTAGAGCACTACGTGCGAGCCGATGATTGCCGTTTCGCCGATGACGACCCCCGTGCCGTGGTCGATACAGAAATGGTCACCTATCTGCGCGGCAGGATGGATGTCAATACCCGTGCGGCTATGCGCCAGCTCGGTCAGCATCCGCGGAATACGCGGCACACCTAATTTATAAAGCGCGTGCGCCGTACGGTAATGAATCATAGCGTATTGCAGCGGATAGCTGAGTATGACTTCGCCTCTGTCCGTCACCGCCGGGTCGTTATGGAGCACGGCATCCACGTCGGTGTTAATGAGCCGTGCAATCTCAGGAATCTGCGCCTGAAACGCCTCGGGAAGCACCAAGTCCTTGGGCACTTCCACAGCCGGATAATAATCCGGGAAAATAACCCCTTGCAGATGCAAGACGAGTTGTTTGAGTTGGGCAATGGTGGGTATATTTACCATTTGGTCATTTGCCATTTGTTCATTAGTCATTTACAAGACCGACAAATATCTTTCTCCTGTATCGGGCAGGAGCACAACGATGTTCTTGTCTTTATATTCAGGCAGAGTCAGTAATTGCACCGCCGCAGCGTACGCCGCACCGGATGAAATGCCGACCAGCAAGCCGTGGTCTCTCGCCAGTGTCTGCGCCGCGTGGATGGCGTCCTCGTCCGTGACAGGCATTACGCGGTCGATAAAACCGGACTGATAGGTCTCAGGGATGAAGTTCGCACCGATGCCTTGTATCTTATGCGGTCCTGCCTGTCCTTTGGACAGAAGAGGTGAGGAAGCGGGTTCCACGGCAATAATCTCCACGAGCATATTCTTCTCTTTGAGAGCACGTCCCACTCCGCTGACGGTTCCTCCGGTGCCGACACCGGCGATAAAGACGTCCACCTGACCCTCTGTGTCCTCCCAGATCTCCTGCCCCGTTGTGGCATAATGGACGGCAGGGTTGGCAGGGTTGACGAACTGCCCTAAAATAACGGCATCCGGTGTTCCGTCGCGCAGTTGCTCCGCTTTAGCGACCGCACCTTTCATCCCTTCGGAACCGGGAGTAAGAACGAGTTCCGCACCGTAGGCTTTGAGGAGGTTTCTGCGCTCCACAGACATAGTGTCCGGCATAGTGAGGATGACGCGATAGCCTTTGAGTCTGCCTATCCATGCGAGACCGACGCCCGTGTTGCCGGAGGTGGGCTCGATAATCGTAGAGCCGGGAACGAGGAGACCGTTTTTCTCCGCATCCTCAATCATCGCCAGCGCGGTACGGTCCTTGACGGAACCGCCCGGGTTGAAACGCTCCAGTTTGAGGAACAGATGAGGCTGTATCTCCAGCATCGGCGTATGACCGATCAAGTCTAACAAGCTATGTACGCATTTTCCCATTTTCTTATTTTCTTATTTTCTCATTTATTCATTTATTCATTTATAGCGCGGAGGTAGATGCGTACCGCCTCGGCAATCATCTCCGGGCAGGGACGTTTTTCGTAATACTGTGGTGTGCGGTCTTCGGGTTTGGGCTCCTGCGGTTTCGGTGCAAGCCCCAACAGCTCCGCGCAGATGAGCGAACCGTATTTGTTCTTGAAACCGCCTGCCAACTGCTGCACAAAAGCATAGTTCGCCATCTTGCCCTCGCTGTCATGTGGCGTGGCGGAACCGTTATGCAGTCCGGCAAGCATAAACATTCCTGATGCAGCTCCGCAGACAAGTCTCATCCGTCCCATCCCGCCTCCGAATGAAGCGGAGAGACGTAGAGCGAATTTCTCATCCGTAATGCCGTATAAATCCGCGCAGGAGGCAAACACCGCCTGCGAGCAGTTGAAACCCTGCTTGAATAAGTCCACGGCGCGAACAGCCCGTGCTTCAATCTCTTCGTTTGTCATAATATTAGTATTCGGTTTGCAAAGGTACTGCTTTTTTATGACATACGCAAATTAAATCGGCTAAAATCTTATTTATTTGCCCAAACTCGTTTTTTGCGGACATAGAAAAGCCCGCACGCCAGAAGAAAATATCCTGCGGCGAGGATCCATAAGGAAATGAACTCGGGCGCAACGGAGGCTGTGAAACCGTTGGTATGAATCAGAGAGGCTCCCATGGAATTGATGTGGATGAAAGCGTGTGCCCCCCAAGTGTAGGGGATGAAATATGAGAGGTAACGCCACGCTTCGGGAATCATCTCTTTGGGCCATGAGATACCCGCCATGAAGAGGAAAATCAGCGATGTAGAGATTAGCAGGACAAGTCCGGATTCGCGGTTGCGGATGAAGACCGAGACACACAGAGAGAAGAAGATGACCGCCAAGAGATAGGGCACTATCAGCAGCAGGACATCGTCTATTGCCCCTAAATGCGGAATATCAAAGAGACGCGGCAGGAACCCGAGCAGAATAGCCGCCAAGGCGAAATATATAATGAAACACGCGCCCGCACGCCCGAGGAGTGAAGAAAAGGAGTAGTTTTCGTCATTCTCTTCGCGCGCCGTACCGCCCAACATACAGATTCCGAAAAGAAGGGTCTGATGCAGGATCAGCACCAAAACCGCCGGAATAAGGAAAGAACCGTATCCACCAGTGGGCGTGAAGAGTGCCGTCTCGGAATAGGGTGCATCTTGCACCAATGCCCAAGCAAACTCTTTGTCCATCCCCATCTGTTCGTAACGGTCAATCTGGATATTGCGCATGGACTCCAGCATGACTTGGTTACAGGAGAGGTAAATCGCTTTCATATAGAGGAAAGAGGACATGTCGCAATAGAGCGAGATATGCGCCTGACCGAGCGGATCCGCCAGCTGCTTCTCAAAATCACGCGGGAAATAGATGATGCCATGCACTTTCTGGTCCCGTAGCAGTTGCTCGGCTTCCGCCATAGAGGAACATGTATGTGTGAGTCTGATATCCGGCGCGGCGTTCCATTTATGGAGGAAAGCACGGCTCTCGGGCGAATTGCTCAGGTCGACTACCGCTACGGGCACATCCGTAATCTGCTCATTCCAATAGAGCGCCTTGTAAATCAGCGGGTAAGCCAATGTGGCTACGATAAAAATGACCGTTACTCCGGGGTCACGGAAGATACGCCGGAGTTCGGAGACAAAAGATTTTACTATCGGATATTTATATTCGGACACGGCAGTTGAGAGTTGATAGTTGATAGTTGATAGTTATTTCAAAGGATAATTCCAATACACCAACGCCCTATGAAGCCGCGGTGCGACGCAAAGAGCAGCCAGCATAAAAGCCGTGAGCGCGAGGGCGTAAGGCAGGCTGTTGATAGCAGGCGCCGCCATGAGTGCTTCGTTGACATAAATGAGGTAATAATGCCTGAGCGGCTCCAGATAGGAGAGCGCTTTGACAGGCGGCAACATCGCCATCTGCGGATACGTAAATCCGGAGAGGGAGAAGCCGAGCATGGCATAGAGCGCTCCGATAGAGAGAGCGTCCCGGAGTGTCGGCAGCAGACCAATCATGGTAATGCCGAGCGCCTCCATCGCAAAGATAAAAAGCACAAGACCGAACAGCAGTCTCGCATGGCTGCCATAGACAGGAAAACCGGCAAAACGGAAGAGAATGACATAACATCCGACTCCCAAAACCAGATAAATCACCGTATAAGGAATCAGTTTGCCGATCATCGCAACCGTATAGTTGCCTCCGGCAGCGCGCAGCCAAGCATGGGAAGTTCGCGCCTTGAGTTCAAAACCGATGGCAAAGATGGTGAGCATGAGACAAATCAACCCCAAGATGCCCGGCAGGATTGTGCTGACCAGATAAACGGAGTAATTGCCCCACGGATTCGCGACCATGTGCCCCTCTATCGCGAGCGGCTGGATACGGTGCATAATCACATCATCCGGGAGCCCTTTCTTGCGCAATACCTCGAGCTGGAAGGCACCGGAGACCAGATTCGCCATGGTAAGCATCTGCTTGTACGCCGTGTTTCCGCCCACCGTATATGCGTTCGTTACATAGAAATCAATCTGCGGTCGTTTGAAACTCACCAGCGCGTCATAGAAGCCTTCAGGAATGACAAAAATACCGTAAATCCTGCCTTCCTGCATTGCCTTGCGCGCCTCGGGATAGGAATTGGTGACAAGTTGGATATCCACGGAAGGCGTAGCCTGCATCTCATGAGTCAGCCGCCGTGAGATGGTCGTCTGGTCCAGATCGACCACCGCCACCGGCATCTCCTCCGCACTACCGCCTTTCATAAGGGTAAGGAAGAAGAAAGTGGAAAGGAGCATCACTCCTACGGACGCAAACAGATAGAGCGGTCTCGCGAACATCATCTTCAGTTCGCGAAGTAGCACACGCCATATGTTTAGAAAAATGATTTTCACAAGTACCAAGGGACTAAAGACCAAGGACCAAGTATAATTATTCTGCGACGAGAGCAGTCATGCCCGGACGAAGATTAGGGATCGAGGTGGTCGGACGGCATTTGACATCAAACGTGCGGACATCATAACCGCCGTTCTGCTTGGTGCTACGCCATGTGGCATATGTCCCCATCGCTTTGATATGGGTGACCGTAAGCGGATATTTGACGTTGTTTCCCAACGCAGGGATAGTCACTTCAACAACACTTCCCATAGGGAAACGGGACAACATATCTTCGCGGACGGCAAAAGTGAACCACACATCGTTCAGATCAACGATGGACATCACCGGAGAGCCCTGTCCTACCAGTTCGCCGACCTTCGGGAACAGTTCGCTCACCTCTCCGTTGCAGGGAGAGAGGAGATATTTCTCCGCCTCCGCCGCCGCTACTTCCTGCAGAATACCATCGACTCTGGCGACTTGCGCTTCGGCAGCCGCTTTGTCCTCTTCACGGGCACCGGCGAGTGCCATCTGGTACTGGCTGCGTGCCGCTTTGACCGTTGCTTCGGCAGCTTTGTACTGCGCCTCTACCTCATCGCGTTTCTGGGCGGACACCACTCCTTTGTCATAGAGCCGCTGCACGCGCTCGTAGGACTTGCGGTAGATCTCCTCGCCGGCTTTGGCTTTCTGGTAGAGTTCGTAGGCACCCTGTATCTGCTCGCGCTGCGCACCGTTCTTGGCTTTCTGGTTCACGGCTTCCGCCATTTCGCGTGCAGCCAACGCTTGGGCTTTCTTCGCTTCAACCTCCGGCGAATAAATCACAACAAGCGTGTCGCCTTTCTTCACCTGTTCTCCTTCGTCATAGAGATACATCTCTATACGCCCGGGCACTTTTCCGGATACGCGGTACTCCGCAGCCTCCGCCTCTCCTTGGATAAGAGTCTTCTCCGGACGGAGCGCGATGATTCCTACTACCGCAACAATAACGACTACTGTCAGCAAGGCAACCAAGCCTAACAGCAGACTTCCTTCTTTCTGATGTTTCATTTTATAGTTTACCTAAATATTTACGAAGTTGTGTTTCCGTGGTTTTCGCTTCCGCCTCTGCGTCCACGAGATCGGTTGCCGCCGCGAGCCAAGCCGTCTGTGCCTGCATCAGTTCGGAGGCAGTAATCATTCCCGCTTCATAAGACTCCTGCGCCATCCGCAGAACCTCTGCGGCGTTGTTCTGTGTCAGACGCGCCAGAACGATTTTCTGCTGCGCCTCCATCAGTTTCTGGTTCGCCTGAGTGGTCTGCAGAGTAAGCATTTCCCGTGCCTCTTCGCGTTTGATTTCCACCGCTTTGGCGGCATGTTTGGCGGCTTTGTATCGCAGGATATCATCCGCATGTGCAACCGGTACATTCACCACGACTCCGGCGGTAAAGAAACCCTTGCTGTCCCAGCTGTTGCTGAACCCGTTCTCGACATTGGGGTTGGTGTAGATATAACCCGCCGAGGCAATGACATTCGGTTGCAGACCCGCTGCTGCCAGCATTGCGTTGGAATGTGCAATCTTCTCCGCCTGCTCGAGCATCCGGATTTCTTTGCGTCCGTCTATCGCCAGTTGCATGTTCGTTGTGTCCGCCGGAAGGGAACTCTCTCCCAAACCGCTCTCGTCAAGCCGGAAAGCCGTGCTCAGCGGCAGTCCGCAGACCTGCGCCAGTGCCATATTGGAGAGCGTCAGACCGTTCTCCGCCTGTAGCCGTTTCACCTCCGCTTCGCCACGTTTGGTGGTTACCTTCAGCAGGTCCGACTGGGTGGATACTCCTTCGTCCACCGCCTCTTTCACATCCGTCTCTAATTGGCATAAAAGACGGTAATACTGCTCTGCTAACTCACGTTTCTTCGCCACGGAGACCACGCGCCAATACGCTTCGTCAACACCATAGATGATATCATCGTGCTTCGCCTCTGATTCGATAGCGGCAATATTCTCCGTCGCCTGCGCGATTTTATATGCTTGAATAAGCCGTCCGCCCACCCATACGGGTTGCGACACTCCTACCTGCGCAACGAAGAGATGGCGCATGTCAGGTGACAATTTGTCATAGAGTGTCTTATAGGCGTCTGCCACTTTCTGCCCTGCCTCATTCTCCAGATTCGTCACCGCATTCTCAAACACCGTTCCGTGTGCCGCATTCTCAATCCTGCCGAAAGCACTCTTTCCGCTCCATTCGAAGGAAGATGTACCGTCCGGATTCACGGTAGCGGTACCGAAGGAGAACTCACTACTGTTCGGCAGCAGGTGCACGTTCGCGTTATTCCACATGTACGCCGCATTTGCTGTCACCCGGGGAAACATCGCAGCCAAAGCAGCCTGACGATTGTATTGAGCCGCCAGATGCGTCTCCTTCTGTGATTGCGCAGACATGCCGCTGTTCAATGCCATCTCGCGGCACTGCTGCAAACTATAGTAAAGAGTGTCGCCTGCTGACGCCGGGATAGCTGTTCCAAGCCCCAACGCCAAAAGAAGAATATATCTTTTCATGTTCATCGCACTAATTTGTCAATGCATTGCATTTGTAACAAAAAGCGTACCAAATTGAACAATTGATGTTTTATTTTTGTTTTTTTATATAATTTGAGTTGGAGTAGAAATGTCATTTGACATTCGACTTCGCGAACCATTTCCAGAGGGGTGCAGCGTGGAGTGCCTGAATGATTTCGCCGTCCTCCAGCATCTCGCGCACCTGTTGTGGGCTCATGAGGTCCACGTGGATGTCCTCCGTGGGCTCTTGGTGCTGCTCCCGCCGCTTCTCCACGCCCGTGGCAAGGAAAGTATAGGAGCGGTTGTTATGGTTGGTAGGGTTGGGAGAGAGGGTCATGAAAAGGCTCCACTCTCCGCCTTCGAATCCTGTTTCTTCGCTCAGTTCGCGCTGTGCCGCCTGCAGCGGCGTCTCACCCGGGTCGATGACGCCGGCAACCAGCTCGTAATGCGTCTCGCCCAAGGCGTGGCGGTACTGGTCCACCATCACCATCTGTCCGTCTTTGGTGACGGCGATGACGTTAATCCAGTCAGGGAACTCCAGCACAAACCATGTGGGAATCTCTGTGCCGTTCGGCAGCCTGACACATTCCTGCCGGACGGACAGCCACGGACCTAAACGGAGGATGTTTTCGCTCTTGAGCACCTGCCAAGTTCTGTTTTGCAGTTTCGGATACATATGCTGATTTACCATTGGGTCATTTACCATTTACCATTCACCATTTATTTGCAGTAGTGAAAAACGGCGCAAAATTACAAAAAATAAATGAGACGCACAAATTATTTTCGCCAAAAACTTGCATATATAAAAAAAAAGTTGTACTTTTGCACAAAATTTGTAACAAAGACAATTAACATCTAAAAAAAACTATAAAAATTTATCACATTATGGTTCGTACAACATTCAACCGTCTTCGCGCGGTAAAGGACAGCCTTCCTCATGGAAGCATGGATGCAATCGGTGCAGAGTTGAACATTCCGGGTGACGAGGTTCGCTCCTATTTCAATGGAGAGGGCAATGCGGATTACCATGTAGAGCCGGGTCCTGAGGGCGGTATTATTGTCTTCAGTAACACGCGTATTCTTGAAGTGGCTCTCCGCCGTGCATGGGAGGCACAGAATGCACTTTGATACCTGAGGACGAAAAATTCTGATACTGAAAAACACACAAATTGGTCGTTGAAAGATTACATGAGATGCTGAGGGTGATTACTCTGGCGCTTGCCGTCGGAGTATTACCTTTTTTATATCGCGCGGACGCGTACGCGGACGAGCCTGCGGAACAGGCTGCGGCAGCACAGCAAGCAACGGAGGAGAGCAAAGAGACGAACCGGTGGCTGGATGATTACCGGCAGCCTGTCGGGTTCACGTATGGTGCCGAGGCAGTGTTGCAGACGGCTTATCTCTTCCGGGGAGTGTATGTCGGTGGCGCGAATATTCAGGCGTCGGCGAATGTCGGCTACGGAGGACTGTATGCCGGCTTGTGGTGGAATATCGGCGTCACGGACTGGACGTTCAGGACTTTTGAACCGGAGGTGGATGTCACCATCGGTTTTGCCCGGTGGGGAATGGATGTGAATCTTCTGTACGTGCATAATTTTGACTGCGCGTTCTTTGATTTCACCAACTATCCCTCAGGCGGTAATTCTCTGGAGCTGCGCGCCTCTTATACGGTCAGCAGCAAACTGCCGCTGCGCTTCCTGTGGGCGACGCGTGTAGCCGCTTCGGACGGTTATGTGAATGATGCCGGAGACACGGTCAGGGCTTGGTCCAGCTATGCCGAACTGAGTTACACGCACCGTTTCGCCTATGGGCTGAGTCTCCACGGAGCGTTCGGCATCACGCCATGGAAAAGCCGTTATACGGGTTTCCAACGCGGTTTTGCTTTCCAGCTCGTCGAGCTGCGGCTGCGCAAAGACTGGAGCGTGAGCGAACATTGCGGACTGATGCTGCAGGGGCAGTTGTGCATCAACCCCTCGCTGTTAGCAACAGACAAAGCGTCCGCACAATGGCATCCGGCTGATCCGTGGAACCAGAGTGTCAATGCCAACATCGGGTTCGGCGTGTATCTCAAATAATCCGCGTATGTTACGCGTATGTTGCGCGTATGTTAAACAACATAACAAACAAAAATTAATCAATGAAAAAGGTATTAGTATCCCTTGCCGCTTTGATGGCGGTTGTTCTATCTGCCAAGGCAGATGTGGAATTTGCGTATGATGCAGGTGCAGAAATCGTCAGTGCGTATATCTGGCGTGGTCAGTACAACGGTGGTCTGAGTTTCCAGCCGGATGTGGAGATCGGTTATGACGGCGAACACACCTCGCTCCGTATCGGTGCGTGGGGAAATATAGGTGCGTCCGACTGGATGTTCCGTAAAGACCAAGGCGACGGCACCGGCTACACACGTTTCGTGCCGGAGCTGGATATCGTAGGTTCGTTCTCGTTCTTCGGAGCCAGCGTCGGTTTCAACCACTATTACTACTGCGACGGCTCCAACTTCTTCTCATGGAAAGGCATCAATGAGAACATCCTCAAAGAGAACAGCAGTACTACGGAAGTCTGGGCAGGGTACAGTTTCGACCATCTCTTCGGTGTGGATTTCTATGTGAACTGGTACACCACAGTAGCCGGAAGCGACTACAAAGACCCGACAGCGGAAGACATGGCAAACGGTTTGTTCGGACGCAAAGCATGGTCATCATATCTCGAAGTAGGCTACAACTACACGTTTGATGCCATCGGTCTGACACTCGGCGCGCAAGTGGGTCTCTCGCCTTGGGAAAGTCCGTTGTACGGCAACGAGAAATTCGCCTGCACCAACGTATCCGTCAAGGTGAACAAAGAGTGGGAGTTTGATGCCGTGACGCTGGACCTCTTTGCTCAGGGAAGCCTGAACCCGGATGGTCTGGTAACCGACAAGAAAGACCCGGCATACAATGTCTTCGTCAAAGCCGCCGGTGATGACAAAATCGGCGTTCAGAAACTGAACGGCGTCATCGGTCTGGGTATCTGGTTCTAAGGATGAACGGCAAGCTGGTACGGACAAGCAGTGCGTTACTTGCTATAGCAGTAGCGGCGGTGTTCCTTTTCCTGAGGGATGAGGAACCTGCCTTGCGTTATTACCATAACGAAGGAAAGGTCTTCGGCACCTATTATAACATCCGTTATGAGGCATCGTCGGACTTGCATGACAGCATCACGGCGGCATTGCGGGCGTTTGACAACAGCCTGAGTATGTTCAACCCGCACTCCGTCCTCTCCGCTGTCAACGCCAACCGCGACACGCTGGCGGATGCTTTCTTTGAGGAGATGTGGGCGGAAGCGAAGCGTGTGTATGCCCTCTCGCAAGGCGCTTTTGACATCACCGTGGCGCCGCTGGTCAATTTCTGGGGCTTCGGCACGAAGAACGAACCGGCACCTGACCGGACACAGACAGAGCAGGCGATAGACAGCCTGCGGGATTTTGTGGGCTTTGAGAAGGTACAGCTGCTCAACCGCCGCGTCGTCAAGACCGACCCTCGTGTGATGCTGGACGCAGGCGCCGTGGCGAAAGGGCAGGCGTGCGATGTGACAGCAGCTGTCTTGGCACGGAACGGATGCGGGAACTACCTCGTCGATATAGGCGGCGAAGTGGTGTGCAGAGGGCAGAATGCCCAAGGCGGCAAATGGCGCGTAGGCATAACCAAACCCAATATCAACAACGAAGGCGCGCAGCAGGACCTGCAGCAGATACTGGCTGTAAGCGGCATATGCATGGCTACCAGCGGCAACTACCGGAACTATTATTATGCCGGAAACGAGCGGCGGAGCCACACCATCGACCCCAGAACCGGTTATCCCGTGCAGCACTCGCTGCTCAGCGCTACGGTGGTCAGTTCGTCATGCATGCGCGCCGATGCATTGGCTACCGCTTGTATGGTGCTCGGAGCCGAAGAGGCGTTGCAGATGATTGACAGGGCAGGGGATGCCGCCTGTTATCTTATCATCGCACAAGATACCGCTCTGACCGTCTTAACATCGCCGAATTGGGATGAAACGCTGCAAAAATGATTTTTTATTTGCATATGTGAAAAAAAAGTTGTATCTTTGCAGGCTATTTTGATTACAATGCGGAAGAAGGGGCTTTTTATATTGCTTTGTCTGGTGGTTCTCACAGGATGCGGGGAGTATCAGAAATTGTTGAAATCGCGCGATCCTGAGCAGAAATATCAGGCGGCGTTGCAGTATTTCAACCAGAAGCAGTACGTCAAGGCGCAGACCCTCTTGGATGATGTGTCCAATTACTACAAAGGCACCGAGCGTTCGGAGGACGTGCTGGCGTATCTCGCCCGCTGTTATATGGGGCAGAAGAGCTATGAGTCCGCCACCGATTATTATCAGGCATACGTCCGCAATTATCCGAAAGGCAAGTATGCGGCGGAGGCGTATTTCCAAGTGGGGCACTGCCAGTATCTGGACTCGCCCGATGCGCGTCTGGACCAAGCCACAACCCGTAAGGCGATAGAGGCGTTCACACGTTTCGTGGAGTTGTATCCGGAAAGCCCATACGCCGAGCAAGCCTATCAGGAAATGAGCGAGTTATATGACAAACTGGCATACAAGGAACTGCTAAGCGCAAAGTTGTATTATAACCTCGGCTCCTATCTGGGTAATAACTACCAGAGCTGTGAGATAGTGGCGAAAAACGCCCTCAAGAACTATCCTTCCAACAAGTATCAGGAGGAGTTCAACTGGCTGATTCTGCAAGCCAAATACGAGCAGATGGTCAATTCGTTCGAAGAACTGAAACTTGACCGCGCGCGTGACACGCAGGATGAATACTATAACTTTGTGACAGAGTTCCCCGATTCCAAGCACCGCAAAGAGGCGGACAGAATGCTTGTGCAAATCAGAAAAATCACAAAGGACTGAAGCGTAAAAGATTAAATCGTAAATAATTTTATGGATTACAAAAATTCAAAAGCACCGAAGAACACGGTGACACGTGACATTAATCAGTTGACCGAACCGGTAGGCAATGTATATGAGACGGTGGCAATCATCGCCAAACGCGCCAACCAGATCAGCACCGGCATCAAACGCGAGCTGGATGCCAAACTGCAGGATTTCTCTATCCCACAGGACAACCTCGAAGAGACTTTCGAGAACAAAGAGCAGATAGAAATCAGCCGTCAGTACGAGCGTCTGCCCAAACCGACCCTCATGGCTACTCAGGAGTTCATCGACGGTGAACTCGTCTATCGCATCGGTAACCGTGACGAGGCTCTCAAATAAACACATTCTCCTCGGCATCAGCGGCGGAATAGCGGCGTATAAGATACCCGAACTCATCCGTTCCTTGGTGAAAGCCGGAGCAGAAGTACGCGTGGCGACCAGTCGTCACGCGTTGGAGTTTGTTACGCCCCTTACCTTGCAGACCCTTTCCGGACATCCCGTCTATTCGGATGTCTTCGCGTCAGTCAATGCCCATGCCACAGAGCACATCTCTCTGCCTGAATGGTGTGACATGATGCTGGTGGCACCGGCAACGGCGAACGTGTTAGCCAAGACGGCTGCGGGTATTGCCGATGATGCGCTGACTACCACCATATGCTCCTGTGTGGCGCGCAAACCGGTCATCGTGGCACCTGCCATGAACGACAAGATGTGGGAGAACCCCGCAGTGCAACAGGCTGTTGCTACCATCCGTGCTTGGCGGAACGTGCAGGTGCTCGACCCAGATAGCGGCCCGCTGGCGTGCGGTACTTCCGGCAAAGGACGGATGCCTGAACCGGCAGAACTGCAGGAAGCCGTCGAATATGCCTTTGCTCCGCAGACTTTGTGCGGCAAGCGGGTGCTTGTTACAGCAGGCGGCACGCAGGAGAAGATCGACCCGGTGCGTTTTATCAGCAATTATTCTACGGGCAAGATGGGTTTTGCCTTGGCGCAAGCCTGTGCCCGCCGCGGTGCGGAAGTGACGCTTGTATGCGGTGCTGTCACAGCATCGTTGCATGACCCCTTCCACCGCATTCGCCGTATCAATGCGCTCTCTGCGCAGGAGATGTACGAAGCATGTACGCGGGAATGGCAGAAAGCAGACCTCGCCGTCCTCTCTGCCGCCGTGGCTGATTTTGCTCCGGAGCAGACGGCGGCAGAGAAAATCAAGAAACAACCCGGTCAAACCGCTATGAGTCTCTCTCTCTCACTGACCCCGGATATTGCCCGTACGCTGGGCGAGACCAAACGTGCAGACCAAAAACTGGTCGGTTTTGCCTTGGAGAGCGAGCATGAGAAAGAAAATGCGCTCCGTAAACTGGAGCGCAAACATATGGATGCGATAGTGCTGAATTCCCTGCGGGACGAAGGAGCGGGATTCGGCACGGACACGAATTGTGTCACTGTCTTTCGTGCCGACGGCTCGTCTCTGTCGCTTCCGCTTCAGTCCAAATCAGTTATCGCTGACGGTATCATCGATTCAGTTATCTGAACATCCCGAACAGTCCTTTTTTCTTCGGTTCTTCGGCGGTGTTCTCTGCCGGAGTCTCTTCGTTTCTGGGGGCGTGCGGTTCCCGGTCGTCTGTGCGGGCGGTTATGTCGCCCAACTGGTCCTGAATATATCCGATAACATCGTTTAGCCCTTCTGTGAAGTGCGCAAAATCTTCCTTGTAAAGGAATAGTTTGTGTTTCTCAAATGAGGGATTTTCCTCGCCTTCGTTCTGAAGACGTTTACTCTCGGTAATGCACAGATACAGGTCTTCATTACGTGCTTTGCGTACATCCAGGTAATAGATGCGTTTGCCTGCTTTTACGGAACGGCTATATACAATCTCTGCATCCCGTCTCTCTTCTGGTTTCTTTTCCATGTGTTATAAGTTTGTTGTTGTGTTATTGCAAATGCGGTGCAAAGGTACAACAAAATTTGCAAATATGCAAGATTTTAGGCATTTTTTTCGCAAAATAATTGTCCAAATGTTGCGGGAATGACGATATAGAAAATAATTTTTCGTAAAAACAATCGCAATAATACTGATGGTATTTGTATAAAAAAAGAAGGTTGTCTCACGACAACCCAATCTTTTTCATTTAACCTTAAATCTAATACCATGAAAAACACGGTGCAAAAGTACTGCTTTTTTGCAATATGACCAAATTTTTTTCAAAAAAAATGCAAAATATCTTAAAATTGTAAAATAGACTTTGCAAAATGGCATATTTTTGCAGTAAATCTGCCTTTTCTGTCTTTTTGAAAGCAGAAATGTGTTTTTGCTTTCAAAGTGTCAGTCGCAGAGAGAAAACAGGTCTTCCCGTGGATTGACGAGCATGACAGGCACGATTGCATGCTGGATAGCCTTGCGTTCCGGCGGTCCGAAAAGGATGTCGTCCAAGCCGTAGTCACGGCTGGCGGTAAGGATGAGCAGGTCATGCTGGAAATCCCGCTGCCGTTCGCTTGCTTCGCGGATGAGAGAGAAAGAGTCTTTGCGCGCTTGCGCAATCTCATAACTGATGAGGTGTTCTTTGGAGGCATCCCCGGTGTCTGATTCTGCGGTTGGGTTCAGGATACGTTCGTTGATGTGCTCGATATGTGTGACGATGCGGTTGACGTTCTGCCGTGCCTTCGAGCCGTAGTCGTTCGCCTGAAGCAGGATGATGTGCGCGCCGGTCTTGCGGGCTATATAGGTGCTTATCTCTGCCTTGTAGGTCTCCTCTTCCAACATGGAAACGGGCACTAACAGCCGCCGTAAGGGCTTGATATTCATAGTGTTGGTGATGAATACGTATGGTCTGCGCTCCTCGCGGCAGGCGTTGAGCTGGCGCTGGATGACGCGTCTGTCGTTGGCGCATTCAATCACACGTATGTCTTCATTGTTATCCCAGATCATAATGTCATAGCCCATTTACCGTTTGGTCATTTGCCGCGGGGCTGCTATCCCAATGGATGGTGTCCATCGTGTGCCGGTATTTCTGTGCAGCGGCGGCGTGGTTGGAGTAGCTGGACGAGAAGATGTGCGTGTTGTTCAGTTCGGGGCTGGCGCACATGAAGAGATAATCGGTCTTGGGCGCATTGAGGACGATATCTATCGTCTCAGGGGCGGGGCACCGTATGGGGCCCGGAGGGAGTCCGGGGTTTTGGTAGGTGTTATAGGGCGAATCAATCTTCAGATGGCTGAACAGTATCCGTTTGAGTTTGAAATCGCCTACTGCATATTTGATAGTGGGGCACGCCTGCAGATGCATGCCTTTGTGTACGCGGTTCAGATAGAGGCTGGCTATCAGCGGCAGTTCGTTTTTGTTATGGCTCTCGCCTTCCACTATCGATGCGATGATTGCCACTTCCACGGGGGTCAGCCCCAGTGCATCGGCTTTGGCGCAGCGCTCCTCGTTCCAGAAGGTCCGGTATTCGCGCTCCATGCGGCGGAACAGTTGTTCGGGGGTGATGTCCCAATAGACCTCATACGTGTTCGGGATAAAGAGGCACCGGCTGGTCTCCTTGTTGAATCCATAGGGTGCCAGAAAAACCTCGTCCTCCAGATGGCGCAGCAGTGTCACGCTGTCCATCAGCAGGTTACGTGTCACCCTGCCTGCCAGTTCTTCGCGTGTCCGCACGAAATGGTTCCAAGTGATACGCACGGGGGTCTGGTAGCCGTATTTGAGCCGTTCTATCAGCTCTCGGTCGCCTATCTCTGCCGGAAAACGGTAGAAACCCTGTTCCGGTTTGTGCAGAAGCAGGATTCGTATGTGTATCCTCAGGTCGCTTTCTGCGCTGATGTCGTAGTCTTGGCGCAGCAGGTTCAGCACCGAGTCTGTCGTGGCGCCGGCATAGACGGCATAGCTGTGCGGTTTGCCGTCACGCGCCACGAAGTTACACACGTGCCACCGGTAGTACTGCTCGCCAACGAAGGCGGCGATGATGAGAAACAACCCGCCGAGGATGCCTAATATCCAGTATGTCAGTGTCCTTTTTCTCATTTCCCTCCTACTAATCGCTTTATCTCTGACAGTTTGTTGAGTGCCTCTAAGGGGGTCAGGTTGTTGATGTCCATGGACTGCACCTCGTCGCGTATCTGTTCCAGCACGGGGTCGTCCAGTTGGAAGAAACTCAGCTGTAGGCCTTCTCTGCCTGCGCCTATCTGGTCCGTCGGTTTGGTTATGCCGCCGTTCTTGGAGGCGCTCTCAAGGTCGGCAAGGATACGGTTTGCGCGTTCGATGATGGAGGCGGGCATCCCTGCCAGCTTGGCTACGTGGATACCGAAACTGTGTTCGCTCCCGCCGCGTACCAGCTTGCGCAGGAAAATCACTTTGCCGTTCACCTCTTTGACGGACACGTTGTAGTTGCGTATGCGGTCGAAGGTCTTCTCCATCTCGTTGAGCTCGTGGTAGTGGGTGGCGAAGAGGGTCTTGGCGTGGCCCTTGTTCTCGTGGATGTATTCCACGATGGCCCAAGCGATAGAGATGCCGTCGTAGGTGCTGGTGCCGCGTCCTAACTCGTCGAACAGAACCAGACTCCGTTCGCTCAGGTTGTTCAGGATAGAGGCGGCTTCGTTCATCTCCACCATGAAGGTCGATTCGCCTAAAGAGATGTTGTCACTGGCTCCCACGCGTGTGAAAATCTTATCGACGATACCGATAGAAGCGCTCTCGGCGGGCACGAACGAACCTATCTGTGCCATGAGGACGATGAGGGCTGTCTGGCGCAGCAGCGCGGACTTACCGGCCATGTTCGGACCGGTGATGATGATGATTTGCTGGCTCTTGTTGTCCAGCAGCACATCGTTGGCTATGTATTGTTCTCCGGCTGGCAGTTGCTGTTCTATCACAGGGTGTCGTCCCTGACGGATGTCGATGACGAGGCTGTCGTTCACATCCGGACACACGTAGCGGTTCTCCGCAGCTGTGGTGGCGAACGAGAGCAGACAGTCCAGCTGTGCCAGCACGTTGGCGTCCAGTTGCATCTGAGCCACCCATTCGCTCATGGACAGCATCAGCTCCTGATAGATACGGTTCTCGATGACCTGTATCTTCTCCTCTGCCGTGCGTATCTTCTCCTCGTAGTTTTTGAGTTCTTCGGTGATGTAGCGTTCGGCTCCAACCAGTGTCTGCTTGCGTATCCATTCTGCGGGCACTTGGTTGCGGTACGTGTTGCGCACCTCCAGATAATAGCCGAAGACGTTGTTGTATCCCACTTTGAGGCTCTGGATGCCGGTTCGCTCTATCTCGCGTTGCTGGATCTGCAGCAGATACTCCTTGCCGTCGGTACGGATGGCGCGCAACTCGTCCAGTTCGGTGTCCACACCTCGGGCGATGATGTCCGGTCTGCCTTGCGCCAGCGGCGGGTCGGGCACTATCTCGTGCTCGATGCGGCTCCGTATCTCCGTGCACGGGTCCAGCTCGTCGCCGAGTATCGTCAGATAGCTGTTGTCTTTTGCGCGCAGGCATACCTCTTTTATCGGTTTCACCGCACGAAGCGCACGGGCTAACTGCACCATCTCGCGAGGACCGATACGTCCGGTGGAAATCTTGCTGACGATGCGCTCCATGTCCTGTACCTGCTCTAATGCCTCGCGCAGCACTTCACGTGACTCCGGTTCGCGGAACAGATGCTCCACCACCGTCTGACGGTTGCGTATCAGGCGTACTTCTTTGAGCGGAAAAGCCAGCCACCGGTGCAGCATACGTCCGCCCATCGGCGTTATTGTCCGGTCTATCACGTCAAACAGCGTCTTGCTCTCCTCCGTCTGTCCGCCGGTCAGCTCCAAGTTGCGGATGGTGAACTTGTCCAACCAGACATATTTGTCTTCCTCGATGCGGCTCAGGTGCTGTATATGGCCGGTCTGCAGGTGCTGGGTCATGTCAAGGTACATCAGTATTCCTCCTGCCGCGGTCACGGCGGCGGACATGTTGTCCATGCCCAGACCTTTGAGCGAACTCACACCCCATAGTTTCTGCAACCGCTCGCGGGCGGTGCTCTCCACTAACATCCAGTCTTCCAGCTCGAAGGTGAAATATTTGTTGCCGAACAGGTTTTCCATTTCGGCTTTCCGTCCGCGCATGAACAGCACCTCTTTGGGCGCAAAATTGGTCAGCAGTTTGTCGATGTAATCGTTGCTCCCTTGCGCCGCAAGGAACTCACCCGTGCTGATGTCCAAGAACGCCACGCCTGTCTGCCTGCTTTCGGCTCGCGCCTTGCGGCTGTCGGCTCCGAAATGCACACATGCCACCCAGTTGTTCTCTTTTTGCGTCAGCGTGGTGTCCGAATAACTGACACCCGGTGTCACCAGCTCTGTCACACCGCGTTTGACCAGTTTCTTTGCCAGCTTCGGGTCCTCTAACTGGTCGCAGATGGCTACGCGCAGACCGGCACGGACCAGTTTGGGCAGATAGGTGTCCAAGGCATGAAATGGGAAACCCGCCATCTCCAGTGACTGTGATGACGCACTGCCTCCGTTGGAGCGGTGGGTCAGCGTGATATTCAGTATCTTGCTCGCTTTGACGGCATCTTCCGCATATGTCTCATAGAAATCCCCGCAGCGGAACAGCAGCATCGCGTCCGGGTACTGCGCTTTGATGTCGCGGAACTGCTTCATCATCGGTGTCAACTCTTCTGGCTTTGACATATTTGCACGAATTATGCTGCAAATTTACTGCTTTTTTTTGACATATGCAAATAAAAACGTCCTTTCGAGCGTTTTTTACTCATCTTCCCCTCTCCTCTCCGCATGGTTCCGGATGAGCGCAGCGGTCCGGTCTATCCGGATTTTCCGGTTTTCCACCTTCCATCCCCCGAAAATTTGCATATATTTCTT
>JAFSLP010000086.1 GCA_017448345.1 Paludibacteraceae bacterium | reverse complement strand
CTGCCGCCTCTGCGTAATGTCCCTCTTTCCCAATGAGTTGCAAGCGCAAGAGTGCAAAACTGAGGGCGGTTTGTGTGCCTAATTCAGCCTGATGTCCGGATAGCAGTTTGGTCAAAGCAGCCACAGCCTCCTCCGTGCGGTTCGTGCGTACCTGCAGCATCGCCTCGGCTATCAGGCGCATGTAATCCGCCTGCATGGAATCGCTGTACAGCGGCAGGTCTTCCGCCAGCGCAAACCACTCCTCGTTGTTCACCAACGAAGCGATATGCGTATCCGCATCCTGCGCAGGAAGCGAAAGGGTCATGAGGCCAAGGAAGATGAGTAGTACTACTTTTTTCATTGTTATTTTGCACTTTATTCCACGTCCGTTACATAGCTGCCGCGGATGCATTCCCATATGCCGTTGTTAAAGATAATATCGTGTGCCATAGTTACGAATTTCTATAGGCTATCGGAGTCATACCCGTTTCACGGCGAAAAAATCGCGAAAAGAGCGTTACTTCCGTAAAATGCAGTTGAAAAGCGATGTCGCATATCGGTTGGTCGGAGTGTTTGAGCAGCACTTTCGCTTGCAGTAGTGTGCGCGCGTTGAGCCACTGCATCACCGTCTGTCCGCTCTGCTGCCTGATGACCGACGAGAGATGATTAGGCGTGAGCAACAGCCGCTCGGCGTAAAAAGGCACATTTCGTTCCGTAGCCCCATATTGTGCCACCAGTTCCAGAAACTGCTGCATAATCTGCTCGCCGTGGCTAAGCACATGCTGTGAGGTTTGCTCGGATTGCCGATGCAAATGCTTGAGGTCATTCATCATCGCCGTCAGCAGATGTTCGATGGTCTGCATGGAGAACGAGGGCTTATGCACCACTTTCCATGCCAGACGGAAGTAATCACCTATTCGCTCAAAATCTTCTTCGCCGAGTGATATTTTCCGGCATTGTGTAAACGAGATAGCGAGGTTCTTGTAACTCACAGCCTGTATATTGAAATCCTCCGACACTTCTCTTATTTCGATAAAGTTATTCTCCGGCACAACCAGCACATCGCCTTTCTGTACGTCAAAAGGCAGCAGGTTGATGACAATCGTAGCACTTCCTGCTTTGACGCGTATGATTCGCCCCACCTCCACCATCTGAGGCGTGCTCACTATATTCAGAATAGGAGTATTCAGTAGCGCACGTGCGTCGTAGAAAATGACGCACTCATCACTGACATAGATGTCCGTATTATGATGTGCCAGCGTTTGTAACAATGCCGGAGTAAGAGTTCGTGCTGTTTTCATCTTAGTACTAATTTCGGTGCAAAGGTACATAATTTTCGGCAATTATGCAACTAAAAAACGCATTTTTCGTAGCATTTGCACATATTTTCGTTGAAAAGGTTTAGTATGTATGCAAGAAAAACAGTAATTTTGCATCGTCATTTGAAATCAACTTGTAAAACAATCTAAATACGTATCATTATGTGGAGATTTATGAAACATTATGCATTGGAGATTTATACTGTAATCGCCATGCTTTTGATTACCCTTGTGGCAATGTTCATGGACGGTCTGACTGTTATTCAGCAGTTTGCCATCTGGATCTCGTTCCTGTGCATTCTGCATGAGTGGGAAGAAGGCCGCTACCCGGGCGGATTTCTGGATTTGATACAGAAGAACGTCCTGCAGCGCGAATTGGATGAAGAGACCAAACTCGGCAGCCGGCTCATCACTGCAGTCTTTATCTATGTGATGACCATTGTGCCGTTCTTCTTCGGCGACAGGATTCCGATGTTCGTTGTGGCACCCGCTACATTCTGCATCTTTGAGGGCATCATCCATGTGGTGGGAATAAAGATACTTGGTCTCAAAAAGCCGTATTCACCGGGCTTGGTGACGGCAGAGATAGAGCTGGTAACGGGCGTTTGTCTGATTGTCTATCTGGCGGTCAATCACATCGGCGCATGGTATGACTACACGTTCGGACCGTTTGTGTTCCTTGCTTGTTTTGTCTGTATGCAACGCTCGTTGATGGCGATGGTGGGAGGCATCGGCTACAAGGATGTCCTTTCCAACGTCCGCAGACGGTTTGCAGGGAAATAAAGTTCAGAAGAATATCAAATTGTTTTAGACCGTATTTGTTACTTTTTTTCTGACATACACAAAAAAATCTGCACTTTTGATGCAGATTTTGTTATTTCTTGCCTTTCTTGAGTTTCGATGCGAAAACAAGACCATTGGTTACCGCCAACAGCACGGCAATGATATCATCTATCCATCCGATTACAGGCATCGCGTCCGGAGAGACATCAACAGGAATCAGTACATAGATGAGCGCCACCAATGCCCCAAGCCATATATTCAGTTTATATTTCGTTTTCTTTTGCATTTATTATACGTTTCTACTATTCAGTAAGAGTCTGCAAAATAGCCTTGCATGAGTCGTGGATATCTTGGTATGCCGTCTCAAAATCCCCTGTGTACCATGGATCGGAGACGTCTCTGCTCTGCCCCGCCCACTCCATCATCATGGACACTTGTGCATGGCTGTGCTCAAGCACCGAAGAATCAAAGCGGTATTCCATAATCCGGATATTCGACCTGTCCGCACAGATGATATAATCATAGGTATCAAAATCCGCCTTGGTAATCTGCCGTGCAGCCCTGTGCGAGAAAGGAATACCATGCGCAGTCAGCACACGTTTTGCCGGCGGATAGATGTCATTGCCTATCTCCTCTGTCGAGACAGCAGCAGAAGCTATTTCGAAATCCGCTTCCACACCTGCCTCGCAGCACATATGGCGCAGGATAAACTCTGCCATCGGGGAACGGCAGATATTACCATGACATATGAACAGAATCTTTGTCATGTGTTATACGCAAGTATATCCGCCGTCAACCGGCAAAGCAACGCCGGTGACATACGTGGATGCATCCGAGGCGAGGAATACTACTGCGGAATCCAGTTCTCCTTCGTGACCATAACGTTCCATGGGAATAACGGTCTTGGCATAATTAGCAAAATAATCTGATTCCAACGTATCCTTGGTTAGAGGCGTTATGAAATAGCCCGGACAGATGGTGTTGACGGTTATTCCGTATTTACCCCACTCTGCCGCTAACGCACGAGTTAAATTCACTACTCCGCCTTTCGCTGCATGGTATGGCGACGCGGGTGCAATCTTATTGCCCACGAGTCCATACATGGAAGCGATATTAATCACGCGGCCGTAATGGTTAGGGATCATTGATTTCTTTGCCACCGCACGCGCCACACGGAACGTACCGAATAGGTCTATCTGCATTTCGTTCTCAAACTGCGCATCGGTGATATCCTCTGCCGGAGCTACAGCTCCTGTGCCGGCGTTATTCACCACAATATCTATTCTGCCGACTTGCTTGAGTGCCTCGTCAACCATTGCTTCTACAGCCTCGGTGCTTGTGATGTCGCATTGCAGCGGCAATACATTGACCCCAAAATCCGCCTCGATGGCCTGTTGCACTTCCAACAATTTCTCATATCTACGAGCTATAATCACAAGGTTGGCTCCACGGGCAGCCAAAGCTTTTGCCATCTGTACTCCCAAACCGCCGCTACAGCCGGTTACTAAGGCTACACGGCCTTTCAAATCAAATATATCTTTCATTTTTCTTCTGCACTTAATAATTCATCCCACTATTACTTCTTGATTGATCTTCCTAATCAAGCCCTTTAGCACATCTCCGGGACCGAACTCATAGAATTCCGTGGCGCCGTCCTCTATCATATTCTGCACTGTCTCTGTCCAGCGAACGGGGGCTGTAAGTTGTTTCAAGAGGTTTTCGCGGATGATTTCCGGTTCTGTTTCCGCTTTTGCAGACACGTTCTGATATATCGGGCAGAAGGGTTTGCGGAACTCCGTTTTGAGAATAGCAGCCTGTAGTTCCTCTGCAGCCGGCTGCATCAGCGGCGAATGGAAAGCACCACCAACAGGCAGTTTCAATGCACGGCGTGCACCTGCCTCTTTCATCGCTACGCAGGCGGCATCAACAGCCTCTATTTCTCCGGAGATTACTACCTGCCCCGGACAGTTGAAGTTAGCAGCAACGCATACCATCGGTCTGCCAACCTCTCCCCCTCTCCGCTCAGGGGAGGGAGCCTGAATAGAAGATACTTGTTCACACACTGCGGTCACCTTATCATCTTCCAATCCGAGCACCGCTGCCATTGTACCGGGGTTTTGCTCGCAGGCAGCCTGCATCGCTTGCGCACGTGCGGACACTAATAACAGTGCATCCTCAAACCGCAAGGCACCGCAAGCCACCAATGCGCTGAACTCTCCCAGACTGTGACCTGCCACCATTGCCGGTTTCTCAATGGTCATCAGCTGCTGAGCTACCACCGAATGTAAAAACACCGCAGGCTGCGTCACCTTGGTCTGTCTCAGATCATCGGCGGTGCCGTTGAACATCACGTCCGTGAGTGAGAAGCCAAGCAACCTGTCGGCTGCTTGGCATAACTCACGCGCTTCTTTGTGCGCGTCATACAAGTCGCGGCACATTCCCGGGAACTGGCTTCCCTGCCCGGGAAAAACAAAAGCCTTGCTCATAATTAAGCCATAAGACCTGCTACCAACGCCAGAATAGCATAGAACTCCGGCAGAGCGCAGTAGATCATGGTGTTAGTCATTACATCGTGACCTGCAGCAATATTGGCGATACCGTTTGCAGCAGTCTGTCCCTGACGGATAGCGGAAAGCAGGAAAACGATTCCCATACCGATACCGAGACCGAACAACAGAATCGGGTTGGTCTCAATCAAACTCTTCATCATCAGGAATGCCACGAAGCCGTACAGACCCTGCGTAGCAGGAAGAGCCGACAAAATCATGTAAGCCGATGATTTCTCTTTGTTCTTCTTCAGACCGCCTTCTGCTGCATTAGCAGCAATAGTTGTTCCGTAAGCAGAACCAACGCCGGACAGACCCAACATAAGTCCCAGTCCGAGATAACCTAAAATAAGTTCCATAATAATATAAATTAAAAATTAAAAATTACGAATTAAAAATTATTGTTTCTTAAAGGGTTGATATAGTTTGCCGGAGCCCTCATAGCCTGCGTTCTTGAAGTATTCTACGAACGATAGACGCAATGGGTGTACGAACGCGCCAAGGCAAGCCATGAGCAGGTTGAGCACATGCCCGAAAGTCACTATGGCAATGAATCCTATCCATGTGCCGATATTCGGGTTCTCGCCAAGGACTAGTGTTCCCAATTGGTTAAACGCAGCACCTAACATACCGCCTGCCAAACCAAGGGCATAAAGACGGATATACGAGAGCACGTCGCCCAACAGTCCGGTGGTCATACCATACGTATCCCAGAGACCTGCTCCAATGTTAATCAGCGGATTACGGCCCGGGGTATTGAATACAAAGATGCCCAGCGCAGACACGCTTCCGATACCGATGAGTGTCCATTTGACAATCTCTGTCGGCAGCGAGAAGAGCATAGCCACTATCGCTGTGCATATACCGCCTACAATAAGCAGGAGCCAGCCCCATGTGGAGACTGTTGCTCTAAAGCCATCGCGCAGGGTATAGGTAATTGCTTTGATGCTCATTGCCAGAATCAGATGAACCACACCAATCAGGATTGCCAGAACCATCATCACGTCGTACTCGCCGATCTTGCCGTTCACACCGAGGTTGTTGAACATAGGCGCTTTCGCCCACTCAGGGAACCACGTAGCACGGAAGAGGTCGATACCGAAGAATCCGCCCATCAGGTAACCGATTACCGTAGAGCCGACCCCAAGCGCCATGATAATGCCGCCAAGACCTTCGAACATCTCAATCTTCAGTTTGTCCTTGTAGATCAGATAGCCGATGAGTGTCAACAGAATGCCGTAACCGGCATCGCCGATACAGAGCGCAAAGAACAGCAGGAAGAACGGTCCGAGGATAGGCGTCGGGTCGAACTCATTATAGTTCGGCCAGCCGTACATGCCCGTGAGTGGTTCAAAGAGCTTCACAAACCAGTTGTTATGCAGCTTAATCGGCGTTGCATCCTCTTTCTCGGGGTCTGTCTCCTCATAATACACTTCTTCCTTCGCAAGCATCGCATTCAGTTCTTCCTCCTTGTCTATCGGGCAGAAACCTTCAAACAGACAGAGAGCACCTTCTGCCAGCTTATCGGTAGAGAGGTTTACCCGTTGCCAGTCTATCTGCTGGCGGGCTTCTTTGAGTTGTTGTCTCAGTCCATCGAGATTAGCTACCTTCCAAGCCTCAATGCGTGCATTAGCTGCCGCCAAGAGACCGTTGAGGTGCTCCACCTCGGCTTGCCATTGTGCTGCGGATTTCTCCGGTTGCGGGAGCTCAACAGCTATGGTCTCGGACAAGTCAACCGGTTGATCATCAGTGCCGTACACTTGTACGAAATATGTCTTCCCTTCCGCCGTATTAACCGCTATGCCCCACTCCTCTTGGTAGGCGCTTGCTCCGCATGAGAAGAAACGGAGAGTATATCCCGCCTCTTTCAGCGCCTTGATACGTGTGGCGTCAAAATCGCCCCATACAGCAGCTTGCTGCATGGCGTTTTTGGCATCTGAAATGCGTTGTTCAATGGCTCCGCGCTCCTGAATCATCTGGTCAGGAGCTCCTTGTTTAATCAGGCGGCGCAACTCGTCCTCATGTTGCAGAGCGGCTTGCAGTTGCTCATCATCCTCCATCAAGCCTGCGGCTTTTTGGGTGATATGCACTACGCCCAATTCGCGTAACCGGGAGAGGAACGGCTCATAATCGCGGTGGAACACCAGGAAGGTGTATTTTTTCATTTTCGTGATCATAGCTTCGCCCCCTTTCCGTCTAGGGTTTTCCCCGCTTCACCGGGGACAACCGTCACCTTTTCTTCTTCAGCACGGGCTTCTGCCTCGCGTTTGGATTTTACGATTTTCTGGCTTGATTTGGACAGGTTCTCCTCATCCTCCATGAATCGTTTTATCTTGCGGATGGCATCTTGATATCCCGGAATCTGTACTTTCTCAAACAGGTTGACCTTCTGTGTCGTCTTCTTGCGTGCATATTCCAGCAGGTCCACCTTTCTCCGTACAAACTCCTGACGGATACCGACATCCGCTATCGCTTTGATTTGCTCGAATCCGTCGGCAAACCATTTCGGACTGGAGAACAGCGAGAACTCTTTGGTGGAATAGACCACTTCGTCCAGCACGGGTACGCGCACACCGGCAATCTTCTTGACAGACATGCGCACATCGTCCACGTGTATCAGCGAGGTGTCAAACTCTCCCCAGAGTGCCAGCATCTGGTCATAATCTTTAATGCGGCGGTTGACTTCCTCGTCCAACTCCTCCAGCTCTTTTTTCGCCTTTTTTACCTCCAGACGAAGAGCCGTTTCCTTGCTTTGGAGTGTCGGAAGCGTTCGCTGCCGCATCTTCAGATCTTTCTCCAGACCTTGCAGCGATGTTTTGTTGAATTGATAAGTTATTGCCATGTTATTAAAGTTTATAGTTTAGAGTTCAAAGTTTAAAGAAGTTGGAGAGTTTTTAAGTAGAAAGTTCTTACTATTAACTTTCAACCATTAGGCTTCTCTCAACTCTCAACATTCAACTCTCAACTTTCAGCCTTGGGCCAGTATTTCTCTACCAATGCAGCTTTGATATTTACCTCTTCCGGCTTGAAGTACTTGCCGAAAAGCTGCCAAGCGATATCCAGCATCTGTACCGTATTGATATTTACGTCTATTGCCAAAATCTCACGGCTGTAGTCACGTGCGAAATCCAGACAGCGGTTGTCATAGTCCGTCAGGTCGAATCCGTTTTCTTTCTTTGTTTTGGCATTGGCGGCATCAGCATAAAGACGAACGGCAGCGTTCATTACCTGCGGATGGTCTTCGCGGGTTTTCTTGCCTGCCACCAATTGTTTAAGACGGCTCAGTGAGCGGAACGGATCCACGATAACTTTGCCTATTTCGCTGTCGCGGCGGAGGTAAAGCTGACCCTCCGTGATATAACCGGTGTTATCCGGAATAGCGTGCGTGATATCGCCGCCGGAAAGGGTTGTCACGGCAATGATGGTGATTGATCCGCCGCCGATAGTCTCCGGGAACTGTACGGCTTTCTCATAAATCTTGGCGAGGTCGGAATAGAGCGAACCCGGCATAGAGTCTTTCGACGGAATCTGGTCCATACGGTTTGACACAATAGCGAGTGCATCGGCATAAAGTGTCATATCCGTCAGCAGAACCAGCACTTTCTCATGTTTCTCTACCGCAAAATATTCGGCAGCCGTAAGAGCCATATCCGGAATCAGCAGACGCTCAACCGGCGGGTTCTCGGTCGTGTTGACGAACGAGACAATATGGTCCAGCACACCGGCGTTGGAGAACACATTTTTGAAATAGAGATAATCATCATTGGTCAGACCCATACCACCCAAGATAATCTTGTCTGCTTCGGCACGGAGTGCTACGTTTGCCATCACTTGGTTGTACGGTTGGTCCGGGTCGGCAAAGAATGGAATCTTCTGGCCGGAAACAAGTGTGTTGTTCAGGTCGATACCGGCAATACCTGTGGCTATCAGTTCGGACGGCTGTTTGCGGCGGACGGGGTTCACGGAAGGACCTCCAATCTCAATCTCCTTGCCTTCGATAGCAGGTCCGCCGTCAATAGGCTCACCATAGGCGTTGAAGAAACGGCCTGCGAGTTGGTCGCTCACCTTCAGACTCGGAGCCTTGCCGAGGAACACCACTTCGGCGTTGGTAGGAATACCCTCTGTTCCTTGGAACACCTGAAGTGTCACCTCATCGCCGATGATTTTCACCACCTGAGCCAACTTGCCGTTGACGGTGGCCAACTCGTCGTTACCTACCCCTTCGGCCTTCAGCGAGCACGTCGCTTTGGTAATAGCTGTGATCTGCGTGTAAATTTTTTGAAATGCTTTTGCCATATTGTGTGCTTTTTTATTCTAAATTATTATACTCGTCTCATAACTGCTGATAAGAGGCGCTTATTTGATTTGTTTTTCTGCCAGCAGGGCATCCAGTTTCTTGCGGTAATCCTCAAATTCTGGCGAGTGGAACTCGCAGTAGTTCATCTGTTTGCAGAGATTTATCACACGCTTGAAATAATCGATGACATCGAGGAAATTATCGAAGTCGTAGTCGTGGTTGCAGATACCCATTACCAGACGGAGCATATACTGCTGACGTTCCAGCGGACAAACAGCATCAATCTTATCAAAAGCATCCTGCTGAAGGATTACAAAGTCTATAACCTCGGATTTCCAGAATGCCTCATGGTAATCAACGGGCACACCGTCGTCACCAAGAATATTGATCTGTTCTTGAATCTCCTTGCCGCGTTGCAGATAGGTCTTCATGTCATTGACCATCGGAAGCCACTCTTTGTCAATCAAACCGGAGATATATTCCTCAAACTCCGGGTATTCCACATATTTGGAGTACGAGTCAATCGGGTTCACCGCCGGGTAACGCTTGCGGTCGGCACGCGCCTGTTCCAAGGCATAGAAACAGCGTGCCACTTTCTTCGTTCCTTCTGTCACCGGCTCTTTCAGGTTACCGCCGGCAGGTGAAACGGTTCCAAGGAAAGTAACCGACCCTGTAGCACCATTATTAAGGTACACGTAGCCTGCGCGTGCGTAGAATGCACCGATGATGGCGGAAAGGTCCATCGGGAAAGCATCCTGTCCCGGCAGCTCCTCCAGACGGTTGGACATCTCACGCAGCGCCTGTGCCCAACGGCTCGTTGAGTCCGCCATCAAGAGCACACGCAGACCCATCGAGCGGTAATACTCGGCGATGGTCATGGATGTATAGACGGATGCCTCACGGCTTGCCACCGGCATGTTGGATGTGTTGGCGATGATGATGGTACGCTCCATCAGTTTGCGTCCGGTGTGCGGGTCGTCCAGTTCGGGGAACTCGGTAAAGGTCTCCACTACCTCGTTGGCACGCTCGCCGCAGGCTGCGATAATCACGATGTCCGCTTCGGCTTGTTTGGAGATTGCGTGCTGGAGGACGGTCTTACCGGTACCGAACGGTCCCGGGATGAAGCCTGTTCCACCCTCACAAAGCGGGTTGGCGGTGTCTATCGTACGCACGCCGGTCTCTAACAGTTTGAATGGACGCGGTTTCTCGCGGTAAGCCAAGATTGCTTTCTTCACCGGCCATTTCTGCACCATCGTTACATCATGGTCATTGCCGTCCTCATCGGTCAGGACTGCCATCACTTCGTTGATGGTATATTCACCGGCAGGTTTGACGGATTTCACGGTGTACGTTCCTTCAAACACGAACGGCACCATAATCTTGTGCGGCTGGTGGTTCTCGTCCACCTCGCCCAGCCAAGCGGCAGCCTCAACCTTATCACCTACTTTGGCGATGGGTTTGAACGCCCATTTTTTCTCGGTATCCAGCGGGAAGTTATACTCGCCGCGTTTGAGGAACACGCCCGTCAGTTTGTCAAGGTCGTTCTGCAAACCGTCGTAGTTACGGCTGAGCAGACCGGGACCGAGCGTCACTTCCAGCATGTGGCCTGTGAACTCCACTTTGTTGCCCACTTTGAGACCACGCGTGGACTCGAACACTTGCGCATACACGTTGGCGCCGATTACTTTGATGACTTCCGCCATCAGTCTTGTCTCGCCTACGTAGATGTAGCAAATCTCATTTTGCGCAACCGGTCCATCCACTCCGACGGTTACTAGGTTGGCAATAATTCCTTTAACTTTTCCTGTAGTCATATTGTGTAATTGAAATTACAAATTTAAATAAAATATTACGAATTACGCATCAAGGCGTACTCCTTTCTTCATCTCTGCCACCATTCCTCTGAATACCCGTTCACCTTCTTCCACTGTCAGTATCGACCAGCGGTGAAGCATCACGGCCTCCAGATAATAAGCAAAGACCATCTCTGCCGAGAAGAAGTCAAACTCCGTGCGGGTGCTCAGCCATTCGAAACGGATGGCGTCTATGGCTTTTTCGCGGGCCATCAGGTCCTCTATCTGCGCCAGCGCTAATATCTCCTGAAATTCGCCCATCACCTCGCTAAGACCGAAATCTTTCTGTGCGCTATGGGTGCGCAGCTGTTCTGCTACCTCGTCATCACCCACAATCTGTTGCTTCACGTCAAAACCGTGTTTGCGGCAGATTTGAGCCACCAGCACATTATTCATGTCACGGTTGAATGCAAACCATTCACGCACAAAGCGGTTCTTGGCGTGCAGTCCTTGTGCCAGCGTCTCGGCATCGATGGGCACACGCAGCAAGTCCAATAGCCGCTTGTCGCTTTCGGACAACTGTTCGTCGAACAGCTCTTCCAGCTTCTCCAGCGACACCGGAGCATCTGCTCCTGCCTTCAACTCCGGCAATCCCGCTAATAAATACTCATACGTCATGCCATTAACTGTTTATTCGTTTAGAATAGTTCCTCCACAAGTTGTGGTCTCAGCATTTCTTTGAAATAGGCGATGAATTCGGCGTCTCCGAACGCGAGTTTGTATCCGCCTTTTGCAGGCTGAATAGTGAAATCGGTCTTGATGCCCTTCACTTCTTCAATCTTAACGCCTTTCTCCAGCAGCCCTTTGGCATTGGCGGCAAAGTATTTCTTCAGCGCCTCGGCATCTTTTGCCTCAATTACTACATCACCTTCTTTGCCCATCTGCTCGGCAAGTTTGGCTATCAGGCTCTGCATGAACTTGGCGTCTGCAGTAGCAGCCTTCACACTGTCCGAAGCAATCTTGTCTGCCAGCAGGTTGGTAATCTCTGTCTTCACGGCGTTTACGCTTTGCTCGGCATACAGTTTGAGCTCGGCACGTGTCTTCTTGTCAAGGTCTGCTGCTTTGACTGCTGCCTCGGACTCGATAGCAGCCGCTTTCTTCTGAGCCTGCGCAATGATGTCTGCGGCTTGGGCTTGTGCTTTCTCTACAATCTCACGGGCTTCAGCATTTCCCTTTTCTACGCCTTCTGCGTAGATTTTGTCGGTTAATTCGGAAAGATTCATAATATATTTGTTTTAGATATTTTCAGTTTTTCTCTCTTATAAAGTTGAACCGGGTGTGTTTTTCTATCTCCTCTCGCGCCAAATTTGGCGCAAAGTTACAAAAAAAAAATAACATATACAAATAAAACACATTTTATTTTTGCCTTTTCTTGCATTTATGTTCTTTTTCAGCATATCTCAAGCTTATCTCGAGCATCTTCCGCTTTGCTTGTTCAGGCACCAATAATGAACAATAAGATGCAAACAATTCATAATCTTGTTGCACCTTACCGTTCCTTATAATAATTATTATACTGTTGGTTTTGAAACCGGCTTATTTTTTTATAACAGCTTTGTTCTCGAAGCCGTCGATGTACATCTCCAGAGGCTTTTTTACCCGCACATGGCGCACCAACTCCGTCTCTTCTACTGCCGGCAGGGCATCGAGGACGGACTGGTCATACGCATCCGTCAGGGGGCGTGCCCACGGGTCCACGTTCATATAACCGACATTGAAAGAAGTCATGTTCTGGAAGAAATGGGAACCTTGGGACGGCTCGATGCGGAAGTTCTCCAGACTGCACTCGGCTATCGCTTTCGCCTCGCTGATGTCGCTCCATTGGACGGGCACGCCAAGCGTGGGAATCTGCGAACCCCAGCGGCCGTAACCGATAAGCAGGTATTGCCGTCCTTCGGTACGCAGGCGGTTGTTCCACTCGCGGAGAGTGGCAGCCATCTCACGTGTCCGGAGCACATCGAATGCCTCTTTCTTCAGATAGATGATATCCGTCACTTCTTCTATCTTCCCCACGCCGAGCGCACTGCCCGAACGCAGGAAAGCGCCGGTCTCATCGATACTCTCCCACTCCACTTTGGCAGAGAGCGAGTCCGATGAAATCGGGCGGATCTGCAGCACATGGAAGATCTGCGGCTCGTGCTCCAGATTGACCGCAAACTCAATCTCTACGGGGCATTTGATTTCCTGTTGCGCGATGTCAAGGAGCGTGCGGATGATCTCTGCCAACGGGAAAGTGTTGAATTTCAGTTGTGGCGCAAACGTGACGATACGCGGTCCGTCGGGATAGCACGAATCGACGATACGCATGTTCTCGCGGTCGTAGGTCGAGGCGATGAGTTTGAGGCTCTCGAACTGTCCGCAGTCGTGTATCGGAAAACGCTCCAGATTGACGGCATCGTCTATGGAAGTCTTGAATTTCTCCGGGCTGAGCGAGAGTGCAAGCATCGATTGCTGGGTCTCGCGCATAGCCAGATCCACCGTCGAAGTCTGCATCACATTCTTCGGGTATTTGGGCGAGAAACGCAGCACTTGTTCGCCATCCACGACAGCTTTTCCGAGTCCGTAGGCAATCTTGACAATACCGTCTTCGGGTTTCTCTTTGCCCACCGGATAGAAATTGATGCTTCGCGCTACGCCGGAGATGACAGGGAAATAGTAGTTTCCTTCGGTTTCACCGGACACTTCCTGCAGCACGATAGCCATCTGTTCCTCGCTCGGCACGTTGCCCGTAGAGATGATATATCCGCGCGATGCGGCGAAATAGACGGACGCATAGACCGATTTGATGGCTTTGGTGAGCAGACGGAGCTGCTGGTCTTCGTTCTCCGTGTGCGGAATCATATAGGTACTGTATACGCCCGCGAAAGGCTGGTAGTAGTTGTCCTCCAGTTTGCTGGACGAACGGATGGCAAGCGGCCGTTGCGTGACGCGGATGAAATGGCGCAGGGCGTGCACCAGTTCCGACGGCAGCGAGGCGGAGACAAACTCCGAGAGCAGTTCCTCGTCCGTCAAATCGGCGTTGATGACGTATTGCAGTCCGTTCTTGTTGATGAACCGGTCGAACCAGTCGGTAGTGAGAACCATCGTCCGCGGCACGAGCACACGGACGTCCTGCCAGCGGTCAAAGAGGTCATGTTTCTGCAGCATGTGGTTGAGGAACGCAAGTCCCCTGCCCTTGCCGCCCATCGCTCCGTCGCCGCAACGGGCGAACCAGATGGTGTCGTTATAAGTGTCTTGCGCGTATTTCGCCACCACGCCCAGCGCCTGGTTGATACGGTAGTCATGAATCAGACGGATATTCGTCTGGCGGATGTTCTCTATGTCCGCATCGTCCTGAATGGTGAGTTCGTGTACCTTGCGTCCGATAGCAAACAAGCCGCGTGCAAAGAGCCATTTAGAGAGGTAGTTATTGTCACTCAGCCGGCGGAAAGCAGCCGATGAAATCGAAGATATGATACGTTCAAAGCCCTCCAGATCCGATGCACGCCCTATCTCTTTGCCTGTCCTCGGATCGACCGCCACGAAATCACCGAAGCCGAACTCGCGCTCTATATAGGCGCTCAGTTCCTGGGTCAGCGTCTTGGATTTCTTGACGACAAACCCCACATTGAGTTTGCGTGCGACCGATTTGATGGACTCCTGCGAGGACTGCATGAGGAAAGGCATAGTGGGATTGTCTTCCCGAATCAGCCGGCATAAATCCACACCGGCATCGAGTTTCTCTGCGGACGAGGGTTCGCCTTTGTGCAGCACAAATCCCACATCGGAGATGACACCGATGATGTTCTCCTTGTAGCGGTTGTACAGTTCGATGGCTTCGTCATAACAGGTTGCCATCAGCACTTTCGGCCGCGCACGCTTGCGGAGCAGTTGCTGCTTCTCGTTGAGCGCATCGCGAATGGCTATCTGATTTTGGTGAAGCACTAATTTATAGAGCAGCGGCAGATACGTAGAGTAATACCGCACGGAGTCCTCGACCAGAAGGATTGCCCGCACGCCCTCGGAGAGAATATCGTGCTCGGCGTTCATGCGGTCCTCAATCAGCTTGATAATAGCGATGATGAGGTCGGTGGAGTTGTTCCAGTTGAAGAGGTAGTCGATGTTGGTCTTGTCCTGCTGCTCCACGCGGCGATAGACCTCTTTGCTGAACGACGAGAGCAGCACAATCGGACAATCCGGCAGCAGCCGTTTGCTCTCCGCCGCAAAATCAAACACATCCAGTCCTCCCGCGCTATAGACGGTGATAATAAGGTCGAAAGGGGCATCGGCATCGTGGCTTTCTGCTTTTGACTTTTGACTTTTGACTAAGTTGAGCGCTTCGTCTGTCGTTTCCGCGCGAGTAATAGACGGCGGATTAGAGAGGTTGAGTTCGGCGTATTCCTGTGCGATCTGCACATCTATGCGTCCGTCCTCCTCCAGCGCGAAGCTGTCGTAGTTGTTGCACACGAGCAGTATGCGCCTCACGCGCCGCTCCATCAGGGATGTGTAAGTGTTGGTATTCATTGGGGTTGGTGGTTTTCTGGAGATTCTGGAGATTCTGGAAAGTCCGGAGATTCCGGATTATCTGGATTTTCCGGATAGTTCGGCTTTTAGCCGTGCTATTTCTGCACGGGCTTCGGCTAACTCGGCTTGGAGCCGTTCTATTTCTTCTTTCTGATTATTGCGATAGCCGACACGGGCGGCGGTCATTCGTTCACGAATACCGCCTTGCTCCACAAACTCGCGGTCTCTATTTGTGATATAAGTGGTTAATCCGCGGTCTATCATGTGGCAAAGGCAAATAGCGCAATTCGCCATTTCTTCATCCGTCCAACGCTCCAAATAGGGTGAAAAATCCTCTACCGAAGTATGTTCTTTGCAGAAAGTGTGCAACTTGTCTGCGCGTGAGTTAGTGCCCCACCATTCGGATAGACCGTTTGTTTTGATATAGTTCTGGTAATCGCCGAGCAACTCATGATTGCTGCCCTTTGCCACGCCTAAGAGTTTGATTTCTGTTTCTACAGATGTCTGCCCGTCCACGCTTCCCTCAGCGATATTCTGCATGGTTGAACGCGCTGCTTGTACCATCTGGTCCACTGTGCGGTCGCCGTATTTGGGGAGAAAACGACGGCTGAAAGCAACCGTAAGCTGGTATAAAATATCGCTGCGCTTATAAAAGTACAACTCCTGATACACTACGGTTTTACGGAGCACGCTTGGTGTCCCGTCTGCGTAGTGTTGCAGCTGTACCTTTTTCGGGTCAATCATAGGATAATTTGTTTTTTGTTGTTAGTATTGTTTTCCGGATTTTCCGGAGATTCTGGAGATTCTGGAAGTTCCGGAGATTCTGGATTTTCCGGATTATCCGGGATTGCCGGGGTCTATCTCCCCGAACCTATCCAGTATCCCATACACCCCATCCTCGGAGAGCACGCCGCGCTTCATGCCGGCGGGCAGAAGCCCTGCCTCATCGGCGGCGAAGTCCGCCTTCCATGCCTCGGAACTGTAGTACGCCGCGAGGCGGTCTATCTCCGGCTGCAAAGCCGCCTTGCGTGCCGCTGCCTCTGCTGCACCTCCCTGCTCTATCTCCGCCACGGCTTGCAGCAAAGCGTCATACAACGCTTCCATTTCCTCTATGCGTTTGATGTCAAATGGGGTCATTTTTAATCTCCTTTTAAGGTGCAATATCTCTGCTGTTAATCAGCCTCTCTCAAGCTACTCCCCGTTTACGAGAGACATACGAGACGATAGAGACGACAGAGACGGATGCACTATTATTCCTCGAAATAATCAGTATCAAGACGTTTGATTTGGTAAGATTGTTTTAGAGATACTCCTACATTATATTCTATCATATAGTTAGCCAATTCCTGACCATCTATCAATACCACTTTAATATCTCCTTTGGGTTGAAATTGACGAGCCTCTTTTGAAAAATAAGATGTTGTGATAAACACACCTTTCTTCGCTCCTTGCCCAACTAATGCTCCGACAAACTTTTGTATTTCAGGTTGTCCAACACAATTAGACCAACGTTTTGCTTGCACGTATATTTTATCTAATCCCAATTTATCCTCTTTTATTACCCCATCAATACCATCGTCCTTGACATAAGCGGTCACAGTTCCTGCATCTTCTAATGAACCGCCGTACCCCATAGCAACTAGTACATCTACTACTATCTGTTCGAATTTTTGAGGAGATACATCCATTAAGGAAGCCAATACTTCGCTTGCCAATTGGTTATTTAATTGAGAATAGGCTTCTTCTAAAACTTCAATAGGTGTTTTTTCCACTACTTCTGAAGCGATTTCCTCCTTCTGGTGTTTTGGGCTTGCTTTAGGCTTGCGTCCATAAAATTCCACAAAAGAAGGATACTCAGCCAATGTACGGAGCGTCACTTCGCCTTCTTTCAGCCTCTTTAACCCCTCTTCTGAAATCCTATACTGACCGTTCATGGCTTTTTCTGCCAACCCAGCCTTACGCAAGTAGGTTCCTGCCCACAACACACGATTATAAACTTGAGTTTGGCTTTGGTTCGCAATGCGTTCTTGCGCCTCTTCCTCTGTCAAATTAAAGTACTTGATTGCATACTCTACAAGTTCCTTATTTTTATGGATGTTACCATCAGAAAGGCACATCAAATACGGAGTAAAGAAACTATCAAATTTTGGTACCATAATTATATGTTATTTTTAGTTTTTTCTTTCTCGTTCATCTTTCGGTCATCGCTCGGCGCAACATACGCGTAAGAGACGCGCAACATACGCGTAAGAGACGCGCAACATACGCGCAAGCCGGCCGATTACACCGACCTTGCGCGCCCTTTATCCCTTTGTACTTGGTACTTTGTCCCTTTGTCACTTAAACCAGTCCTTGCTCGACCATGGCGTTTGCCACCTTCATGAAGCCGGCGATGTTGGCACCCTTGACGTAGTTGATATAGCCGTCTTCCTCAGTACCGTACTTCAGACATGCCGCGTGAATGTCCGCCATGATGGTACGCAGACGGGCGTCCACCTCTTCTGCCGTCCATTTCAGGCGCATGGAGTTCTGGGTCATCTCCAAGCCGGAAGTGGCTACGCCGCCGGCGTTAGATGCCTTACCCGGACTATAGAGAATCTTGGCATTCTGGAAAATAGCGATAGCTTCCGGCGTGGAAGGCATGTTCGCACCCTCGCATACGCAGAAACAGCCGTTCTTGATGAGTTTCTCGGCATCGGCTTTCTCTATCTCGTTCTGGGTTGCGCACGGCATGGCGATGTCGCATGGTACAGACCACGGACGCTCGTTCTCAAAGTATTTCGCCTGCGGATATTTGGTCACGTACTCTTTGATACGTCCGCGGCGGACGTTCTTGAGCTCGAAGACATAGTTCAGTTTCTCCTCGTTCAGCCCTTCCTCGTCGTAGATAAACCCGTTGGAATCGGAGAGCGTGAGCACTTTGGCACCGAGACGCATTGCTTTCTGCGCAGCAAACTGCGCTACGTTTCCGGCACCGGAGATACAAACGCGCTTGCCATTGAAGGATTCTCCACGGGTAGCCAGCATAGCCTCTGCGAAATAGCAAGCTCCGTAACCCGTTGCTTCGGGACGCATGAGAGAGCCGCCCCAGGTCTGGCCTTTTCCGGTCAGCGTACCCGTGAACTCGTCACGCAGCCGCTTGTACTGGCCGAACATATATCCTATCTCTCGTCCGCCGACGCCGATGTCTCCTGCCGGCACGTCTGTGTCAGCACCTATATGACGCTGCAGCTCGGTCATGAAACTCTGGCAGAAACGCATCACTTCCGCATCGCTTTTTCCTCTCGGCGAGAAGTCCGAACCGCCCTTGGCGCCACCCATTGGCAGGGTTGTCAGCGCGTTCTTGAAGGTCTGCTCGAAAGCAAGGAACTTCATAATGGACAGATTGACAGAGGCATGGAAACGGATACCGCCTTTGTACGGACCGATAGCGGAGTTCATCTGCACGCGGAAACCGCGGTTGATTTGCACTTCGCCTTGGTCATCCATCCACGGCACGCGGAACATAATCACGCGTTCGGGTTCTACGATACGCTCCATCACTTTCTGCTCTCGCAGATAGGGATACGCCATGATCATCGGAGCCACCGACTCCACTACTTCTTTTACTGCCTGGTGAAACTCGCTCTCACCGGGGTTTTTCGCGATCAATTCAGCCATAAATTGATCTACATACGCTTTTGTTTGTTTGTCCATAAGACTAATACTTTATGTTGAATTTATTATTTCCGTAATAACAATTCCGCCAACTTAACCTGCGGATGTCTGTATTGCCGCTCTTTTACAGTCGGTTTGCCGCCCACTTCGAGTGCCTGTTTCGGGCAGGCGTGCACACATGCCAGACACGCCGTGCAATGCGGACCTACATGCGCCACTGTCTCCGATTGTCCGGCAACCGCTTCTTCGCGTTCGTTCACGGCGATATTCCGCATCGGGCAAATCTTGGCACAAGTGCCGCAACCGATACATTTGTCTTCTCTCACCGCCGGACGGAAAGCGCCTAACAGCTTTGCTTCCATCTTCGGTTGCCCCATTACCCAGCCAAGGAAACTCCACGCACTGAAATGGAACGCTTTCTTCTCCGCCTTCACATCCGCGATGATACGTTCCAGTCTGCCTGCGAACTTCTCAAACTTCCATTTCTGGTCGTTGGGATTGCGCCCGAACACCAATGCGCTGTTGTCCGGCACACGTATCTTATGCGCATACGATACCTCCACCCCTTTCTCTCTCAACAGACGGCGCACCGTCCAAATGGAGTTGCCTGCCTGCGCGCCGCAGGGGATGACGATGAACACATACGCTTCTTGGGATATCTTCAGCCGCGGCACTATATTGCGCACCGCCGGAGGCGTATTGAAATCATACGACGGATAGACCAGACCAATTCTTTTCTCACCGGTCAGATCCTGACGCACAGCCTCAACGAGCGGCATTATTTCGTCCCCTACGGCTTGCGCTATACTCCGTGCAACCGCCAGACTGTTTCCTGTTCCCGAAAAATAGAGTATCATATATTCTACATTTGCTAAAAAGATAAAAAACGACTGCAAAATTACGGATTTTTTTTGACATATGCAAGCGCGCGCGTATTTTTTATGGATATTTTTCTTGCACGAATCAAAAAAATGTAGTACCTTTGCACTCGTTTTTCAGCGGTAACCATTGTTATATTATTGGCATTTTATTGGGTGGTTATTGGGTGATTATTGGGTGATTATTGGGATATTATACCGTTACTCGGCTAACCTGCGTATAACCTCAGCATAACCAAAAGCATAGCATCGACCATATATGGGCGATCAAAATCGTCAATAAAATAACATTTTTAGGTGCCCTTTATTTGCATATATCAGAAAAATGTAGTACCTTTGTCGGCAAATTAACGTAAAATTTGTAGAAGTGCCCTTATCAAGCATATGTTTTTCCAGATTATCGAACCGGCAGAAGCCCTTCGTCCATATGTATATCGTTATGTCTTTGTCCGCGCAGAAGGCTCGACAGACACGATGAAACCGCCCGTTGACGACCCTCGGTTTGTGAACGGCAAACATGTGCAACCGCTTCTGCCCAACTACGGTTCGCTCATATTCGTCAGAAACGCCGTCATGGAAATTGCCGGCAAACAGACCTGCGAGTTGGTGCTTTTGGGTGCCAACCAGACGACGCTCGGTCTGACTACCGTGAGTGGTTGGTTTGAAGGAATGATGATGGATTTTCTGCCGGGTGGCATGCACGCGCTTTTAGGCATCGGCATGCAACAGTTAGCCGGACAGGTACTCTCTGCAAGCGAGTATGCGGACGAAGGACTGACACACTGCGACCGGATATTCAAACGCACGCCCAAAGCTGAACAGATAGCACCTCTCTTGGATGCATTTTTCTTGGGGCGTCTGCCGAAGAAAGAAGACCTGAACTACAAGCGTATCAGCAATGTAGTCACGGCTTGCGACCATGCGGAGGGCGCAATTACCGCTGCTCAGATGGCAGGCGTAGCATGCCTCGGCGAACGGCAGTTCCTGCGTGTCTTCCGCCAATATGTCGGCATTCCGCCCAAGCAGTTCATCCGTCTCCGCCGGTTTCATCGCACTATTCAGGATATGCAGCACCAGACTCAGCAACATAAAACAATCGACTTGCTCGCCACCGTTCTCCGTCATGGCTATTATGACCTCAGCCACGCCGCGCTGGAGTTCCAGCAGATGGGTTGTGTCTCGCCGGGGCAGTTCCGAATGCTCGGAATACCGCTTTCCGACGATTTCTCGGTCTTTTTCGCATAAAATTGCACAAATGTCCGTTTTTTCATATTTCAAATCATCCAAAAGCAGTACTTTTGCACCGGATTTTAAATCGGCCTTAATCCATCCCTTAGATGCAAATCGGGTGCAAAGATACAAATAATAATTTAAATATACAACAATAAGATTATGAAACTGAGATTTATCATTGGAGCCGTTTTGGCTGTTGCAGCAGCATTCCGTCTGCTTTGTCTGACAGGAATCATCCCCTTGACGTTTATCTCCTCGCAATGGGAGGCGCAATGGGAACCGTATTTTGCGGCAGGAGTGGTCCTGTTCGTCGGTGCCTTCATTTGTTACGATGCACTCAAAGGAATGAAAAAATGAAAAATATCTTCTTCACAGCGCTCTTGCTGGCGCTCACTTGCACGGTCTCCGCAGAAACACTCTCCGGCTCCGTCATCAACCAGCGTGGCGAAGCCATGCCCTTTGTCACCGTCTCTGTCCTCACACTGGACTCCACACTCCTCACCGGTGCCATCACCGATGACGAGGGAAAATATGAGATAGACCTTTCACCTTTCACCTTTCACCTTTCAACTTTAATCATCCAAGCCTCTTTCGTTGGTTATAAGACGGCTTTCGGAGGACCGGATTTCGTCCTTCACGAGGAAACAGAACACTTGGCGGAAGTCGAGGTCAAAGCCAAGAAACCGCTCATCGAACGGCAGATGGACAAGCTGGTGGTTAATGTCTCCGCATCGCCGCTTTCAGCCGGTTCCAACGGCAATGACATCCTCCGCAGGGCTCCCGGAGTACGTATCGACAAGGACGGAAACATCACCGTCAACGGCAAATCCGTAGAAATCTACGTGGACGGCAAACCCTCCTATCTCTCCGGACAGCAGCTCAAAGCCATGCTGGACGGTACGGACGGAAACACCATCGAAAAGATTGAGATTATCTCGAATCCATCGGCTAAATACGATGCCTCGGGACAAGGCGGTATCATCAATATCAAGACCAAGCGTAACATGATGAAAGGACTCAACGGAATGCTCTCCGCTGCGTATGGAGGCATGTATTTCGGCGATGTCAAACGCTGGCTGAATATGGATATGGTATCCCTCAACCTCAATTACAGGGGTGCCAAGACCTACACTTTCGGGCAACTCACGCAGGTCTATGCGCAGAATGACATCGATTTCGAAACAGGACGCACCGTCCCTGCTACGGAAGACAAACCGGCGGTCGAGAACTACTCCTACTCCGGATATAATCTTGATTTTCAGTATTATATGCTCAAACTTGGCAACGACTGGTATATCGACTCCGCCAACACCTTCGGTTTCATCCTTCAGGTGCCGTACATGCGTATGCGGCAGGACATCATCGGTGACCGGAATATCGGCTATACCGTCACAGGCACGGACACTACCTTCAGCAGGACGGCTACCAACACCGCCACACAGGCGCCGCAACACACCGCCAACCTCAATTTCACGCATACGTTCGATGAAGCGCTCGAACGCGAACTGACTGTCAATGTGGATTATAACCGCTATTCCACCAAGTCCGCCAACCGCCAGATAACCGACTTCGGCACCCGCGAACTCGACCTTGATATCAACACCCGTCAGGCGGCGAATATCTATTCCGCCAAACTGGATTTCCAGACCAAGTTCTGGCAGACAGGCATGATTGAGTCCGGCATCAAATATGCCCTCTCCTCCACGGACAACCACATGACCACCGACTCCACGCTCAATGGCGTCAAGCGCCCTCAGACACCTTCCGATTTCATCTATCGCGAACATGTAGCGGCGGCGTATATCTCTGTCGGCAAACAGTTCGGCGAGCACTGGTCGGTCAAACTCGGGCTGCGCGGTGAATATACCTATAGCCACGGCAACTGGGCTTCCGCCGACTCTGTCACCAATAAGTCGTATTTCGACCCCTTCCCGACAGCTTATCTCGGTTACACCACCTCGCCGCTGGGCAAACTGCAGCAGCCTATTGCCGTCTCTGCCTCTTACACCCGGCGTATCAAACGCCCGAACTATTGGATGCTCAACCCCTTCGTCACGTACGTGGACGCCTATTCGTCACAGATGGGAAACACCGAACTCTCGCCGGAGTTTAACAACGATGTCGAGCTGCATTTCTCGTGGACCCAATACCTCAATCTGACCTTTAATTTCGGGCATACGCAGGATATGTTCTCCCAGAAAACAACGGTCCTTCCGGACGGAACGGGACGGATCAAATGGACCAATTTCGGCACTTGTACCACCCACGGCGGTAACCTCTCACTCACCGAACTGCCCCTCGTCCCGAAATTTGAGAAATGCGACGAAAGCCAAATGGTAAATGGTAAATGTCCAAATCGTAAATTAGCGGGTGCTTGGCTCGCACTGACGGTCAATGCCGGCTGGTACCATTTCCTCAATCAGTCCTACGACAAGAATGAGGACGGCACCCCTGTTTACCGTCTCGGCAGCCATTACGGCTATGTCGGTGGCACCCTCTCCGCTTACCTGCCCAAGGACTGGATCATGACCTTTGACGGCAACTGGTCCTCGCCCATGACCACCGGTTACAACCGTTCCGGCAGCAGTTATTACCTCTCTTTCGGCGTACGGAAGATGTATATGAAGAAAGGGCTTATCTTCAACCTCAATATCCAAGACTTGGCACGTTCGATGCGTTTCACCTCCACGGAGATGGGACAGCTCCCCGGTTACAGCTCATGGTACACCAACACCGTCCGCCAGCAGCGTGTCATGCTCTCCGTCACTTGGATGTTCGGCCAGTACCAGCAGCACAAGAACCGCAAAGTCGGAGAACTCGACGAGTCATCCCGTCTCGGCAGCGGTGGCAGCAACATCGGCTCCAAATAATCCCTATCCTTCCCTTCCACCTTTAAGCCTCCCCCATTCCATCCCTCTCTCTTCCTCCCTTGAGAGGGATGGTTTGGTTGAGGTTTGGTCCGGATGAGCGTAGCGGTCTGGTCTATCCGGATTTTCCGTTTTTTTCACTTTTCCACTTTCCATTCCCCGAAAATTTGCATATATTTCTTTGTATTTTTCTTTCTTGGTAGTTTCAGGGCAATATAATTGCCCGCTCTCCTCTCCGCATGGTTCCGGATGAGCGTAGCGGTCTGGTCTATCCGGATTTTCCGGTTTTTTCATTTTTTCACTTTCCATTCCCCGAAAATTTGCATATTCCAAAAAATTGTTGTACCTTTGCACCCGCAAAGGTCAACGGGGTCCCCGACGGAGGCTAACGGAGTGCATCCGGTGGGGAAAGCGTAGCTCACGGCGAAAGTTCATATGACCGATTTATCGGGAATCGTACTGAGCCGTAGAGCAAGCTTAGTACCTTTGCACCCGCAAATAATACTAAAACATATCAAAAATTCGTATCACTACCTATATATCCTAGACTTTGTTATTTTGTAACCATACCTAAACCGCATAATATCAACCGTTTACGCCCAATGTCACAACATTTGAAAACACGCGTAATCCGCCGTTTGAAGTCCGTTGACTGCACGTTTGTGTCACTTCCGGCAGGTTCCACTCCCCATAAAAGGGGCGTGTACTACTTTCGTTTCTGTGCGGGCGTGGAGTGCTACTGGGGTACCATGGATTACCAAAAAGAAGGATGCAAATACCGCAAGCGCATCATCGTCCGTACCTCCCGTTTCCGCGACGGACTCTTTGAACTATATACCTACCACATCCCCAAACACTGGTCCGCAGCCTGCGTAGCGAACCGTGAAATCATCAAAGAAGCCCAGCGTCAGGCTCACGCCCTTGAGCACGACCATTCCTTTGTCGGTATCGAATGGCGTGTCCGTTTCTTTCTCCATTATTACAGGGTCTTCAAAGGCGGTGCCAAGCCCGAGCCGGGCATGAAACCATACTCCCGTTTCTATCAATACACCTATGTCGCCCTCTACCGTCAGCTTAAAGCTGCCGCTTCCGGAGAGCAGGCGTCCCTCACGTCATCCGCCGCACAACCGGCGCCTTCAACCATAGAAAACTCCGTTGAATTCGAGGAAATCGGGCATTCCGAACCTCTCTTTCACCACCAAAGAACACACGCTTTATGGAAATCACCAACCTCTTGGAGTTCACCTCGCGCAGGCAGCTCCGTGAATGGCTTATGGTCAACCATCGCACCGCCGATTCCTGCTGGGTGACGGTTTACCGTACCAAGATACCGCGTACGGATTGTATGCCGTACCTCGATGCAGTGGAGGAAGCGCTATGCTTCGGCTGGATTGACTCTACTGTCAAGCGCCTGCCCGACGGACGCTTGGCGCAACGGCTATCGCCTCGTTCCGCCAAAAGTCATTGGACCGAACTCAACCGCCAACGCTGTGCCTCATTGGAATCACGAGGACTCATGACCGATAGCGGAAGGAACGCTTTGCCCTCATTCTGATTTTTTGTTTTATTCTAATACTACTGTTGCGATATATTAAGTTTTTTATGATGTTAAGCGCTATTATATAGTCACTTATAATTCGATTCCAATTTTTTGATTTGAATCGGTTATGTTTTTTTCTTAAAATTATCGCTAAACTACTATTATTCTAAAATTAATGCATCAGTACTAAAGTATTTTATAAAAAAAGACTCTTTCTTTAAGAAAAAACGCCTGCGCGCTTGCGTATGTCGTTTTTTTTTCGTATCTTTGCACCGCAATTTGTGCGCGCACGCGCCGAACAACATAGTTAATAAATCATAAAACAATAATGGAATTATCAGAACAAGAGATTGTACGCAGACAAAGTCTGCAAACGATGCGTGATATGGGTATCGACCCCTATCCCGCTGCCGAGTATCAAGTAACAGGACATTCGACCGACATCAAGGCGGATTTTGACAACTGGGATGGCAAGGAGGTCCGTATTGCCGGACGTCTGATGTCGAAACGTATCATGGGTAAGGCTTCCTTCATCGAGATACAGGACTCAAAAGGACGTATTCAGGTATATGTCAGCCGCGATGATATACAAGCACCGGTAGCCGAAGGCGAACAGCCTACTACCGTAGAGCAACAGATGTACAATGTAGTCTTCAAGAAACTGCTTGATATCGGCGATTTCATCGGTATAGAGGGGTTTGTCTTCCGCACACAGATGGGTGAGATTTCCGTTCATGCCAAGAAACTGACGGTGCTCGCCAAATCGCTCCGTCCGCTACCTATCGTCAAATACAAAGACGGCGTAGCGTACGACGGCTTCAATGACCCGGAGCAGCGTTACCGCCAGCGGTATGTGGACCTCGTGGTCAACGACGGTGTTAAAGACACCTTCCTCAAACGCGCCACTATCCTGCGCACCATGCGTCAGGTCTTCGACGAGGCAGGCTACACCGAGGTGGAGACCCCTATCCTGCAGCAGATTGCCGGCGGTGCTTCCGCCCGTCCGTTCATCACGCACCATAACTCGCTCGACGTGGATATGTACCTCCGTATCGCTACGGAGCTCTACCTCAAACGCCTTATCGTCGGCGGTTTCGAGGGCGTGTATGAGATTGGGCGTAACTTCCGCAACGAGGGAATGGACCGCTCCCACAACCCTGAGTTCACTTGTATGGAGCTCTACGTGCAATACAAGGACTATAACTGGATGATGGGCTTCACCGAGCAGCTCTTGGAGAAAATCGCGATAGCCGTCAACGGCACAACCAAGGTCAAAGTGGGCGACAACGAGATTGACTTCAAAGCGCCGTACCGCCGTCTGCCTATCCTCGATGCTATCAAGGAGAAGACGGGGCTCGACCTCGCGTCCATGGACGAAGACGCCATCCGTGCAGAAGCCAAGAAACTGGGTGTGGAGGACACCGAGCACATGGGCAAAGGCAAACTCATTGACGAGATTTTCGGCGAGACCTGCGAGGGCACCTTCATCCAGCCTACCTTCATCACCGACTACCCCGTCGAGATGTCGCCGCTGACAAAGATGCACCGCTCCAAACCCGGTCTCACCGAGCGTTTCGAGCTGATGGTCAATGGCAAAGAGCTGGCTAATGCCTACTCCGAGCTCAACGACCCCATAGACCAGTACAACCGCTTCGTAGAGCAGATGAAGCTTGCCGACAAGGGCGATGACGAGGCGATGGTCATTGACCATGACTTCATGCGTGCCCTCGAATACGGAATGCCGCCGACCTCGGGTATCGGTATCGGTATCGACCGTCTGGCTATCCTCATGACAGGACAGCCGACCATTCAAGAGGTACTGCTCTTCCCCACCATGAAACCCGAAGTAAATGTCTAAATACCACAATGACCAAATGGTAAATGATAAATGGTAAATGACCAAATGGTAAATGGTAAATGACCAAATGGTAAATGGTAAATGACCAAATGGTAAATGGTAAATGACCAAATGGTAAATGGTAAATGACCAAATG
>JAFSLP010000085.1 GCA_017448345.1 Paludibacteraceae bacterium | reverse complement strand
ATTATTAATTAATATCTCCGATTTAGTCGGAGTTTATCGGAGTTTATCGGAATAATCCGGAACTATCCGAAACTATCCGAGCCTATAAATCCATTGCCCATTGTCCATTGTCCATTTCCCTTGTCCATCGTCCCTCATCCCAGTGCGAGGCAGATAAGACCAAGGCAGATGCCTGCCATGCAGAGAATCTTGGGCAGGGGGTCTTCCTCTTTCAAGAACAGCAGTCCGTATGCAAAGCCGATAACCGCTCCGCCGCGACGGATGGTACTCACCACCGCAATCAGCGAATCCGGGTCCTGCAACGCCAACATATACACGTTGTCACTGATGACCAGAAAAACAGAGATGAGAAGGATAGGCAACTGCTCGCGAAGCGAGCTGAATGATGGATTGATGGAATGATGGAATGATGTATTTTTCGGAGTGCCCGTAGGCACCTTGCGACTAAAGTTATAGAAATACCGCGCGAGAAGCATCATAACGGCTTGATAGAGCGTGTACCAGACCTGCACGGCGTTGTGGTCGTAATGACGCATCAGATACTTGTCATACAAGCCCGAACAGGCACCGATAAGTATTGCCAAGGCAAGGGATAGATAGTAGGGATTGAGCCGCTCGCTTCGTCGGAATTGGAGATCAATGACTGCGTTACTTCGTAACTTGTATAATTGTCTCAATTCCTCCTCTTCCCCCAGATTAAAATCTGCGGGAGCCCTATTGATGGAATGATGGATTGATGCATTTTTCGGAGTGTCCGCAGACACCTTTCTACTATACAGCGAGAACAGCAAGACCGTTCCCAAGGCAAGGAGGACACCCGTCCACTGCCAGCCGTTGAGCCGCTCACCGAAGATAAGCATTGCTCCTATCAGAGTCCACATCGGCCGCGTCGCCTGCAAGGGGCTGACCACCGAAATCGGCAGATGTTTCAGCGACACATACGCAAACGCCCAACTGCTGAGGACGATAAGCGACTTGAGAACCGTCAGCAGGTGCCCCTTCCTATCCATCGGAGGCACATAGAAAAGCGTGTCCTCCATCACCTCCGGACACAGAACGGACAACAGCAAAGGCACCGACAGGATAACCGCCGAGATACACACGCTGCCCGTCAGCACGTCAATGACCCGGTGCGTGCGCAGAGCCGCTTTCTTGCTGATGTCATAGCAACCCAGACAAAACGCCGATATAAACGCTAATATAATCCACATAATACAAAAACGGGCACAAAGGTACTGCTTTTTTTTGAAATAACCAAAGATTGCAGTATAAATTGACGGAAAAGGGAGAAAAATTGTATATATGCTTGCATATATCGTTTTTTTTTTGTAAATTTGCACGCTTTTTATGTGAATATAGTACTGGTGCATTAAAATTAACAAAAACCAACAAAACCCTTTGAGAGCTTTAGGAGCGATGCTCCTTGTTCAAATTGTTACTAAAAACTCCTTGCAAGCAAGCTTACAGATAGTTTTTACTACCAATTCGCACAACTCTATGAGTAAAAGCTCTCAAAGACATAAACACAAAAAACATTTCTGATTTAAATAAAAAAATAATATCATTCTTGTAATTTATTATTTATCAATATGATACAGATGCGGTAAGCAAAGTTAACGCACCACTAGTAATGTGAATATGAAAATAGCGATTATAGGATACGGAAAAATGGGGCACATGATTGAGCAGGTTGCCCTTGCTCGCGGACACGAGATAGTCGCCCGCATTGATGCCCATGACGCGTTTGACTTGCACCACGCGGATGTGGCTATCGAGTTCACCACGCCTATGACGGCAAAGGAGAATATTCTGCGCGCGTGGGCGCAAAGCGTGCCCGTGGTATCCGGTTCAACCGGATGGCAGCCGGAAGAGTTGAAAGATGAGAGTTTAGAGTTGAGAGAAGTTGATAGTAAAAAGTTGATAGTTGAGAGCAAGACGGGCAAAGTGATGCTGGTGTGGAGCAGCAATTACTCCATAGGAGTGAATATCTTCTTCGAGGTGAATAAACTGCTTGCCGAAAAAATGGCGGCACAGCCGCAGTACTCACCGTCCATCAAGGAGATTCACCACATACACAAACTGGACAAACCCTCCGGGACTGCCAAAACATTGGCATCCCAAATTCAAAATTCAACATTGAAAATTAGAAATGGAGAAGTGCCTATCGAATCCGTGCGCGAGGGCGAGGTGCCGGGAACACATATTGTGACTTGGGACAGCCCCGAAGACACCATCGTCATCACCCACATTGCCAAAGGCAGGCAGGGGTTTGCCTTAGGTGCGGTACTGGCGGCAGAAGAGATTACCTGCTGATGGATAGGACATAGTACCTATAATCTGTAACCAATCATTAAGAATATATAAGAACAACTAACGATTTAAATCCTCTGTATTATATACATAGTATATAATACTATAAGAAAATATTAAAAATTATGAATTTTTTAGTAGAAAGTCGAAAGACAAAAGACCGTAGCCTTTGGCTACTCAAAGCAAGAATGGCTTTAAGCGAAGCGGTCTTTCTACTTTTGTCTATTTTTAAAAATTACGAATTACAAATTACGAAAATTGCATAGCAATAATCGTTTGAGCAAAAGCGGGATAAGAATGAAAAGTTTTCAAGAAAGAATAAATGAGACAACGCGCGGCGGATGGATTCGCGCAGGTGTATGGGGAACGCTGTATGTAGCGTTTGTCATCTGGGTGGCTTGGGACGATTGGGCAAGCCTCGGATGGCTGGCATTGCTGCCGCTCATCGTCGATGCATTTACCACCAAGTACATCAACTATTCTTGGTGGAAAAGGTATAGGCCCACCCCCGACCCCTCCCTAAAAGGAGGGGAGAGAAAAGTCCAACAAGGTACAAAGGGCAATGCGTTTCTTTATACCTTGTTCAGTTGGATAGACGCCATCGTGTTTGCGCTGGTGGCAGTATATTTCATCAACCTGTATATCTTCCAGAACTACCAGATACCGAGTTCGAGTCTGGAGAAGAGTCTGCGTGTGGGCGATTTCCTGTACGTGAGCAAGATGGCTTACGGTGCGCGTGTGCCGCAGACGCCGCTGAGTATGCCGCTGGTGCAACACACCATGCCGGAATGGTTAGGCGGCGGAAAGAGTTATTTAGATTGGCCTCATTGGGAGTACAAGCGTCTCAAAGGCTGGACGAGTCCTCAGAAAGGCGACATTGTGGTCTTTAACTTCCCTGCCGGCGACACAGTGGTCATCGGTCATGAGAACCCCGACTATTACTCGCTCAGGCACATTGCCGAGACACAAGGTTACGGGGTGCTGCGGTATTACGGTATCAACCCACGTGACTTGCAGAACCTGACCGTCCGTCCTGTCGATAGGCGTGAGAACTACGTAAAACGCTGCGTGGGCACGCCGGGAGACAGTTTGCGTATCATCGACAATGTCGTTTATACGAAGTTGAGAGTTGAGAGTCAAAAGTCGAAAGTCGAAAGTCAAAAGTCGAAAGCCGAATGGCAGCGTGAGCCGGAGAGAGAGGGGCTGCAACTCAACTACTTCGTACAAACGGACGGACATATCTTCAGCGCCAAGTACTTGGAGAAACTCGGCATCAGCGTAGCCGACCGCACGCAGGTGAGAAGCGACATGTGGCATTTCCCGCTGACAGAAGAGATGCGTGCAGAGCTTTCGAAGAACCCGCACGTACGCGCCATCGAAGTGGAAGAGGACGCTTTGGGCGGAAGCGTCTATCCCTTGGGACACAACGAGTGGACGAGAGACAACTACGGACCGATTTATATTCCCTGCAAAGGCGACAAAATCCTGATTACCGAAGAGAACTATTGGTTGTACAAGCGTATCGCCGAGGCATACGAGTTCAAGCCCATGCGCATCGGCGAGGAGTACGAGTTCGCGATGGATTACTACTGGATGCAGGGCGACAACCGCCACAACTCCGCAGACAGCCGGTATTGGGGCTTCGTGCCGGAGGACCACATCGTCGGAAGACCTGTGTTTATTTGGCTGAGCCTTGACAAGGACAACCATTCTATCCGCTGGAACAGGATTGGACGCAAAGCTACAGGAAGAGAATAATGGTACTACCTATAGCATATATGGCGCCGAAGGAGTGGTACAAAGCCTATCTGACTGCTCCGGAGGAAGTGGAGATAGAAGGACTGGAGAGTTTCGAAAAACAGACCTGTAGAAATCGCTGCCTTATTGAGTCGAAAGTCGAAAGTCAAAAGTCGAAAGCATCTAGAATCATGCTGAGTGTGCCGGTGAAGAAAGTGGAGCACAAGCAGTTGACGAAAGACATCGAAATCAGTTATCAGAGCCGATGGCAACACCAACACTGGATTTCGCTCGTGTCCACATACAGACACACACCGTATTTCGACTACTATGAGGAGTTCTTCAAGCCGTTTTACGAGAAAGAATACCGCTTTCTATGGGACTACAACAACGAGATACATGAGACCATCATGGTGCTGATGCGGAACCTCTCCCCGACCCTCTCCCAAGGCGAGGGAGAAAAGTTTGCCTATAAGGCGACTTCAGACTGGAGAGGCGAAGAACTGAACCGTTATTTCGGCGACGGGAAAAGTATATTAGATGTATTATTTGAATACGGGCCGGAGACAACCGACCATCTGAAATGAAAAATATAGATTGGAGTAAACTGAGTTTTCATTACACGGAGACGGACTATATTGTCCGCTCTGCCTGCAAAGACGGTGTATGGGAAGAACCCTACGCCACGAAGGACAAGACCATCCAAATCCATGTAGCCTCAACAGGGCTGCAATACGGTCAGCAAGCCTTCGAAGGACTGAAGGCATTCCGGGGAGCAGACGGGAAAGTGCGCATTTTCCGGATGCGCGAGAACGCAAGACGTATGGCGCGGAGCGCAGAAGGACTGATGATGACGCCTCCACCGGAGGATATCTTTTGCCGTGCTATCGTACTGGCATTAAAGAAGAACATGGACTATCTGCCTCCCTACGAAACAGGCGCGACACTTTATTTCCGCCCCATACTGATTGCCACCAGCCATGAGATTTCCGTAGGACCGGGAAAGGACTGCGAGCTAATCATAGTAGCCACTCCCATAGGCGCGTATTTCCCGGGGAAATTTCACTGCACGCCGTTCATTGTGGAGCGTCACATCGACCGCGCAGCGCTGTTCGGCACCGGCACATGGAAAGTGGGCGGCAACTACGGCGCTTCCTTCCGTGCCACCGAAGCCGCCCATGCACAAGGATACGACTGTATGTTCACGGACGCACGATACCATAAGTATATTGACGAATGCAGTGCTGCCAATTTTATAGGGATAAAGTCGAAAGTCGAAAGTCAAAAGTCGAAAGTACAGATTGAGTACCTGACACCGCGGAGCAGTGCTATTCTGCCGAGTATCACGAATGACAGCCTGATAACGCTCGCCAAAGAAATGGGCATGAAAGTAACAAGGCGGCACATACGCGTTGAGGAGTTAGCCGAGATGGACGAAGCCGCAGCCTGCGGAACCGCCTGCGTTATCTCACCCATCGGAAAAGTATATGACCCGGATAAAAATATCACCTATCATTTCGGCGACGAGCCGGGACCTATTATGACCAAACTGTTCCATGCGCTACAAGACATCCAATACGGACGGGCGGAGGACAGACATCACTGGTGCGATGTAATTAAAAATTAAAAATTACGAATTAAAAATTACGAATTAAAAATCATATTTTATGTTTAAGAATCAACCCAAAGGATTGTTCGCGTTGGCTCTTGCCAACACAGGCGAGCGTTTCGGCTACTACACCATGTTAGCCGTGTTTGCGCTATTCTTGCGCGCTAATTTCGGTTTGTCTGCAGGGGCTGCAGGAACCATCTATTCCACCTTCCTCGCGTTTGTGTATTTCCTGCCGCTGATTGGCGGTATAGTAGCCGACAAAATCGGTTACGGCAAATGCGTGACAATCGGTATTATCATCATGTTTCTCGGTTATGTGCTGCTCGCTATCCCGATGGGCGGCGTGGAGTACGGCAGTACCGGTGTTGCCATGGCAGGTATGATAGCCGCGCTGGTGCTCATCAGTTTCGGTACGGGCTTGTTCAAAGGCAACCTGCAAGTGATGGTAGGTAACCTGTACGATGACCCGCAGTACGCCGACCGCCGCGATGCCGCTTTTTCGCTCTTCTACATGGCAATCAACATCGGTGCCATGTTCGCTCCGACAGCAGCCGTGAAAATCATGGACTGGGCACAGACCTCTCTGGGCGTGAGTGTGAATGACAGTTACCATTTCGCCTTCGCAGTAGCCTGCGCTTCGCTCATTCTGAGTATCGCTATCTACTACGCCTGCCGCCCTTGGTTCAAACATGTGGAGAACACCGCCAAACAGGCAGCAGCCAGTGGGCAGAAAGTAGATGAACTGACCCCGGAACAGACCAAGAAACGTATTGTGGCGCTGTGTCTCGTGTTCGCGGTAGTGCTGTTCTTTTGGATGGCATTCCACCAGAACGGTCTGACGCTGACCTATTTCGCCAATGAGTTCGTGACGCCGGTAGTGACAGGCGTACAGACGATGGCGTTCGACATCATCAACCTCGTGCTGGTAGCTATCTTTGTATATGTGCTGTTCGGCGTGTTCGGCGAGGGTTCGCAGAAAGCGAAGATGATTTGGAGCTGCGTGGGTATAGCTGTATTAGGTGCGCTGGCATACAAATACTTCAACCACCCTGCCGAGCTGAGCATCTCTGCTCCTATCTTCCAGCAGTTCAACCCATTCTATGTCGTTGCCCTCACTCCGGTGAGCATGGCTATCTTCGGTGCGCTTGCCAAGAAAGGCAAAGAGCCCTCTGCTCCGCGCAAGATTGCCTATGGTATGTTAGTGGCAGCTGCCGCGTATGCCGTGATGGCATTCTGCTCCGTAGGCTTGCTGAGCCCGACAGACCAAGAGTTGGCACGTGTGACCGGCGGCGGTACGTTCGTAAACGCCAATGTGCTGATTCTCACATACTTGGTACTTACTTTCGGTGAGTTACTGCTCAGCCCGATGGGAATATCGTTTGTCAGCAAAGTGGCACCTCCCCAATACAAAGGCATGATGATGGGCGGATGGTTCGTAGCCACCGCATTAGGTAACTTCCTCGTTTCAGTAGGCGGTTTCCTCTGGGGCAGCCTGCCGCTCTGGATAGTCTGGAGTGTGTTCATCGGCGTTTGTCTGATTGCGGCTCTCTTCATGTTCTCGATGATGAAGAAACTGGAGGATGCAACGAAGTAAGTGACCAAGGGACAAAGTACCAAGTACAAAGTTTTATATGGAAGAAATAATCAAATATTTTGAGCGATTAGAGGAGCGGATATCCACTCTGGAAGCAGAGCTGGCTTCTCTTGAGGCGGAGCTGGACGAAGTCAAAAACCGTCCGGCTCCGGAGCCACAGGTGATAGAGAAAGTAGTAGAGAAAATCGTAGAGAAGCCGGTAGAAGTAATCAAAGAGGTGGTAGTAGAGAAACCGGTGCCGGTAGCACAGGAGGTTATCTCCAAGCCGTCGGAGTTGCCGGAGGAGGTATCGGAGGTATCGGATAAATCCGAGACATCGGAGATATCCGAGGCATCCGAGGTATCCGAAACATCCGAGGTATCGGAGACATCGGAGTCCGTTGCTCCTGTAGAGAAAGAAGAACCCGCCTCTCCCAAGGCAGCGCTGTACGGCAAAGCGGTGGACGACATACGTCTGGCTATTTCGCTGGGCGACCGGTTCCTGTACCAGCGTGAGTTGTTCGGCCAGAACGGCGAGCTGATGCAACGCACCCTGACCGAACTAAACGCACTGGACTCGTTCGAGGCGGCGCTGAAATACATCAGCCGCTTCAACTGGGACACCGAGAGCAACACCTACCAGCAGTTCCTCGTCACCCTGCACCGGAGGTTCGGATGATGACAAATTAAAAATTAAGAATTACGAATTAAAAATTCACTGTGTTATACCTTGTTCCCACACCGGTTGGTAATCTGCAGGACATGACTTTCCGCGCCATAGAGGTGCTGAAGTCCGTGGATTTGATTTTGGCGGAAGACACACGCACGAGCGGTGTCCTCTTGCAGCATTTTGACATCCACACACCGCTCAAGAGTCACCATAAGTTCAACGAACACGAGACCTCGGCGGACGTGGTGGAGCGGCTGAAAGCAGGAATGAACATCGCCCTTATCTCCGATGCCGGCACCCCTGCTATCAGTGACCCGGGGTTCTTCTTGGTGCGTGCAGCCGCTGAGGCAGGTATAGAAATACAAACCCTACCGGGAGCGACAGCTTTTGTGCCGGCACTGGTCAGTTCCGGACTGCCGAACAACCACTTCTATTTCGAAGGATTCCTTCCGCAAAAGAAAGGCCGGCAGACACGGCTACAGTACCTCGCGGCGTTGGACCAGACGTTTATCATCTATGAGTCACCGTTCAGGCTGGTGAAGAGCCTTGAGCAGCTTGCTGCTGTCTGCGGAGTGGAACGCAGGGCATCCGTCAGCCGTGAGATAAGCAAACTGCACGAAGAAACGGTCCGTGGCACGTTAGAGGAGCTGATTGCGCATTTCAAGGAGAGGGCGCCGAAAGGAGAAATAGTTGTTATAGTCGAAGGTCAAAAGTCGAAAGTCGAAAGCAATGAGTGAGATGAAATCACTGGCAAAGGACACCGTGATTTATGGTGCCAGTTCCATAATAGGCAAGTTTCTGAACTACCTGTTAGTGCCTCTTTATACGTACGCGCTGGCGCGCACGTCTGATTATGGTATTGTGACGAACATCTACGCATGGACAGCACTGCTGCTCGTCATCCTGACTTATGGCATGGAGACAGGCTTCTTCCGTTTTGCCAACCGCGAGGACTATGACCCGCAAACCGTCTATAAAACAGCCTTCATGAGCCTGCTGTTCTCCAGCACGCTGTTCACGATGATGGTGGTCATTTTCCATCAGCCCATCGCCAATGTGTTGGGTTATCCCGACCATTCGGAGTTTGTGGAGATGATGTTTGCCACGGTGGCGATAGACGCGTTTGCCTGCATTCCCTTCGCTTATCTGCGATACAAAAAGAGACCGGTTGCCTTTGCCGCACTGAAACTGCTATTCGTACTCCTGAATATAGGTTTCAACCTCCTTTTCTTGGTTGTTCTGGGCAAGAATGATGTGTTCTATGTGTTCCTCAGCAATATACTGGCAACCGTTATCCAGACGCTATGCCTGCTGCCGCTGACCCTGCCCAAAGGCGGACAGTTCAGTGTGCCGGTGTTACGGGAAATGCTCCGTTATTCCCTGCCGCTGCTGGTGTTAGGCATCGCGGGTATCATGAACCAGACCTTGGACCGCATTCTCTTCCCGTACCTTTACAGCGGTGCGGACGCGCAGGCGCAACTCGGTATCTATGGCGCGTGCTTCAAGGTGGCGATGGTGATGATGATGTTCACACAGGCTTTCCGCTATGCCTACGAGCCGTTCGTCTTCGCCAAACACAAGGACCGCCAGTCGGTAGAGGCTTATGCCGACGCGATGAAATATTATATCATCTTCTCGTACCTCATCCTGTTAGGCGTGATTTTCTACTTGGACATCTTCCGGTATATAGTCTCCAGTGCCTATTGGGAGGGACTGAAGATTGTGCCGGTGGTGCTGTGGACTTATGTCTTCCAAGGCGTCTATTTCAACCTCAGTTTCTGGTACAAACTGACGGACGAGACCAAATGGGGTGCCTATTTCTCGCTCATCGGCTTGGCTATCACACTGGTGCTGCAGATAGCAGGTGTGCCGCGAATCGGCTACTGGGCGTCCTGTGGCAGCAGTTTCGTTTGCTATTTCGTGATTATGCTGCTGTCTTATTTCATCGGTCAGAAGAAAGCCCCGATACCTTATGATTTGAAGCGTATCGGCGGTTACACGGTGCTGACCCTCGGGCTGCTGGCTGTCTATTACGCCCTGCGGATGCACACGTCGCTCAACATGTGGGCGCTGATGGGAATCGGCACACTCCTCATCGCCGTGTACCTCATCGTAATGACCCGGCGGGATTTCCCCTTGTCCGGGCTGCCGGTGGTTGGCAAATACTTTAGAAATTAAAAATTATAAATTAAAAATCATAAAGATGTTTTCAGGAATTGTAGAAACCATGGCTCAGGTCGTGAAGATTGAGACCGAGCAGACCAATAAACATTTCACTCTCCGCAACCCGTTCGGCGAACCGCTGAGTATTGACCAGTCCGTCGCCCATAACGGCGTATGCCTGACGGTTGTGAAGACAAATGACCAAATGGTAAATGGTGAAATGGTAAATGTTTATACCGTCACCGCCATGCAGGAGAGTCTCCGGCTGACGAACCTCGACCTGCTGAAAGTCGGCGACTGGGTCAACGTAGAGCGGTCAATGCTGATGGGCGGACGGCTGGACGGACACATCGTACAGGGACACGTGGACCAGAAAGCCACATGTATTGAGGCGAAAGAGACCGACGGCAGCTGGTACTACCGGTTTGAATATCACTCGACCAAAGAGATGATTGAACGCGGCTATTTCTGCGTGGACAAAGGCTCTGTGACCATCAACGGCGTGAGCCTCACGGTGTGCGAACCGGACGTGCAGGGAGACAAAGGATTTGTGTCCGTTTGTATCATTCCCTACACGCATGAGGAGACCAATTTCAAATATATCGAGGTGGGCACTGTGGTGAATATCGAGTTCGACATCCTCGGCAAATATATGGCGAGGTACCTCGCACAAATGAATCAAATGAACAAATAGTAATGATAAAATTGTAAATGACTTTATGGACAAAATCAGTTATGCATTAGGACTCTCAATGGGTCAGAACCTGATGAGCAGTGGCGTTGAGAGTCTGAATTATCAGGACCTCGCGCAAGGTATTGAGGACGTGCTGAGCCATCAGCAGCCTAAAATCAGTTACCAAGAGGCGCAGCAAGTGTTGAATCAGTTCTTCCAAGAACTGGAAGCCAAAGTAGCCGGAGCAGCGAAGGCTGAGGGCGAGAAGTTCCTCGCAGAAAACGCCAAACGCGAGGGCGTGAAAGTGACCGCCAGCGGTCTCCAATACGAGGTGCTGGAACCCTCGCTGGGACAGAAACCGAAAGCAACCGACACCGTCCGCGTGCATTATGAAGGTACGCTCATCGACGGCACCGTCTTCGACAGCAGTTACAAACGCGGCGAATCCATTACCTTCCCTCTCAACGGCGTCATCAAAGGCTGGACGGAAGGTCTGCAGCTCATGTCGATTGGTTCGAAGTACAAATTCTTCATCCCTTACCAGCTCGCCTATGGCGAACGCGGTGCGGGGCAGTCGATTCCTCCGTACGCAGCGCTCATCTTCACCGTTGAGCTGCTGGGAATCGAGTAACGGACAAACATACAAAATTCAAACATAAATAAACAACACAATGAAAAAAACAAGTATTCTTTTACTTGCCGTACTGGCAATGATTTCCTGCGGAAACAGCTACAAAGCGCAGGATGTGACACTGACCAACCAGACCGACTCCGTGAACTATGCACTCGGTCTGCTCAACGGTCTGCAGATCAAAACGTATTACATGGCTAACGACAGCAGCGACGAGGCAGTAGCCGAGTTCGTAGATGCGCTGGAGAAAGCCTACACCGACTCCGACGAGAAACTGAGCGAGGTGGCTAACGCCGGTCGTCAGATTGGTGGTTCCGTCAAAGGTTTTGAGACCAAAGGTCTGGCAGAAAACGAGGCATGGGTGCTGAATGAGAAAGTGTTCTTCCAAGCACTGGTGAACGCCATCTACGGCGACACCACCGTCATGACCCAGAAAGAGGCGGAATCGTTCCTCATGACCGCCAACCGCAGCGAGGCTGCCGAGGGCGAGGTTGTCCGCGCCAAATGCCCCAAGAGCGCCAAGGCTATCGAACTGAAGAACTACACAGACTCGCTCAACTATGCCTTTGGCATGATGAACGGCTCACAGGTGAAGAACTACCTGCTGGCTGAGGACAGCACCGGCGCCGATGCCAAAGAGTTCATCGAGAATGTCAATAAAGGTCTCAAGGCATCCGTCCGCAACCCGCAACTGGTGACCATCGCCAAGAATATCGGCACCGCTATCCGCGAACAGGAAGCTGTGGGTCTGCTCGGTATCGCTGGTCTGGAAACCAACTATGACATGATTAAAGCAGGTTTCATCAACGGTCTGTATAATTACACCGAGCAGTTTGACATGCAGACTGCCAACCAGTACGTAGAGTCCGTTGTGGCAAGTCTCAAATACGGCGACACCAAGGCGGAAGGCGAGAAGTTCCTTCAGGAGAATGCACTGCGCGAGGAAGTCAAAGTGACCGAAAGCGGTCTGCAATACGAAGTTCTGGTGCAGGGGAAAGGTCCCAAACCGACTGCTGAACAGACTGTCAAAGTACACTATGAGGGCACTCTTATCGACGGTACGGTGTTTGACAGCAGTTACAAGCGCGGCGAACCCATCGAGTTCCCTCTCAACGGTGTTATCAAAGGCTGGACGGAAGGTCTCCAACTGATGCCTGTCGGCAGCAAATACAAACTGTATATCCCCTATGAGCTCGGTTATGGTGAGCGCGGCGCCGGACAATCCATCCCGCCCTACGCAACACTCATCTTCACCGTCGAGCTGCTGGAGGTGAAATAGTTTAGAGTTAAAAGTTTAGAGTTTAAAGAAGTTAAAAAGGTTATGAGTTACAAAGTTTTTCTATCTCTTTTTAACTAGCCACTAAGCGACTTCTTTCAACTTTCAACTTTCAACTATCAACTATCAACTTAATTATGGGCATTATCGCCAAACAATCGATACGCGGCACGGTAGTGACTTATCTGGGCATTGCCGTGGGCGTGATTACCACGTTCTTCGTGCTGACCCGTTTCCTCACAGCAGAGGAAATCGGGTTGGCGCGGGTGCTTATTGATGCGGCGACACTCTTCGTTGGTTTGGCGCAATTGGGCACCAATGCCAGCATTATCCGTTTCTACCCGTATTTCCGGCATAAAAACAGCGATACCGACCACGGTTTCTTCTTCTGGGCGATGCTGGTGCCTTTCGCCGGATTTGTCATCTTTGCGGTGCTCTATTGGGCATGCCGTGTGCCGCTGGGCGCATGGTTCGGAGACAAGTCTCCGCTCTTTGTTGAGTACTATTATTTCGTACTGCCCATCGCCTTTTTCATGCTTTACCAGAGCATCAGTGAGACCACCTGCAATGTGCTGATGCATATCGTTGTGCCGCGTGCAGTGCGTGAACTGGTGGTGCGGGTAGGGCTGCTGGTGCTGTATCTGCTCTACGCTTTCCGCATCCTCTCGCTGGACGGGTTCGTTATCGGGCTTTGCTGCAACTATGCCATAGCGGCGATTGTCAACCTATGCTATTTTTTCTCGCTCCACCCTGCCCGGCTGCGTCCGGACATGACGTTTCTGCGCAATAACAGCGCCCTCGTCCGCCGGTACCTCATCTACACGGGGTTCCTGATTATCTCTGCGCTGACCACCGTGCTGGCACCTACTCTGTCTTCTTTCTTCGTCACAGCGAAGATGGGTCTGGACAGCACCGGCATCTTCGCTATCGCCACCTATATGGCAGTGATGGTGAGTGTGCCCAGCCGCTCCGTAGCGGCTATCGCTTCTCCGCAACTGGCACGCGCTATCAAAGAGCAGAACCGCGAAGAAGGCTCTTTCCTCATCCGGCAGGTGACGCGGAACATGCTCCTCATCGGAGGATTCATACTGCTGGCTGTCTGGCTGAATATCGACCTCATCTTTCATATTCTTCCCAATGGTGCCACGTACGCCACGGCGAAAAACGTGGTACTCATCTTGGGCGTCAGCCAATTGGTTTTGGCTACGTTCACTATTTGCCTCACGGCGCTTAACTACTCGCGTTTCTACGCCTTCAGCCTGTTGCTCTCGCTCATCATGACGGTCTGCGCACTGCTGCTCAATAACTGTCTGGTGCCGTTGTACGGCATGGAGGGAGCGGCACTGAGCAACCTGCTTTCCTACGGGCTGTATTACCTGCTGATTGTTGCTACGGTTGTTCCGCTCTGCCGTATCCGCGTGATTGACCGCCGATGGTGGTGTATCTTGGCGCTGCTGGCGGCTGTCTTCGCCCTCAACGCACTGTGGCAGGCGTTCCTGCCGCCCCTCAACATATGGCTGGACTGCCTTCTCCGAAGCCTCGTCCTCATCGGCGGAGGCGCTGCTGTTGCCTATTATGCACGGCTCTCCCCTGAGATAAATGAACAAATAGCCCAATGGCTGAATAAATAAATGGTAAATGGTAAATGGTACATGGTAAATGACCAAATGGTAAATGACCAAATGGTAAATAGAAAAAGATATTTTATCTTTTTTGCCTATGACGGTACGAACTTCCATGGTTCGCAGACCCAGCCTAACGGCAACACCGTGCAGTCGGAGCTGGAGGCGGCGTTTGCCACTATCCTGCGCAAGCCGGTTGCCCTCACCTTCGCCGGAAGAACCGATGCCGGGGTGCATGCGGAGAAGATGGTGGCGCATTTCGATTGGGAGAACACCCTGCCTGCCAACCTCGGCAACCGGCTCAACGCCTTGCTGCCAGACACGATTGCCGTTGAAGGGATAGTGCCTGTGGCGGAGTCAGCGCACGCACGTTTCGACGCCACCTCGCGCACCTACCGCTATCGCATCACCACGCGCAAGAATCCGTTCACTTATCACACACACGCGCGTGTGGCACCCGGTCTGGATTTTGAGGCGATGAACGAAGCCGCTGCGCTGCTGCTTGGCATACAGGATTTCTCTTCTTTCTGCCGCGCACACACGGATACCAAGACCACTATCTGCGATGTACGCGAAGCACGGTGGGTACAGGAGAACGAGACGGAGGCTTATTTTGTCATCACTGCCAACCGGTTCCTGAGAAACATGGTACGTGCGGTGGTCGGCACGCTCTTTGAAGTAGGACGCGGACGAATGACGCCGCAGCTGTTTGCAGAAGTCATCGCTGCGCATGACAGAAAACGGGCGGGACACTCCGCTCCGGCGGAAGGACTCGCGCTAGTGCAGATAACTTATCCGGAAAACATCTATCCGGAATAGCGCCATCACGAAATTACGTCATCACGAAATTACAATAACAACAAAATAAATTTAATGCTATGAAAAAACTCTCTTTGAAAAGTGCCATCACGGCAAATGAAAAACTTACTTTGTACGTTGTACTTTTTTCCTTTGTACTTCTATCGGCTTGCAGTTCGCCCGGGTATCAGACGACGAAACAGGGCGACATCAACCGCCTGACCAAATCGGCATCGTTCGCCATGCCCAAGGTGAAAGTACCCTCGTTCCCGAACCGCACATTCAATGTGCTGGATTACGGAGCAGACCCCACGGGTGTTGCTCTCGCTTCCCCTGCCATCCAGCAGGCTATTGACGAATGCCACGCCGCAGGTGGCGGCACGGTGGTCATCCCTGCCGGGATATACACCACGGCACCGCTGACGCTCAAATCAAACGTCCGCCTCTACACGGAGCCGAACAGCCTGATTGTCTTTGACCATAACCTCGACCTCTATGAGATTTACGATGAGTGGTTTGAGGGTATCCCCACCAAGCGGTGCACCAGCCCGCTGAACGCTCGCGGAGCGGAGAATATCGCCATCACCGGTCATGGAACCTTCAACGGCAACGGCGACTGGTGGCGGCCGCTCAAGAAGGGCAAGATGGCTTCCTCGCAATGGAAGAAACACCTCCAAGAGAAAGGCGGCATCGTGGTCAATGACATCTGGTATCTGGACAGCGCATCGCTGCTTGCACAGAGTTACTGTGTGGACCAGAACGTGCCGGTCATCACCGATGACAGCCTCTGGCAGGTGGTCAAATCGTTCCTCCGCCCGGTGATGCTGCATTTCGTGGACTGCAAGGGTATTCTGCTGGAAGGCGTCACCTTTGAGAACAGTCCGGCATGGAACCTCCACCCCATGTGCTGCGAGAATATCATCCTGCGCGACCTCAATGTGCGTAACCCGTGGTACAGCCAGAACGGTGACGGCGTGGATATAGAGAGCTGCAAGAATGTCGTCATCAGCCATTGTACCTTCGATGTGGGCGATGATGCCATCTGCATGAAGTCCGGCAAGGACAAACCCGGACGCGACAGAGGTATCCCTACAGAGAACGTGGTGGTGGACGACTGCGTCGTGTACCATGGACACGGCGGTTTTGTATGCGGCTCGGAGATGTCCGGCGGCATCAAGAATGTGCAGGTTAGCAACAACCTCTATATCGGTACCGACGTAGGGCTGCGTTTCAAATCGACACGCGGACGCGGAGGTGTAGTGGAGAATATCTACATCCGCGATGTCTATATGGCGAACATCCCCAACGAAGGTCTGCTCTTCGACCTCTTCTATGGCGGCAAAGGTGCCGGTGAGGAGACCGAAGAGGAACTCGCGGCACGTATGAATGCCGAAGCCCCGGAGGTCAGTGAAGAGACTCCGGCTTTCAGGAATATCGTCATCGAGAACGTCACCGGGCATAACCTCAAACGCGCCGTCTATTTCAACGGTCTGCCGGAGCAGAAGATTGAGAATGTCACCCTCCGTAACATCACCATGTCCGCCACCGAAGGTGCACTCTTCCGCCAGACAAAAGGACTGGTCATCGACCATGTACAGATAACACCTGAGAAAGGCGAAGCCTTCTCCCTCGCACCTACCGTAGAGAATGTCACGATTAATAAGTAAATCTATCAGCCCTTTCAAGGGTGGTCTGTCAGCGAAAGCGGTCTGTATTCTGTCAGCCGCTTTTGCGGCGGTCTTATTGGCTGGCTGCACGCCGCGAGTAGCCACTTCGTTCTGGCGCATAGGCACACCGGCTGATTCGCTCAAACCCGGTTATACGGTCATCCGTGCAGAGGGAAAGACCCGCCATTGCTACCCCGTAACCGAATGGACGGACGGTCCGGAAACAGATACCTACCATCAGCTCCACCACCACGGCGTAGCCGTAGAGAGCGAGTTGATGGCGTACCGTATCTATTTTGACAAGAAACAGACCATTGACCCTTATTGCAAGCGCAAGCCGCAATTGGAGTTGGGAGAGAGCTACTGGTATCCGAACGACAGTCTGTTAGCGGCGCATTACGGCGATGATATACTGCGCGTGAGCGGAACGGTTGGCGTCGGGTCGGTCAAGTACTGGGACGGCAAACTACATCATATAGAGGAAGTAGGAGAACGGCAGCAATTGATTGTCAGGAAAGGGCGTAACAAAGCTACCATCGCTGTTCGCGACATAGACTGGACCGTGCCTGACGGCAAACAAGACCGGTCCGAGACACGGCATGTCGTCAATCTGGATGTCCGATATACTATGCGTGCCGGTCACCGCGACATGCGGTGTGACGTCTTTTGCAGTGATACCATCCAAGGGCTTTGCACCGGTGTGCAATTCATCCCTAAGAACCTTAAAGACCCTAAAGACCTTAAGGACTTTATTTCCATCCGGCTCCCCAACGGCGTTCTACTCGCCTCATGGGGTACTGACTGGCCCGTCAACGACACTGTCAAATATGCCAAAGAGACCGTAGGACTGGGTGTTTTTATCCCCAATGCCTATGCCGGAGAACTCGTACACGACAAACACAACAACCTGTGTCTGCTGAAGATGAAGGAAATCAAAGGAAATAAAGCCAAAGGACTGTACGGCAAGTACGGCATTCCGACTACCTGTCATTTCTATTTGACAACGGTTGGTGCCACCAAAGAAGACCACCCTGTTGCCACCACTGCCGGGGAGTGGTATGCGTATCTTCGCAAATGGGCGAAAGGGTTAAAGTAAGGTTAGATAAGCAAAATATTTATACGCCAGATCTTCTAACGAGCGCTCTGCTTGCGCTAAACTTTGTATATCCCCGTCACTCAGACGCTCACGATACAATTGCTGTTTATAGGTCATACAGATATACTTCTGCGCTTCGTTTTCCTCAATACGTATATCTTCAAAAGGCAGCGAACTGTGCGTATCATATACCAAATTATACGCGATGTTTCGGACGTTTCCATGCACCGAACGCAGCATTTTTTTCTCCACTAAATCCGTTATATCACGATTGGCAGTATCCATGGACACCTCTGCCAACTTCGCCCAATTCTTTGCTGTCAGTTTACCATCGTATCCGCTAAGGTATATATTCAATATCTTCTTCTGCCGCTCTGAGCATACTATATCTTCATGAACATGCCAGAAATAGGTCTTGTTCAGTACATTCCCTATCACCGTATCGGAGTCCTTTACCGCGACTAACAAGGTATTCAAGAACCACATCAACCAATTGGTGATATCCGTTCCGCGTTGAGCACGCTCCAACTCCGGATAATAGTTCTTACGATCGGCATAAATAGCCTTGGACATACTATAGTATCGCAGATTGCTATCTTCTACGCGCGCCAGAATCATATCTGACAGAGCACGGGTAATACGTCCGTTTCCGTCATCAAAAGGATGGATACATACAAACCAGAAATGCGCTATAGCTGCTTTTATAGGTGTAGCAGGGATGTCGGGATTGTTAAACCAAGCCATAAACCGCTCCATCTCTCCCGGTACGCGTTCCGGAGCCGGAGCCTCGTAGCATACTCGTTCACGACCCATATTGCCGGACACAACCTGCATTCCCGCTTTACGATACTGCCCCACATCTATAGGGTATAGACGTGCTCGCTCTACCGGAAACAGCTCACTATGCCACGCAAAAAGACGTTCTTTTGTAAGCGGTTGTTTGTAATTACGCGTTGCATCCAGCGAAACACTCACCATGCCTTCCACATAGTGTGAAATCGGATCATTAGCATCTTCATAGGGTACACCTAAACGGCGCGCCACAGATGAACGAACCGATTGGGTATTAAGCGTTACACCTTCTATCTCTGAGGATGAAACAATATCTTGCGTCACACTCTCGGCTGTAGCTTTCAGCTGCTCATCGAAACCTACCATACTCAGACGTCCACGCATATACCCTAAAGCTTGCGATACTTCCGCCAACTTGGCATCTACTACATCGTGATCCCACACAAATTGCGTCCAATTGTCTGATTCGTGAATAAACATACGATTTGTTCCTTTCAAAATTCGATGCAAAGATACTACTTTTGCAGCATATATGCAAATTTAAGCCGCATTTTTTGCGGTTTATTTTTTATTTTAAGCCGCATTACACAAAAAACTCAAATACATAATACAATAGATGTCTGTTTTAAAACAAATGTAAACGGCGATTACTATTAATCGCCGTTTACATTTTCCTTTGTACATTATATCCTTGTACTTTCCTTTCCCTATCCCCTTCCATCTCGCCGGGAACGCATCTCATTCGCATTACGTACGTCACCGTAGGATGCCTGTACCCTTTTAGAATACCGGTCTGGCATCACGGATAGGAGGCATTCCCACTGAACCATGATAGCTGTCTGCGAGAACAAGCATCGGAATCTCACATACTATAGTTTCTACATCTATAACCGGTGTTTGATATACTTTTTTCATTTCGGGTGCAAAATTACTATTTTTTTTCGACATACGCAAATCTATTTCACTTTTTTGCCGGTTGCATCAAATATTGCGCCTTCCGGAGTGATGATATACATCTTGCCGTCCATGAGCACCTTGGTACACGGCACATTGTTTCCTTGTACCTCATCTACGCCTGTTGCCACTTCCGATGCCGGACGTACATAGAGCTGCAATCCGTAGCCCTCGGTGGTGCCGTTCGTCAGATCCAGCACATACGGACTCATGGACAGGTTCCAGATAGGCCGGTCATTGTAGGTCAGATAGAGTGTCACATCTTCCGGTGCTTTCTCTACAGAGAGCGTGTAGCTGTTCTCTTGCGGAGCAAAGAGACCGAGCTCGCAGCGTGCGCCATCACCGTTCAGCGGCATTTCTATGTCGCACAAGCGGTTGCCTGCATTGTTCGCCCACATCTGTGCCACCTTGGCTTCTGACGGAGTACCCATCTTCAGCAGGTCATGCCCGATGACATACGCGCCTGTAGCCTCTTCGCTTGCCGATACCCAGAGACGGTCGGATGCACGCTCCTCTCCCTCAGCAGTCAATGCCAGACGGAACTCCTCTGTCGCCCGTCTCTCACGTGCCGGAGCAAGGAATTTGTCATTACCTTCGGCAGCAAGCAGTTCAACGGTCTGCACTCCTCCGAATTGCATGAAGAATGAGGTTCCTACTGCAATCGAATAATCTTTTGCATCGTGCGGTTCAAAACGGAAATTGTGATGGTCGTATATCTGTATCTTCTGCTCATCAGATACATTCAGTTCTGCGTGTTGCAAAGTACCGTTACCAAAGCCGTTCCAGCCTCTGTCTTTTGTTTCGCCTTCTGCGGTGTATTCGGTCGTATAGCTGCGGTCTCCTGTAACAGATACGCCGTCTTTCTTCTTGAAGAGAACGGTATTCCATTCAGGGTGCTCGTCGTCCAGCGTAATAGTATATACTCTGCCCGGCAACATCGTTCCACGGAACTTGTTCCAGTCTTTACCGTTTACTGCACGTTTTGCTTCACTGTTATCCATTACGGCATAGTTCACATTGAACTCCAACGGTATCGTATTACCCACTATGGATATTCCGTCTAATACATCCACCTCAAACGGAACTACAAAGTCATACCAGCCGTAGGTTATTGAGCCTGACGGATCCAATGACATCTGGAAGTATGCATCACCTGTTACAATCAGTTTTTCTGCATTCGTCACCTGACCCGAGTAGCCTGTATTGGATATATTGCCCAACGCAGCATCCAAAGTAAAGTTGTTGACTTTCAGACCGCCGGTTGCAATGGCATCAAGGTTTACATTGCCTTCTTTCGCCACATGCAGATTACCGTGGTTCTCCAGCCCCGGTGTACTCTCCAGTACTGTCAGATTACCTTCCACATTAACGGTTACGCCTTCATTGATAGCCAATGTCTTTACTGTGACATCTGCATCCTTGGGTATCGTCACATCTTGGGCGATAATCACATAGTCGTCTGCTCCCGGCAATTCCTCTTTGTTCCATTTACTCTCATCACCCCATTCGCCTTCCTTCTCAAAGATGAACATGGCACCCGGAATCACATTGGCTTTTACAGTGAAGACAACTTTTCTTCCTGTCAACTCATCGGTAATCGTCACTTTATTCTGCCATTCGCCTTTGGTCGTGGGCGCAAAACGGATTGGCCATTCGTATTTGCCGACAGAGCCACAATCCGGATAAATAGCAGATACGCCTAATGTGAATATATCTTCTTCCGTTTCTCTTGTTGCGAGAAGGGTTCCCTTTACATTCGCGTACTCGATATCCAAGGTAGCCTCCAGCACAGTACCTATTTGTAATGTTCCCAAATCCACTACCGGCTCATCTGTTGACAGGTAGGACTGCATCGTCACGCGCACATTACTGATGTGATGGTATCCCATACCGTTTGCCTCACGCACGAAACGGATGGCATCAGCGTTGGGATTTAACTGCAAGTCATTTATCTCATTCCATACGGAAACGGTAGGCTCTACACGTGAACCGGCTACATCTATCCAGTCACCTGCCACATGCTGCTGTGCTTTGATATAGCCTTTGTAGTGCTCTGTTTTGATGACCGGAGCGATATATTTCTCGCCTTCATGCTGGAACGACAATTTGTCAGGTTTGCCGGCTGTCAAGTCTATAGGTAATTCGTTCCCGATAATAGCTGGAGTTACACCATCAGAGAATCCCCAGTCAATATTCATTGAGAACAACTCTATCATATCCGTTTTATTGATCATCAGTGGGTCCGGGCAACCGGTAGATGCCTCATGTACCTCTACCCGCAGCGTCACGGGAGAAGCCTCCTTGTAATATTCATTCCCGTCAACAGAAGCGGTAATTGTGGTTTTTCCATATCCCAGTACATGCAGAGTCTTGTTGTCGATAATCTCTATTACCCCGTTACCTGCCGGACAGGAGTACTGTATCAAAGCCGTGCGCGCGTCATCCTTGGTGTGCGTACCGGTCTGCATGTTGCGGATATGTACTTCTGCCAACAACTCAACATTATCGTCCGGTTGCAAAGAGTAAGTCAGGTCTTGTATCCATTGGATTACCTGAATCTTCTTGCCTGTTGCATATATCTCCTTGGTGCTTGAAGCCGGATACCATGCCTTGTTGCCTTCTTGGGTTGCTGTCAGATGAACGGTTCCTTCTCCAATCACAGTGAAATAATATCCGTCATTTGCTATCTCAATGATACTCTCTTCTCCTTCTGCTACAGAATATTTCACCGGCATTTCGCTGGTTGCAGTAGCAGCGGCTCCTGTGGTATAACCCAACGACAGGGTCACCGGTTCTTTTTGGAAATCATTTGCCCACACGATTTCTTGTGACTGCTTGTCCGTACGCCCGTGAACGGTCAGAGTCTTATGGTCAAACGGAGTATAGACGGTGATGGTTGCATGGGTATCCTCATAATCGGCACAAGTATAGGTTACCGTAATCTCCTTGACGCCTCTTCCCTCGCCATCTACTGTACTGAAGGCACTCTCACTGACGGTAAAGTGACCATGGTTGCTGGCTACTTTGATTTCGTCGGCGCATACATTATAGTCCACATAGAACTTTGCAGACGAGGAATTCGCCACACCTTCTTTTGCGCTGATTACATTCATCGGCATCTCCAACGTGGAGATTTCCGCGCCTTCTTTATCTACAATCTTGAACGACTCTCTGCGGGTTATCTGTATATTGCGGTAATGTTTTACAAAAGTAGCTCCTACCTCTGTTTTAAAACGGATGTGCGTTGCTGCTTCCGGTATATCATATGGTCCGTATTTTTTCCACGAAGCTGTCAAATCTACAGAGCGCAGATTCTGGAACTCTCCTCCATTGGTTGAATACTGAATATCCAAATCGCTTAGCGAACCTAAAGTTTGACGGGCTTCAAATGTCAGTTGGCGACCCGAAGCGGATAAGGCTAACGGTGCGTTGGTGCCTATAGTTCCGATTTCATATTCAGAAGGATCATTCAGCACATAGCATGTTTCGTCCAATTTATTTACATGAATTGTTACAGTCTTGGTTGCCGGTGCCACATACTTGTAATTTTCTTCTTGTTCAATAGTCCATGTCGCAGTTCCGATATTCCAATACGAATAGATGCTGTCTTTCTCAGCACTATAACGTGCCACTACCTGACCGCTTGTGTTACCTGACGTTTGAGTAATAACTATCGGCGTCACTTTGTTGTTCGCACTGAAAGTCACTCTCACTTTTTCGTCAAAGTTCAAGTTTTGGCTCCATGTGTTCGTGCCCCAAGAGCAATATAAATCATTCGCATACTTATTAACCTTCAGTGTGATGGTCTTCTCTCCCGATGCCTCAAACTGTTCTGTCTCATCTTGCCATATTTTGAGTGTTACTGTCTTTGAGGTAAACGATTTGGCTTCGCTGTTCGGGATATAGATTGCGTCATGCTCTACATCATAATATGCGATTGTTGCATCCGAACTGCTGGTATGGATGGTTCCGTTACTATTCTTGGTTGACGCTACAACACCATCTACTTCATCATCTACATATTGCTCGTAATTGGTTTTGGGAGCCAATGTATTGGCGCGTCTGGTCACTGTCACTGTAAATGACGCAGTAGCTTGCTCATAATATTCTGTCTGTGCTTTCGTTGCAAGCAAAGTATAGGTTCCGCCTACGGTAGCAGAGAATATATTTCCGCCGCTAATCGTAGCGTATGCTGCGTTATCGCCGGTTAGGGCGAATGATACGGCACCGGTATGTCCGGCATCATTGGTCTGATTATCTATAAGAGTTGTCAAATCCAGTTTGGAGTCCGCAGCATCTACACCTTCTACTGTCACGCGTACCGTTCCATTATTATTCATGGTGATGGATTGCGGAATACGGGTAATCTCAATCTCTATATTCGCTTCTTTGGACAAATACATCTTGGTATCCGAAGGAGTAAAAATCACAGGATAGGAGTGGTTGCCCGCACTTTCTGTAATCTGAGTGTCGGGATACTTCCATGTAAAGGTTCCCTCTACCTCGGTATTAGCCTCGCCGCGTAATGTTACCGTGAGCGATCCGCCGGATAATACACTTCCGCTTAATGTTCCCAAGTAAGGAACCGAAGTTCCTGTCGGATAGGTTATGAATGCCGGCTCTGCCTTGCTGACTTCTATGGTTTTGTGAATCTCTTGTGCAGGATTGAATTTACCGTTTCCTTCTTGCTTGGCAATAATATCTACAGTTCCGTAAGAAAGGAACTCTACTTTATTGCCATCTATTATTCGTGCGATATTCTCATCGGAAACAGCATAAGTTACTGGCAACTCGCTGGTTGCTGTTGCTGTAAACGGACCGATTAAGTCTGTTGTCAATGCTGTTTCTGGCACATCGAATTCATTTATATTTATCGTCTGATTCAAACCTACCGAATGTAAGCGAACGGGAATCTCTATAATGGAGGGCTCTGCTTTGCCGTCAGTGATGACAATTGTATCTTTATAGTCCACGTTCTTGTCCATCGGGGTGTAACTTACCGTAAATGCATCATCGCCGAAATCACCGCATCCTTCACCTAAAGTAGATGTACTTAATGCCAGTAAGCCTTTCTTGGTCGTCACAGTCATCAGGTCTATATTGGAATGGCTGATCGTGATGGTCGCTTGCCATGCAGCATTGCTTTCTACATTCTCGTCTATGGATTTCACATCCGAGCGCATAAATTTCTTGCGTGTCACACGGATATTGCTAACCGTATAATCTGTACCGGACTCGATTGTTGAGATTCGTATTTTTGTAGCAGATTCATCAAGTGATATATTTCCTGATGCTGTATTACCGGTACCCGTTACTTTATTGTATACCTCGAACCAATCCCATTGGTTGTTTTTAAAGGCATATTGTTCCACAATCAAAGGTGCATAACTCGGTGCCGTGCCCCACAATGCAGATTTCTCTCCATGTTTTGCTGTAAATGTCAGCGTCTGAGGAATACCTGTTAATGCAAATTCACGCACATTATTGTTCAGTGTCAGCGAACCTTGCGACAATGCCATACCATTACACTGGGAGTTAGGGTTGCGTACAATAACGTAGTTGTCTTGGGAAACAGCCAGCCACTCCGAACCGCCGATAGTTCCGCCTGCTTGGGTGGCAGTGATGTAGGTCTCGCCTTCGCCGACTACCGTCAGCACATTGCCTTCCACTTTGACTACATTTTCATTCGCCGAGGCATAAGTGATGTTACCGCCGCTTGTAGCAGTAGCCGTCAGTGTTAACGGATCGCTCGTTGTAAGCAAACCATACAAGTTTTGCTCCCATGTGATAGATTGTTTCAGTAATTGCGTCACCGTAAACTCTTTTGTGTCACTCACCTTTTGATATTCATTATCGCCTGCTTGAATAGCGGTAATATTGACTTTACCGGTTCCTTTTGCCAATAATTTAGTATCATCTATTACCTCGATGATATCGGAATTATCGGAGGTGAACGTTACTTCGCCTTTGCTGGTCGCTGTGGCTATTGTTGTAATTGTCTCGTCCGGATATTGCTCACCCACATTCATAGCAAATCCGGTAGCTGCCAACTCCGTATTCCACGTAATTGTCTGCGGTCGCTTGGTAGTGATTGCCTTCACATGAATTGTCTTGGTGTAGGTGGCATCACCATTGGAAATAGTAATGTCTCCCTCATTGGTACCTGCTTCATCGGTATGGGTATATTTTACCGTCAGTGTTTGTGTAGCATATGTATCAAAATTACCAAAACTTACCGGTGTCACCGTAAAACGCGGGTTGTCGCATGTGACACTCAACGGAGCAATATTACACCAATTTATAAGTGATGTTTGGCTAACCTCTCCGGAATTGATTGTTGCAGAGCCAAAATCAATAGTGGATGGATCCGGATCTTCTACATATTTCAATTCCGAGACCTTGATGTTTTTGAACAATGCACCATAATTCGCATGTAGGTGGAAGCGGATATACCGCGTTGTTTTTTTCAGAGACTTTGCGAAGGATTTCCAATTATCTTTGTCGATACTCTGGTCATTCATTACGGCTGACCAAGTAGAGCCATCTGCACTCTCATCCACATAGATAAAATATAACTGTCCTTCAACAGTGGAGCCACCCGGAGGAGTTGCCGTCATTTTGTTCAATATATTATCACGATAAATAAATTTGTAGTCAAATGTCAGTTCATCCGGCACACCTTCGAACTTAAATGTCACATATTTGTCATCCCAGTTAGCTACACCTTCCAACCAACCATTATAACCTCCCACGCAGAAGCCTTCGTCGCCTTTCCATTCATTATCTCCGCTCGAACCGGATTTAAGCGCATTGTATGCTGCTTGGGATGTGATAGAAATTGGCAAGTGGGTATTGCCTGTTGTCACTTCCAAAGTAAAATCGACAGATGCACTCTTGTTGGTTGCTGTTTCTGCTAATGAGGCGCGGTAGGTTGCAGTACCGGCTACTCCGGCTGTCATCACTCCATTCACATACGATGCATATTGTGAACCGCTGACAGGAGTCACTACAACTTCTGCGTCGGACGTTTTTTCGAATGTCACAGAAACAGTGGTTCCTCTGTTAACAGACATGGATGTACGGGCAACACCATCCATCTTCACCGTCAGAGTTGGCGTTTTTTTGCCTATCGTAAACGTGAATGATTGTTGGTTTGCATTCAGTGCCTTTGTCTCTGCTTGGGTTACGGTTAATGTGGCTGTGCCCAAACCGATGCCGGTGATGGTTCCATTTGCGTAAGAGATAACCCCTTCCTTATCGATAGACACACTGGCTCCATCGACATTGTTCATAGTCAATGTAGCCGTTTGCTCCAGTTCCAAAGAAGTTTTGTTCACACTAAACAAAGGTGTACGCTTGTTAACCGTCAGCGTGAATGTCTTCTCGCCTGAAGCAGTGTATTGGACATTTTGCGCCTGCCAGATCTTAATCGTCACCTCAGTTGAGTTAAACGACTTGGCTCCGCTGTTCGGAATAACAATCTTGTTTTGGGCTACATCATAATAGGCAATCGTCGCATCCGTACTGCTTGTCTCAATGGTGGCATCGCTGTTTTTAGTCGTTAAATCAAGAACGCCGGTAACTTCCTCGCCTACATATTTCGTCTCTGCATCAGTCGCCAGTGCCAATGTATTTGCCACGCGGCTTACTTTTACCGTCCAATGGTCAGACTCGCCTGCTTGAATCGAACTCGTATTTGCTTGTGTGAAATAAATAGTAGCCGTACCCTCAGACAATGCAGTGATAGTTCCGTTTGCGTAACTAATGATTCCAGAAGGACTGATATGCACTTCCGGATTCTCGGCATAGGTGAATGTGTAGGCGTTCTCTTTAGTATCGCCGACAAACAATTCATAATCATCGCCCGACATAGTGAACGGATATTGGTCTATCCAATGGGCGGTAAGAGTGGTATTTGCTGCTGGAGTAAAACTGTCATCCGGAACCCCCACTTTGGTTGAACCATTATACCAGCCTTCTATTACGCCACCCGGTTTCGTCGCATTAGGCAACGTAACCGAACCGCTGCTCCATTGCGCATAGAGATTGAATGTACCGGAAGTAGCAAGATTCTTTACGGATGCTTGGTTCGCATAATCCGTTCCCGTTCCATCCGCCTTCGTGTTCCATTTTACAAAACTATATGTTGCTGTAGCGCTTGCAGTCTTACTACCACCATTTGCATCAAATGTGACAATATATTCACGCTTTATACTTGAAAACGCAGATAGTTGTGCAGTTGCATCATAAGTAAACGTCTGATTGCTCATGCTGCCGCTTGTACTGCCATTTCCGTTAAAAGCCACGTAATAAGTATTTGCCGTCCATTGAGCATAAAGCGTTACTGTGCCATTATTCGTGGAGGTTAAATTGCTCACATTAGCACCATCCGCGTAAACCGTTCCCGTTCCGTTTGCCTTCGTATTCCATCCGCTAAAGGTGTAACCCGTTTTAGTGAAAGCGTTCGTAGTGAGATTCTGAGCCACATCGTAAGTAAATGACATATTACTCATTGAACCGCTTCCGCCATTCGCATCGAATTTTACGGTATATTTATTCGGCGTGAATTTGGCATAATATGCATCTGTCCTATTTCCATTTCCTAAATAACTCGTTTCAAATGAAGCATCAGATTTAGAAACGGAACCCGTACAATTAATGCTTGTGTACCAGCCAGCAAATGTGTATCCCGTAGATGCACTTTGTGAAAATTTACAATACCGATAATGTGTTCTACTAGTAGAACCCGATACTTCCACCACAGTAGTACTAGTAGAACTTTTTTCTGCATCTTTTGTATCTGATCCGAATAGTTTATACGTATATAATTGCACTGTAGCAGTACCTTTACCTGAACCTACCGCTGTTTTTCCGGTCAAAGTAGCCCACGCCTGTGTGTTCCTTCCTCCCAAAAGGAGCATGGCGAAAACGGCAAAGAAATAGACTATGCTCCTATAGGCGTGTAAGGGGCAAGTAAGGGTCAAGTAAGAGTCAAGTAAGGGGTAATTCGTACTCATACGTCCCGCATTATCTTTTATACTCATCTTTTTCATACCTTTATATTCTTTATTTTATATTTTGCACTATTGCGATATTAGTTGCTTTAATTCTTCCTTGCTTGGCATGTATGTCATATATTTTGCCGCATAAATCTGATTTTCTCCCTCCGGCAAAGTATATTCTACCACAGAATCATTCTTGTCTGCACACAAAACAATGCCAATAGGAGGATTATCCCCCGGATTCATCAATTCACGTGTATAATAATTGACATACATCTGCATTTGACCTAAGTCTTGATGCGTCAGTCTATCAGCTTTCAAATCAATCAGTACATAGCACCGCGCCAATATATTATAAAACACGTGATAATCAAACGTATATGCGACCAATTTAATTTGTCACACACTGTGTGATAAATTGGGAACACTTGGTAAAACTGGCGCATATACCGTAAATTCGTTGCGTTAAAGCCTGTTCCAAATTCACTTTGAAGTTGTTGCGCCAAGTCGTTTATTAAATTTTTGTCATATTCAGCCCGTTGCGCACCCCCTTGTTCGTATTCTACTATATATTTACCAATCTGCCAATAGGCATGCACTATTTGCGAATTAACCTCACGGACAATATTATGCTTGGCAGCATTGAGCACACTACGAATTTCGGACAGCAGTGCTTCTTTTTGCGGTGCTGTAGTTATTTCGTTTGCTATATTAGAGTCCGTATTTTTCATTCCTTTATATTCTCTCTGTTTATCGGTTTTCTATATATAATTAGCATTTTTCTGTTTGTTTTGACAGAAAATGTTCAAGCGTGGACTTATCCGGCAGTTGTAATTGGTAGGTACTTACAAACAGGTTTTCATCCATACCTGCCGTTGCATACTCAACCATCTGTTCGCCTTTCTGTGTGCATAGCAATATTCCAACAGGAGGATTATCTCCATCGCGCATTTCATTGGCTTTGTAATATGCCACATAAGCATTCAGCTGCCCCATGTATTCATGCTTGAAGGCATCATTCTTCAACTCTACTATAACACTACAATGCAGATAACGATGATAAAACACCAGATCGGCAAAATAGTAGTTCCCGTCTATCACGATTCGTTTCTGCCGCGCTTCAAAGCAAAAGCCGGAACCCAGTTCCAACAGAAACTCCTGCAGATGGCTAATCAAGGCTTCTTCCAACACCGACTCAGATACCACTTCGTGCATTTTAAGACCCAGAAACTCCAATGAGAGAGGATCGCGCACCACCATCTCCGGTGTGGTTTTCTCCGGCTCTATAAGTGACAATAGTTTTTCCGGATCACCGCTCACGCCGGCACGGAAATACAGATTTGTTGCTATCTGACGGCGCAACTCGCGCACCGACCATCCGCCTCGGATACTTTCTGTCTCATAGAAGAAACGAGCCAACGGATCAGACTGCGTCATAATCTCCCGTATATGCGAAAAGGACAAACTGTTAACCAACTTATCAGCCGGTGTGGTGAATTTCTGCAACGCTGTCGCAGATTTTGCCGATGGGTGCGACACTGTCGCACTTTTCGTACCCAATTGGTGCGACGCTGTCGCACTTTTCTCAATCTGCAAAGAATCTGCTATGTACGGATAGTATTGATAAAATAAGCGGGAATATTTTAATGTGGTAATATTTATACCTTCTGTATTTACTCTCTCCGCCAAACGTTCCAGAAGTTGATCTCCGTACTTGGCTCTATCTTCTCCTTTTTGCTCAAATTCGACTATATAATAGCCGATTAACCAGTTACGCAAGGTCACAGACCGATTGATTGCACGGCTCGCGATGCCTTGCGCAACATGATGAGTGTCGCGGACAAAATCAGCCAACTGCTCGAACGAATGAACCGATAACTGGTTCCATTGCCGGGCTAATTGTTGTATATTTTCATTATGCGTTAGCATCATTTCTTGCCGTATTCTACTTGGTATTTTCTTGAATGTTGCTTTTTGTAAAGTCGGGTTTGCAAAATGTACTATCTTTAAGCATTTCCACATATTTCACAAATATTTTCGACCGAAAAAGCGTGCAAAGTTAATATTTTTCTTCGAAACATGCAAATTTTGCACCCCTTTACGCGCACGAATAATAACAAGGTATAGCCGATTCTTAAAAAACTGCCTTAAAAATGTTGCAAAACATAATTTCAATCATTAGTGTCCACTTAAAATCAATTATTGTATTTATAAACTATTGTTATATATCATCTTATAAAAATATTACTCGTGCGACGATTTGATTTGACAATGTTTTTTATGTGCCCACTTGGCGGTCTTTGAGTGCTTTATACTCGTAGGGTTGCGGAGAAAGCTCCTTGGGGGTCCCCGCAAATTTTAATTTGTGGGGAGAGCGAGCACATCCGAGTATTTACCGTTAAAACGGAGTTTTGACGCATATACGAGGATAGT
>JAFSLP010000084.1 GCA_017448345.1 Paludibacteraceae bacterium | reverse complement strand
CGCTGTCAACGAGTTCAGGATGATTGTAAACATTTTTAGGGAAAGCGGTCTTTTCAAAAATGAGTACGAGTTAACCCTTACTTGCCTATTACTTGCCTATTACTTGCCACTTAGACGCACCTATCATTTGAATACAACAGAAGACAACAGCAGGTGGGCGAAAAACGCTCACCTGCTTGTCGTATAGGGTTGCTATACCTTTAGCGAATCCTTCTCCCCCTTACAGAGGGGGGGTGGGGGCTTACTTGACCTCTGCGCCGGTTACGGTATAGGTCTTGCCGTTGCGCTCTATATAGAGCACGCCGCCGCGGAGGAGTTTGGTACTTTGTACTTGGTCACTTGGTACTTCTCCAATGCCTTCGTGTTGGTCTTTGTAGTTGATGACAAAGCGGTCGTTAATGATGCTGTTTTTCTCTGCATCATCTATGGTGAAATGATAAGTTTCCGTGCAATCAATCGTTACCTGCTCTTTCGTATCATAGATGGTGAACGACCCTGTCAACCCCGCGAAATAAAGCGAATATCCGGTGGAGTTGGTGGTTTTGATACCCATCGGGACATTGGTAAAATCATCCAAGACAAGGTTCTCATATGCCTCGTCCTGATAATACGCGTACACGGAAAGAGGAGTAGAAGCCAAATCCTGCACGAGACCGAAATAACCGTTTACCAGTACCCCTCCGGCAAACCCGGCATCATCGCTCTCGCCGATAACAAGGTTTGGGAAATACGTGCCATCCGACATGGCGATGGTCACTTTGTTGGTGTAGTTAACAGCAAACATGCCTATGCTTGATACAAACATCAAGACCGATAAAAGAATCTTTTTCATTGTATGTTGTGGTTATATTAAACAATTATATTAAAACACATTACGTTTTTGGGGCATATACGGCGGATTGCCATCGTGTTGTTGATTCTCTCCCGGAAGCCCGGAACCGCTCAAGAGGTGTCCGGTATGCACCTCTTGGATTTCCGATATGGGATTACTATATACTTTTTTCATCTTACTTAATGATTTTTACGCCGTTAACAATATACAATCCCTTCGGCAACACATTGAAATCCTCGCCGAGATACTGACCTGTGACGGTATAGATACCCTTCATGCTCTTGCCAGCCTCTGTTTGCTCAATAGCAGTGGGTATCTTGTTTACGCCAACAATTTGGAAGCGATGGTCATTGCGGCCTTCTTCGGCAAAGAAATCATATCGGGCTCCTTCTTCCGCCTTCATCACATCACCTGTCTGCATATCGACAAGCATGTATTCCATACCGTTGATGCCATAGAAATACATTGTATAGTTGCCTGCCTTCGGAGCGTCGATACCGATGAATGTACCGTCCACATTGTCCGTTGCTACTATAGCCATCGGCTCTTCGTTATTCATCGCATAGAGTTTGACGCTGTTGGTATTCATGTACTTGACGGCATCGTAGCCGTTATCGAACTCCTCGGAGAACTGACTACTCTCGATAAAGGATATATTGTCATATCCATCGGCATAACATACAGCCATATTCATCTTGTTGCTGCTCTGCATGTTCCGTGCAGGAGCGTTATTCGGATCGATTCCCATGGCAGGGTTGTAAACATCGTCCTTATAGTTGATTGTCTGGTCAAATGTCTTGCCTGCTGCACGCAGCTGCATGAGGAACGCCTGCATCGGTTTAATCTCCGACGGATACGTTTCCACGATAGGTCCGTTCACACTCGAACCAATTATCTTTGTGGTCCCGGCATTGCTCAGGTTGACAGGCTGCCAAGTGTACGTGTCATCGCCCAAATTCTGATAGAGATAGACAGTAGCCTGAATATCATCGCTGCCAGCCGTGTTCTGGACCGTATTGATGAAATCTTTGATAGCTATCGGAGCGGCATATGAGTTGGCGAAAAAGTTCCAGCCGTAGTAGAAATGGAGGTTGGCATTCTCGTTCCCCACCAGTTGACCGGCGAACTCATAGGTCATAGGTGCGTTCTTTGCATTGTCAGAGCCAAGCATATATCCCCGGAATGGTACAGCATCGGTGAATGTATGACCGCCGGTGATTTCTGTCCAGTTGCTCCAGTCATCGGCTGCATAGTCCCATTGCTTGATGAAACTGCGTACAGTTCCTTCGTTCAGCGGTTTGACGGTTACATCGCTGTTGTACATCGGTACCCCGAAACGCTGATAAAACCACTTGCTGTCGTTTTTGAATGACTGGGACCGCAGTACCAATCTTGCGTCTGGGTGGCAGTTGGTGGTCACTTCCGGATTGAAGAGAAGCGCAGCCTGCGCGGTCCCGGAGGTCTTCAGTAAGATATTGTCAACAGAAGTAGCGTCGATACCTTGCTCGCCGGTGACGATGAGTTTACCGCCTTCCTCTACGATAATTTGTGCATAGTCGTTCATGGTGAGATGAGCTACTTCAAGTGTCGCATTCTCCATAATCGTCAGTTGCTGACGGTTCTCATCTGTTCCTGATGTGATATACAGTTCACCGAACTTTACGGTTTCGCCTTCGTCAACAACACCCGTCGAACCGGTCCATCTGGCATCATCAGAATCCGTTAAATCTTCTGTATCCGCCCAGTTTTCTACGGTTTGGATACCGGAAGTTACCAAACGGACGAAAAACCCCACGAACCGATTGTTGGCAGAAATCTCTACATCTTTAGAACCGATATCCACGCAGAATGCAAAAGAGGGGACCCCCGGGTAAAGCGACGACGACCAATAACTGCATCCGGGTTGCATAGACGTGCCCCAGCGGAAGTAACCTGCATCGGGCAAGAATACACAACCCATATTCTCTAATGTATTCCAGCCTTCGGTGGTGCATTGCGTGCTCCAATCACTTTTATCGTTAATAGCGCCCCATGTTACTCCCGAGACAGCATTTCCGCCATCATTGAAATCATCCGGAAAGAGAATGACACCGCAGATGTTCTTATCCTTGCCTTCCGTACCGTCACCGTCCGTAAGAATCTTTGCCATTGTATAACAGGGCGTAGCGACACCATTGGCAGAAGAACCCGGTGTATTTGTGGTAATGATATAATCCCACTCGTCAACTGTCAGCGTGCGCCAGTCTGTGCCCATTGTCGTGCCCCAGTCGCTCTTGAGGGGTTCGTCAGCGCTGCCATAGCCGCTGTAATCCGAAGAGGAGGTAATACCATACTGTGCCAGACCTGTAAAACCGGACGATGCGCCTACCCAGCAGAACAAATCCACAATACCGCTGTTGTCCGCAATACCGGTTTCATTTACGGAGGTGTTTCCCGCTGCATTTCCTACGTAACCGTACTGCTCGGCAGCAAACTGCCATCGCTGATTATTGCTGTTATACTGCAAGTTACCTTTCGAAAAATACACTCGCGTGCCTTCCTCATCAACGGTAAATGCGCCGGGTAGTTTACCCTCCATAGCAGCATTCATCATTCCCACGCTTGCCGCGAGGACGAGTAGAAATGTAGAGATTTTTTTTCTCATAATCAAATAATTTAAAATTAGTTAAACAATATTGTTAATTAACGTGAATTCGATATAATTTTCTTAGAAGAGACAAAGTTGATTCGACTGTTCAAATTCCAGATTTAGAGATGGTTTCTTCGGAAAATAGCAGTATGCAGCCAATGCAGCAAACGTATTGCACAGAAAATTGGCAATG
>JAFSLP010000083.1 GCA_017448345.1 Paludibacteraceae bacterium | reverse complement strand
CTCCAAAGGCATCGCCTATACCGATGCGAATATACAAGTACCGGGTGATCAAGGACTAAGGACGACGCTCATATACCGTCAGGACACGATGATCGGTAACTTCAACACACCGGCTATCTGGACCAAGTCCGACCGCGTGGAGCAACTCATTCCGGTACACGAGAACTGGAACTGGATCGCCTTCGGCGTAGAGCCGCCGTCGGAGTACTGCGACCTCGTCTTCACGCCCCAATACAAGGGCTGGAACGTGCTTGTCAAGGATCAGGAGACCTTCAGCCAGAGCTCCGGCTCGACCTTCAACGGTCCGCTCAAGCTCGCGGTGAACCGGATGTACAAACTGCGTATCCAGCGGACGACCAAGACGGCTTCCGCCACCCTCGACCCGCAGCTCTCCGTTAGCGGCAAGCGGCTGCCTTCCGACTCGATGGGCGTTATGATAGAGCACGGCTGGAACTGGCTGCCTTATACGCCGCTGTCAACCATGACGGTGGACGAAGCCCTTGCGGGCGTGCAGCCCAAGTGGGGCGACATCATCAAGTCGCAGACAGGCGTTTCCGTCTATGACATCTACGGCTGGGAAGGCACGCTCACCGCGCTCGAACCGGGCCACGGCTACCTCTATTACAGCACCGACAGCACGGCTAAGTCCTTCAGTTATCCGGACCTCTACCGATCCCAGTCGAAAGTCGAAAGTCGAAAGTCAAAAGCAATTAGTCGAAAGTCGAAAGTCGAAAGCCAAAAAGTGTATATGGCATACCCGAGCAACATGACGATGACGATCCGTCTGATGGACGGCGAGGCGGTAGTGGATACCTGCGAGATAGCGGCATATATCGGCGGTGAGTGCCGCGGTGCCGTCCGGGCGCATACCGACAGCCTCTATTACCTCGTCATTGCCGGCGACGGTGCAGGCCAGCCGATGGAGCTCCGTACCGTCATCAACGGTGAAGAGATTGTCATAGACAAGACCCTCACTTTCGTCTCCGACAACCATATCGGCACCCCGTGGGAACCGTATGTGATACAGCTCAATGCCGCAGAAGGCGTGGAGGAAGTCGAAAGTCAAAAGTCGAAAGTCGAAAGCGTGCAGAAACTCCTCATTAACGAGCACCTGTACATCGTCCGTCCTAACGGCGAGATGTATGATGTGACGGGAAAGAGAGTGTCTGAGAAATAAATAACAGCTTTCGGGCTACATCTCCGGGAGGCGGAGCACTTTGACGGTGCTTCGCCTCTTTCTTTGTGCCCTTGTGTGCGTGCAAGGGATCCACCACTTGATGCCTGTTCCTTACTTTGTCTATTGCGTCCGCATTGGATGCGGACATGAATATGTTTTCTTCGTTAATTTCAGGTCTATACTATCGACCGCTCAAAAATAATTAGTATGAAATATAAATCCATGTACAAATACGAGCTGGCAAACGCAGCAGGCGTTTCTTCCCAGACCTTCCGCCGTTGGCTTATAACGGATAGAGCTGCACTTAAGGCAATGGGGGTTACTCTCAGACAGAAGCAACTGCCACCTAAAGCAGTACGCTATTTGTGCGAGAAATACGACATAGATGTCCTCTGATTTTTATAAATGAAGTTCGTTATTTATGAATATCCTACCAAGACCTCCACCTCTTTTCCCCCTTGTCGTATCTTTGCACTCGATTTCGAATTTCGCTGAGCTCAAACGATTATTCCGGAATCAACTAACTGTATAACGTCGCGCAAGCGACCATTTTAACTCTTTAACTCTTTAACAACTTAACAAGTATGAGTAGAATTAAACCTATGGGACTTATCGAGTCCATGTCCGGCAAAGTATGCGGACACTCTGACATGTATTTCTTCCGTAAGAACGGCAAAGTCTTTTCCGGCAAGATCTGTAATCCTTCCACCAAGGAGCCCACAGAGAACCAACTCGCCGCGCAAGCTAAGTTCAAGACGGCACGCGCCAACGCCATGACTGCCCTTGCAAACCCCGAGCAGAAAGCCACCCTCGAAGCAGCCTTCAAAGCGCAGAAGAAGTACTACACCTTATATGGTTACGCATTCGCGCAGGAATACGCCAAACTCAGTGCTTAACCCCATGAAGCGTCTTCAACTCCTTGCGGCAATTGCAATGTGCATCTTCGGGTGCGCATTGCTCACCGCCGCCTTTGCGCTCCCTCCCGTCGGCATCATCGACTCCTCCGTCCTTGTCGCCTTCGGCGAGATACTCACCTTTGTCGGCAGTCTTATAGGGATTGACTACCGCTATCGCTACAAAGAATAAGCTTCGTCCATTTCTTTTTTTTGTGTTTATGTCTGCTTTGCCGTCCGTCCTCAATAGAGGCAAGTGTTTGTGCGGACGGACTATCATAAACTTGTTTATAGTTAGTACGGCTGTGCAAATACTTGTGGGCACGGTAGTGCTACGGACGGTAAAGCAGGGTTTTATATGTTTTTTTCTAAAATAATCAACACCATGTTATTATCATTGATTAGAACCAACGCCACGCCCAACGAAACAACGGGCATCCTTCTCATCGGGGGCAAGCCCTTTTGCGGCACGCTGGAACCACCCACTGTCCCTAACGCTTCCCATCCCAAAGGTGCCATCCCTCTCGGGTGGTACAAACTGACGCTGACCCAATCCCCGCATTTCGGTCGCGTGCTCCCGCTTGTGAACTATGTCCCGGGCTTCGAGGGCATCCGTATCCATGCGGGCAACACGGTCAAAGACACCGCCGGTTGCATCCTTGTCGGGCAACTCTCCGGCACAGCGCTCTTCCATTCACGGACTTCCGAACAGGACCTGATTGCCAAACTCCAAAAACACCCAGAAGATGAACACTACATTGAAATCACTACTCCGGACCGTTTCTATACCGAGCATTGCAGCAGTGATCATGCTCTTGCCTGCCTGTTCGGCGGCGCGCAACTTGACCTCGACTGACAACCGTCAGCAACTATCCTCTCATTTCCAATGCGATAGTGTCTATCAGCATGATAGTGTCTCATTCACCTACCGCACTGCAAAAAACTCTCTCTTACAGGAAGAGGGACGGAGTGGGGTGGACACGCTCTATATTGAGCGTTGGCATACACGATGGCGGAAGCAAGAGACAGTCCGTACGGACACCATCACGCAGACCGTCACGCAGTCAGAGACGATAGAGGTTCCTTACGTGCCAGCCTTCTACAAGTATTGCACCGTCTTTGCAATAATAGTTGTGCTGGTCTCTATCATTTTATTAATTCATCATTTCATCAAACCATCATTAAAACTATGGCAAAAGTAACGTATGTAGGCGCCATTGAGTCAGTATCCGGCGCATTAATCAAAAAGAGCAAGAAAGAACCATGCAAGCAGCAGGCTCTTGCCAAACACCTCAAGAACTCCGCTTTCCATAACCGTCTGTATCTCGGCAACCCCGCCACGCGCAGCACTCCTCCGACCGCCAAGGAGATGGCTCTGCACACCAAGTTCAAGACCTGCCAGCAGGCGGCACGCGAACGCGCACAGGACCTGACGCACATGACGCAGGACCAAGAGGCTTACCGCGAGGCACGCAAGGCGGCGAATTTCAAGTACCACTCCTTCCGTGGTTGGATGACAGGGAAAGCGTTTGAGAACTACAAAGAGGAGACGCACTCCGTTGTCTGGCCCGAGAGCCTGTGATTGAGTGACGACTGACAAACAGACGTCAAAAAAAACGACCTTTGCGGGTCGTTTTAATTTATCGGATGTTTTGGAGAGCCGTGCGGACACGCCGGAGGGTTTCGTCCTTGCCCAGCACGTCTGTGATATTCCAGATATGCGGACCGCGTGCAGCCCCGACAAGGCAGATACGGAAGGCGTTCATGACGATGCCCACACCGTATTCTTTCTCTGCAATCCACGGCATAACCACGTCGTCCAAATGCCAATGTGTATTTACCATTTGGTCATTTACTATTTGTTCATTTTTATGCCAGTCGTCTTCGCTGACGGTTTCGAGGAGGGCGAGGAGTTCCTGCATGTGTTTCGGGGAGTCCTCTTTCCAGCGTTTCTTGAGGGATTTCTCGTCATACCCGGTAGGCGCTACGAAGAAGAAGTCCGCCTGCTCCCATAGTTCGGGAACAAAATTCACACGGTCCTTGACCAAGCCGACGATAGTCGGCAGTTTAGAGTTTAGAGTTGAGAGTTGAGAGAAGTCGTCTGGTTGAAAGTTGAAAGTTGAGAGTTTTTCTTTCAGAACCGGCAAGAACATCGCAGCCAGCTCTTCGTTGGAGCGGAGCTGGAGGTATTGGTGGTTGAACCATTTGCCTTTCTCGTAGTCGAACTTGGCTCCGGATTTGGACACGCGGTCAAGACTGAAGTCCTTGATCAGTTCGTCCATGGTGTACATCTCCTGATCGCCGGAACCGTGCCAGCCGAGCAGCGCAAGGAAATTGATGACCGCTTCCGGCAGATAGCCGCTCTCGCGGTAACCGGACGAGACGGTACCGTCTTTCTCGTTGTGGAACTCCAGCGGGAATACAGGGAAACCGAGACGGTCGCCGTCACGTTTGGAGAGTTTGCCGTTTCCATCGGGCTTGAGCAGCAGCGGCAGGTGTGCAAAATGCGGCATGGTGTCCTCCCAGCCGAAAGCCCTGTAAAGCAGCACATGGAGTGGGGCGGAGGGTAACCATTCCTCACCGCGGATGACATGGCTGATCTCCATCAGATGGTCATCGACGATATTTGCCAGATGATAGGTAGGCAGGTCGTCGGCGGATTTATAAAGCACTTTGTCGTCAAGGATATTGGAGTTGATGACCACCTCGCCGCGAATGAGGTCATGCACATGCACATCCTCATCCGGCTCCACCTTGAAGCGAACCACATATTTCTCGCCTTTGTCCAGCAGTTGCTGTACCTCATCGGCTGCCATCGTGAGCGAGTTGCGCATCTGCATACGCGTCCGTGCATCATACTGGAAATTAGGTATCTCCGCGCGCTTGGCATCCAGCTCCTCCGGCGTGTCAAAAGCGATATAGGCATGCCCTGAATCGAGGAGCTGTTTCACGTACCGGTGATAGATCTCACGTCGCTCGGACTGGCGGTAGGGACCATGAGAGCCAACGGCTTCTATTGTCTTTTGACCTTCGACTTTTGACTTTTGACTCATTCTCAGGCCTTCATCAATGCCGATGCCCAGCCAGTCAAGGGCTTCCAAGATATACTCCTCTGCGCCGGGAACGAAACGGGTAGAATCCGTATCTTCGATACGAAGCAGCATGTCTCCGCCGTGCTGACGCGCAAAAAGATAGTTATACAATGCGGTCCGGACACCGCCGATGTGCAATGCGCCGGTAGGACTGGGCGCAAAACGTACACGTACTCTTCTTTCCATATATTTTTTGTGTGTTATTTACGATAAAGTCATAATTCGCTGCAAAGGTACTATTTTTTTTGCATTTGTGCAAATATTTCCGCTATTTTATTTTCCGGATCAGCGTCAAACCGTCCCTGAGAGGGAGAATCACCTGCTCGAAGCGATTGTCAGCGGCAAGCTGTTCGTTAAACGCCCGCAGCCCGATGGTCTGTTTGTCTTTGTCATACGCCGGATCAATGATATGTCCGTCCCAGAGGGTGTTGTCTGCAAGGATAAACCCGCCCGTCGGCACCAGCGGCTCGACCAGCTCCAGATAGGTGCAGTACTCCCGTTTGTCGGCGTCGATGAACACCAGTTCAAAGCGTTCGCCGGCTTGTATCAACTCACCGAGAACGGTTTTGCAGTCTCCGATACGGAGTTCGATGCGCTCAGCCAGAGACGAACGGGAGAAGTTGCGTCGGATGGTGTCTTCCAGCTCGTCGTTATGCTCTATGGTCACCAGCCTGCCGCCGTCCTGCAGCCCTTCAGCCAGACACAGCGCGCTGTAGCCGGTGAAGGTGCCCAATTCAAGAATCTGACGGGGATGAATCATATGGCTGAACATACTCAACGCGCGCCCCTGTACGTGCCCGCTCAGCATGTGCGGGTTCAATATATGTACGTGCGTGTCGTGCGTAATACGGGACAATGCCTCGTTTTCGGGGGTGGTGTGACCGGAAATATACTCGTCTATTGTCATAATGTAACAAAAATCGCTGCAAAATTACAAAAATTCTTGCATATATGCAAAAAAAGTTGTACCTTTGCAGCAAAATTCAAACATTTTACTAAAATAATGGAAAAAATTGATGAGTTGGACCGTAAAATCCTGAAGATTATCACCCAGAGTGCGCGTATTCCGTTCAAAGACGTAGCAGACCAATGCGGTGTGAGCCGTGCTGCAGTCCATCAGCGTGTGCAGAAGATGTTCGATAATGGTGTTATCACCGGCTCCAGTTACCATGTGCAGCCGAAGATGCTGGGCTACCAGCTCTGCGTATATATCGGTATCAAGATGGAGAAGGCGTCGATGTATAACCAAGTGATTACGGCACTGGAGCAGATACCGGAGGTGGTAGAGGCGCAGTACACCTTGGGCGAGTTCGGATTGCTGATCAAGGTATATGCCCATGACAACGAGCACCTGCTCAACCTGCTCAACACCAAGATACAAGTCGTTCCCGGCGTAGCGGACACAACTACGCTTACCACTCTTGCACAACCCATCTATCGCCAGCTGCCGATAGAAATATAATCCATAATCATAATATAAATTTCTTTCATGGAAAGAGTCATTAGCGGCATACGCCCGACCGGAAACCTCCATCTGGGCAACTATTTCGGAGCGGTAAAAAGCTTCGTGAAGATGCAGGACGAGTATGACTGCATGTTTTTCATAGCCGACTGGCATTCGCTGACCACGCATCCGACACCAGAGAATATCCGCAATTCCGTAAAGACGATTCTGAGTGAGTACCTTGCCTGTGGCATCGACCCGGAGAAAGCGCCTATATATGTGCAGTCGGATGTAAAACAGGTGCTGGAGCTCTATCTCTATCTGAACATGAACGCCTATTTAGGCGAGTTGGAGAGGGTCACTTCCTTCAAGGAGAAAGTACGCAAACAGCCGGATAACGTGAATGCCGGTCTGCTGACATATCCCTGCCTCATGGCGGCGGATATCCTGATGCACAAGGCGGACAAAGTGCCTGTGGGCAAAGACCAAGAGCAGAATATGGAGATGGCGCGTCTGTTTGCACGCCGTTTCAACCGCATCTATAACGTGGAGTATTTCAAGGAACCGGCGTCTTTCCATTTCGCCGACAAGGCGGTCAAGGTTCCCGGACTGGACGGAACGGGCAAGATGGGCAAGTCGGAAGGCAACTGTCTCTATCTATGCGACGATGAGAAGACGGTGACCAAGAAAATCATGCGTGCAGTGACCGACCAAGGTCCGACGCAGCTCAATCAGGAGAAACCCGAGGTGATTCAGAACCTCTTCACCCTCTGCGAACTGCTCTGCGGCAAGGATGCGGCGGAGTATTACAACGACCTTTACAACCGCATGGAGATCCGCTATGGCGATATGAAAAAGCAGATGGCGGCGGATGCGAATACACTTCTTGCACCCATCCGCGAACGCATTCTCGCATATTCTTCCGATGACGCCTATCTGGAGCGCGTCATGAGGCAGGGAGCGGATGCGGCTGCCGCAAGGGCAGAGAAAACCATAGAAGAAGTACGTGAAATAATCGGCTTCAGAAAGATTTAACAGATACGGATTTGAAACAGTTGCTATACATAGTATTTCCGGCTCTCGTGCTGAGTGGTTGCGCTTCTTCCCGGGCGCCGCTTGACGATGCCTATTACTGGCCCGACGGGCGTCAGCAGGAGGAATATGCAGTGCAGCCAAGTCCGGAGAGTTCCCCGGCTCCTGCCGCTTCAGCGGGCTCCACGGCTCCGTCTGTAGAATACATCTCTGTTCAAGATACAACGGTAACTGTCAAAATCAAACGATGAAGAAACTCCGTTACATAGTAGTTTTGCTGGCAGGTGCTTGGTCTCTTGCTACTTGGTCGCAGGATTTTGCCCGCATGAGCGGGCAATCCATCTCCGGCACAGCGCGATATGTGGGCATGAGCGGAGCGATGACGGCTATCGGCGGCGACCCATCGGCTGCCATGGACAATGTGGCAGGTCTGGGGCTGTACCGCCGGTCGGAGCTGTTGCTGACCTTCGAAGAACTGATTGACAAGACATGGCAGACAGGACAGAGCGGGCATGACTTGCGGCATTCATTCATGTGTCCGCACGCGTCCGTCGTCTTCTCATTGCCGGCGTTCAACATGACGGAGAAAGGAGTGCTTTTTAATAATTTCATGTTCTCGTACCATCGCAAGAATTGTTTCAACCGCACGCTATATGCACAGGGTGGGGCGGATGCTTCCCTCGGCTCCATCATGCCGGCGCTGGACATTCCTTTCTGCACGAACCCGAAGAATGCCTCCAACTCCTTGGATTTATGGGAACTGGGTGCAAGCAATATGTTCTCGTTCGACTGGGCGATGAATATCAGCAACCGGTGGTTTGTAGGAGCGGGAATACACCTCCTGTCTGCCTCGATGGAAGGACGGGCGGAGTATAAAGAAACTTTCAATGTAAGGAATGAACGCGGCGACCTCCTCTACAATGATAACAGCACCACACTCCGTTATTCGACGCTCTCCTGTGCTTTTGCTGCAGGTCTGATTTATCGTCCTACGGGCTGGCTGCGTCTTGGTCTGGGCATTCAGACACCTTCTTTGGGCGGGCTGTCCATCTATTCGACGGGCACGCTGTACGCGCTGACGGACTCTCTCCGTTCCTCGTCTGCGCCCTCTGGCTCCAACCGGGACAAGTCTTTCCATATGCCGCTGCACTTGTCTTCGTCAGTCGCTTTCCAGATAGGCGCTTATGGCATGATAGGTTTGCAGTACGACTATTTCTACCAGCCGAGTGCCGATTCGTACCACTCGCTCCGTACGGGTATTGAGGTGATTCCTGTCTTGGGTATGTATATCAATGCCGGATATGCCTTTGAGAGCAAGTTCAACTCAGCAGACAGGGTAGTACCCATAGACCCTGTTTTTGACAGACAGGATACCTATTTCCTTCATCCCAAATGGTCACAAAACGCCTCTTTCGCCATTGGCTATCGCGGAGAATATGTGATGTTCCAAGTGGCGTACCAATACCGCTGGCAGCGCATCAACCTCTTTGCGCACGAAGCTGCCAACCCATATGACATGCGTGCCGACACCCATCGGATTGTCCTCACTCTCGGGTGGCACAGATATTGATGAGTTCAGATTTTATTTTAATTTGTAATTCGTAATTTTTAATTCGTAATTAGTTATTAGTAAATATAGCGTCCTCATAACAAATAGGAACCGGAAAACTCAACAAAAAACAACTAACCGAGTGCAAATGCTTCACTAATGGCGTGCCGGTACTCTACGCCGAGACCCGCGACAAGTTTATTCTACATTCGTATAAACCCGCGGTAGCGATGAGGTAGCCGGATTACAGAGGAAAAAGCAGGCCTCAAATCCTATTCTCAGGAAGTTTTCTCGAGCAAAAGTTATGAGGACGCTTTTTTTGTGCTTTTTTTGTGCAAAAAAACATAATTTTACGGCTATTTCTTGCGTATGTAAAAAAAAAGTTGTATCTTTGCACGTTTTTTCACAAACACTATTATTGAAAATAATAAATTAACAATATTATGGCAAAGAAAAATCAAGAATTTGCAAAAGAAGACGAGCGTCTGGAGGAAGTGAACGAAACCCTGACCGGCGCAGGTAAATGGATTGAAGACAACGCTACGCTTATCAGTTGGTGTGTTGCCGGTATCGCTGTTGTGGTAATGGCTGTCATTGCTTTCAATCAGTATGTTATCAAACCCAAAGCACTGGAGGCAAGCAACGAGAATGCCAAGGCTGTGGTTTATTTCATGGCAGGTGATTACGACAAGGCGCTGCAGGGCGACGATGCCGAGTGTATCGGTTTCGAGGCTATTGCAGACGAGTACAGCCACTATCAGCAGGGCAAACTGGCAGCTCTCTATGCCGGTATCTGCTATTATGAGAAAGGCGAGTATGAGAATGCCGCCCGGTATCTCAAGAAGTTTGACGCAGAAGATGTAAACATCGACCCGGCTGCCCATCAGTTACTGGGTGATGCCTATGTCGAGCTCCAAGAGTACGGCAAAGCCGCCAAGGCATTCGAGGCAGCAGCCTCCTCCGGAAACGAACTCATTGCTCCGATGAGCCTGAAGAAAGCGGGTCTCGTATATCTGCATGAGGGTGAGAATGCAAAAGCACTGAAGGCATTCAAGGCTATCAAGGCGGATTATCCGGCTTCTGCAGAAGCACAGGACATCGACAAATACATTGCTATTGCGCAATAAACAGCATATCGTACATTCGTAAATCGTACATTTCATGACTACTGATTTGTCGAAATACAATGCCGACCAATTGCCTGACGCTGTCGTTCTCGGACGTCAGCGTTATGCTGTAATAGTGGCAGACTGGAACAGCGAAATCACCTATGCCATGGCGCAGGGTGCCGTTGACACGCTCGTCAAGCACGGAGTGCAGGAAGAGAATATCGACATCGTTCATGTGCCCGGTACGGTGGAACTGACTTTCGGAGCCGCACGTACCATGAGAGAGGAACGCGTGAATGCGGTCATCGTCATCGGCTGTGTCATACAGGGCGAGACGCCGCATTTCGACTATGTATGCCAGTCGGTCACACAAGGTGTGGCAATGCTTAATGCACAGGGTAAAGTGCCTGTTATCTTCTCGGTTCTCACAGTGCTGAACCGGCAGCAGGCTCTGGACCGCAGCGGAGGCAAACTGGGCAACAAAGGTGTGGAAGGTGCATATACTGCCATTCGTATGGCGAATATATAGTAGAAAGCCGAAAGACAAAAGCAAGCGGGATGGCTAAAGTATATAAATTCGGTGGCGCATCGGTAAAGGACGCTAACGGCGTCCGCAATGTGGAGCGAATCGTACGGCTGGCAATAGACAGCCTTGCTGTAGCCGGCTCCCGCAACGATGGTCTCATGGTTGTCGTCTCTGCCATGGGTAAGACCACCAATGCCTTGGAGCGGGTGGTGGAGGCACTGGCTGCCGGGCAAGAGGACAAAGCTTTGGCACAATGGGTTGACATCATCGATTATCATGTCTCCGTCATGAAAGAACTCGGCTTGCAGCCCGGCACAGACATACGCCTGCAAGGCGAGATACCCTATGACCCCACGCGTTCTTATGACGAGAACTATGACCAAGTCGTCTCGCTCGGCGAAATCATGTCCACACAGATTGTGGCTGTTTATTTGCTTAAAAAGGGTCTGCCGGTAGAGTGGTGGAACATGCCCAAACTGCTTTGCACGGACGACACATGGCGTGAGGCGAAGATAGACAACAACACCAGTTGCGCCGCCATTCGTGCCGGTTGGGACAGACCGTCCAGACCTCTGATAGTAGTGACGCAAGGGTTCATCGGAGGCACAGCTGACGGCAGGCGGACGACGCTTGGCAGAGAGGGATCGGACTACACGGCAGCGCTGCTCGGGAACTATCTGGATGCAGAGAGCGTCACCATCTGGAAGGATGTCCCCGGCATACTGAATGCCGACCCGAGAATAGAACCGGACACGGTGCTCATTCCCTCGCTGCGTTATCAGGACGCTGTCGAGCTCAGTTACTCCGGTGCACAGATTATCCATCCCAAGACCATCCGTCCGCTGGAGAACAAACATATTCCGCTGTATGTCAAACCGTTCGGGGACCCGCAGGCGGAAGGCTCCTGTATCTCGGCAGACGGCATCGGACCCGTTGATGTGCCGGTATATATCTGGCGGAAAAACCAAATCCTAATCACCATGCGCGCAAAAGACTTTGCCTTCGTCTTGGAGGAAAGCCTGAGCGAAATCTTTGACATTATCCACCACCACAGGCTGAAAGTGTCGCTGATTCAGTCATCAGCTGTCACCATCTCCGTATGTGTGGATAACACACGTTTTGTGCCTGCCGCCATAGAGGCGCTGCAGGTGCATTTCAATGTAACCTATAATGACCGTCTCTCGCTGCTCACGATACGTGGTACCACGCCTGAGATTCTTGCCCGCGCCAAAAACGGACGTACCATCATGCTCAGCCAGACCACGCGGAGGACAGCACGACTGGTGGTCAAAGAAAATGATTAACACACACCATGGAAAACAACATTAAACAGTATCTCTCTGCTGCGTATTGGCGGGATTTGCTGGTCACTTTCTGGCATGCTTTGGGCACGCCGAAGTTCTGGAAAGAGCTGCTGATGATGACAGCCGGAATGAGTCTCGGTGCAGCTGCGGTCTATTATTTCCTAATGCCGAGCCACCTGATAGTCGGTTCTATCTCCGGTCTCTCCATCGTGCTGAACACCCTTTTGGGCGGCACAGCAGACACCTTCTCCTATTGGGTGATGGGCATCAACGCCTTCCTGCTTTTGCTGGCATTTGTCCTGATAGGCAACGAGTTTGGCGCCAAGACCGTCTATACGGCGATGATTCTTGGTCCGCTCACGCAGGTCTGGGACCGCATCTATCCGTACACCAACCTGACCCATCGTGTGATAGACGCACCGGAAATCCTGACGCAACTGCAAGCAGGGCAGACCGTGGTGGACACAAACGGCAATCCGTATATCCTCAGCCGCTCCGGCGAAGTACTGGAGCGTGTACGTGACAGTGTCATGAGTGGCGGTTTGGGCATGGGGGATGTGTGGTTTGACCTCATCTGTTTCGTCCTCCTGCTCAGTATCTGTCAAGCCTTCCTGTTCCGCATCAACGCTTCCACCGGAGGACTCGATATATTAGGTAAGATTGTGAACAAATATCTGCATTTCGATATCGGCACATCGGTGGCAATCGGCGGAGTGATTATCTGCTGCACAGCATTTCTGATAAATGATTTCCGCATGGTAGTCATCGGTCTTCTCGGCACGTGGGTTAACGGTCTTGCAATAGATTATTTCACGGCTTCGCTCAACAAACGCAAACGTGTGTGCATTGTGTCTGCGGAGCCGGAGCGAATCCGCACCTATATAGTGAAAGACCTTGTCCGCGGCTGCTCGTTATATGACGTGCAGGGCGGTTACAGCGGAGAGAAGCATGTAGAAATCCAGTCGCTCCTTACACAGGACGAGTTCTCCTCGCTGATGGCATTCATCCGGAATAATCATATCAAGGCGTTCATCACGGCGGGTAACTGCTCCGAGGTATACGGGCTCTGGGTGCGCCATAAAAAAATAGGCGGCAAGCAAATAGCTGTGACCGAATAAATCATACATCAGCAGTCAAAGGGAATCCCCATCAGATAACAAACATAACACATAATACATCAACAAATATGAAACCGACATTATTTATACTGGCTGCCGGAATGGGCAGCCGCTACGGAGGGTTGAAACAGATGGACGGCCTCGGACCGAATGGAGAAGCCATTCTGGATTACAGTGTCTATGACGCCCTGCACGCAGGATTCGGCAAGATTGTGTTCGTCATCCGCAAAGATTTCGAGGATGATTTCCGCCGTGTTGTACTGAGCAAATATGCAGGCAAAGTGACCTGTGAGCTGTGCTTCCAGTCGGTGGACAAAGTGCCGGAAGGATGCACTTTCAATTCCGAGAGAACCAAACCATGGGGCACCAACCATGCCCTGCTTATGGGACGTGACCTGATTCACGAACCGTTTGCCGTCATCAATGCCGATGATTTCTATGGCAAGGAGTCTTTCCAAGTGCTGGCAGACTATCTGCGCTCCATAGAAGGCACCACCGGTCGTTACTGCATGGTGGGGTACCGCGTATGCAACACCCTCAGCGAGAACGGCTCAGTCAGCCGCGGCGTCTGTGCAACGGACGAGAACGGGCTGCTGACAGATGTAGTGGAGCGAACCAAGATAGAGGAAAAGAACGGCACCATTGTCTATACGGAAGACGGTGTGGACACACCGCTCAAACCCGAGACTCCTGTATCCATGAATATGTGGGGTTTCACGCCTGAGTATTTCGAGTACAGCGAGAAAGCCTTCCGCCAATTCCTTGAGGCACACGGTCAGGAACTGAAATCGGAGTTCTATATTCCCACTTTGGTCAACCAGCTTATCGGCGAAGGCAAAGCCACCTGCAAAGTGCTTGACACTCCTTCCAGATGGTTTGGCGTGACCTATGCAGAGGACCGTCCGCAAGTGGTGGAGAAAATCAACCGTCTCATCGCTGCCGGCGAATATCCCGCCAAATTATTCTGAATGTGAAATATGAATTCTGAAAGCTGAAATCATCATAAAGATATGAGTAGAATACTTGTTACCGGAGGTACCGGTTATATCGGTTCCCACACCACAGTGGAACTGATGCAGCAGGGCTATAAAGTCACTATCGTTGATAACCTTTCCAATTCCTCGATAGATGTGTTGGACGGTATTGCATCGATAGTGGGTAAGAGACCTGATTTCGCCAATATAGACTGCGGCAATTTTGTAGATCTGGATGCGGTCTTCAAGCAATATCCGGATATAGTGGGTGTCATCCATTTTGCCGCCAGCAAAGCGGTAGGCGAGTCCGTAGAGAAACCGTTGCTATACTATCGCAACAACCTTGGCAGCCTTGTCACACTGCTGGAAGTGATGAAACTGCACGATGTACAGAATATCGTATTCTCGTCCAGTTGCACCGTTTACGGCCAGCCGGACAAAGCCCATCTGCCGGTAGATGAGACAGCACCTATCCAGACAGCGCTCTCGCCCTATGGCAATACCAAGCAGATTAACGAAGAGATTATCCGCGACGAGGCGCACGCGGATACACACCTGCACGCTACGCTTCTGCGCTATTTCAACCCGATAGGCGCTCATCCGTCCGCTCTTATCGGCGAGTTGCCCAATGGTGTGCCGCAGAACCTGCTGCCTTACATCACACAGACAGCAGCCGGACTGAGACCCGAACTCAAAGTATTCGGCAATGACTACAACACACCGGACGGCTCATGCATACGCGATTATATATATGTGGTGGATCTTGCCAAAGCCCATGTGAAAGCAGTGGAGCGTATGCTCAACGCCGGTGACCGTGAGCAGGTTGAGGTCTTCAACCTCGGTACCGGAACCGGTCTCAGTGTGCTTACCCTTATTCATGAGTTCGAAGCCGCAACGGGAGTGAAGATTCCTTACACCATTGTAGGCAGACGCGAAGGCGACATCGAGCAAGTGTGGGCGGCGCCGAAGAAAGCCAACGAAGTGCTTGGCTGGAAAGCGGAAACGCCTATTCGCGACGTGCTTGCCTCCGCGTGGAACTGGGAGAAACATATCCGTAACATAAAATAAATCGTACATCGTAAATCTGTAAATCGTACATCCTTATGCTTTATCCCTTTAAGTTCAAACCGCAACTCTTCCATAAACTATGGGGAGGACATACCATAGAGAAATGGTATGACCATGTGCCCTCAGATTTCGAGAATGTAGGCGAAGCGTGGGTCATCTCCGACATCGACAAATATCCCACAGAGGTCATCAACGGTTCCCATGCCGGAGACTCCCTGCAGGATCTGCTGGAAGTGTACATGGACGAACTGGTGGGAGAGAAAGTGTATGAACTGTACGGCAACCATTTTCCGTTGCTGATGAAGTTTATAGATGCTACGGATGATTTGTCCATCCAAGTGCATCCTGATGATGATTTTGCCTTGGAGCACGAAGGGTGCCTCGGGAAAACGGAGATGTGGTATGTGATGCCGGCTGCCGGTGATTCCTCCATCTATCTCGGGTGGAACAGGCAGATGGACGAAGCGCTTATCCATCAGGCTATTGCCGACGGCACATTAGCCAACTATCTCCGTGAATACCATGTGAGAGAAGGTGACGTGGCGTTTATCCCTGCCGGAACGGTTCATGCCATGCGCAAAGATACTATCGTGGCGGAGATACAGGAGAACTCGGACATCACCTACCGTCTCTATGACTACAACCGTGTCGGTAATGACGGTAAGACCCGCCCGCTCAAGCTGGACAAGGCATTGCAGGTGATGGATTTCTCGCCGGACAACGAAGCCTCCTTCACCCATGCAGAACCGAGCGAAACAGGGGTAGTGAACCTCAAGCAGACGCCGTTCTTCACCACCAATCTCATGACGCTTACGCACAAAGTGGAACGCGACTATGCGCCTTTGGATTCTTTTGTGGCATACATGTGTGTCGGCGGGCAGGCGGAGATTACGGTGAGAGACAGTGAGGCGGAAGACAAAACGGTCTCCATCCAAACAGGCGAAGCGGTTCTTCTGCCGGCTGTCCTCAATGATATTGTCATTGAGCCTCAATCCTCCTGCAAACTCATCGAGATTTACATGGAAGTATAAATAAGTAATAACACGTCTAAGAACGCGTAGCCATGCTGCGCGTTTTTTTGTGTCATGGGCACAAAATGAAATAAATTTACATATAAATTTGCGTATGTGAAAAAAATATCGTACCTTTGCACTCGCAAACTCACGCTGGGATGTCTGCGTGATATTTCGGAGTGAGGGAGCAGACATATTTAATGGCGTTTGCTAACGCTTGTTTTGACCAATTGAAACCTAGGAAATTTCAAAAAAGTCGAAAGAATTAAGAAACAAGTAGTAGTAGATGCTCATGGGTGTATATAATTATGCCCGTACGTATCTATAAGGTACGCACGTGTGCGCATATACACGGCGTGGGTTTCTGCATTGCTTATTCGATTCTTTCGGTTTTCCTAGGACCTCAATTGGCGGATAAGCAATAGAAAAGGAATCCGCGTTTTTTATTGATGTTTTTCATCTTAACAACGATCCGGCAAACGCCGAGGAATTGTTAAGATGTATTTTTGTATATGAAACCGCAACAGAGTTTAATCAGACGACGCAAGACATACCGTGATGAAGAAGGTATAGTGGTCGGCTACGGAGCCGAGGAAGTCTATTTTGTAGCCAAACCCCGCGATTACGAGACGCACCCTCTGCGTGAGGGTGAGATCCGCAACACCTCTATCTTCCACCGCTCCATGACGATGGCGTTGGATGAATTGAAAGACCCGGAAAGAAAAGCAGAGTGGAGTAAGCGATGGCATGCTCAGTTGAACGAGCCGGAGCCGGATGCACCTATTGAGCGTAAGACAGGCAAGAGACATATCTACTTACGTTTGGACAGATATGTGCAGAGCGTCATCCAAAGGCAGTTGAGGAAAGAGGAATCTACGGATTAAAACAGGACCATCACGGGATTATGTTCCGAGAACGCCCCATTAAGGAACAAATCAGAACAATTCCATAGTCCGCTAGAACTTATTCAGAAAACATCAAACACCCATCAGAGACGTACACGATGGGAATGAGATGCGTTCGAGAATGAAAGGTAAATAGAAAGAAAATGAAAGGGAAAAATAAAAATTTATGGCAAGACAAATAGATTTGGCAACCCACACGGATAATCGTGGCAATTTAACTGTCATAGAAAAAGTGATTCCGTTTGATATAAAACGAATCTTCTACATCTATGGTGTTGATGATTCTGTACGCGGAGGACATCGCCATCACACTACTATACAAGCGGCTATCTGTATCCAAGGAGCGTGCAAAATTCATTGTGACAACAATCACGAGCAGAATGAGTTTGTGTTGGATAAACCATACAAATGTCTCATCCTTGAACCGGAAGATTGGCATACGATGTATGATTTTACTCCAGATGCTATTTTAATGGTCTTGGCATCTACCGAGTTTCATGCTGAAGATTATATATTTGAACCCTATAAGCACTAAATTATGCATGTACCATTTTTATCACTAAAAGATATAACTGCCAAATATGCAGATGAGATTCATGAAGCCGTGCTCCGTGTGGTTGATAGCGGTTGGTATCTGCAGGGTAAGGAAAACGAAGCCTTTGAAAGGCACTATGCCGAGTATATTGGCACCAAATACTGTATCGGTTGCGCCAATGGTTTGGACGCGTTGATATGGATTTGGCGTGCTTATATAGAACTCGGTGTAATGCAACCCGGCGACGAAGTGATCCTTCCTGCAAATACATATATCGCCACCCATCTGGGTATTACTGAGAATGGACTCGTGCCGGTATGCGTGGAGCCAAATCCGAAGACATTGGAGATAGATGACAGTCTTATAGAGGCGGCTATTACACCAAGGACGAAAGCTATCTGCATCGTGCATCTGTATGGCCGATGTGCTTGTACGCAGAAAATCGTTGATATCTGCAAACGTCATGGCTTAAAACTCGTGGAAGACAACGCGCAAGCTCATGGCTGCCGTTTTAACGGCAAAAGAACCGGTTCGCTTGGTGATGCAGCAGGACATTCTTTCTATCCAGGTAAGAACCTTGGCGCTTTAGGTGATGCGGGAGCTATAACAACTAATGATGAAGAATTGGCAAAAGCAATACGCGCATTAGCCAATTATGGTAGCCAGAAGAAATATGTCTTCAAATACACAGGACGTAATAGTCGTTTGGATGAAATCCATGCCGCTATCCTTGACGTCAAACTGCGGCATTTGGACGAAGACAATCATTTGCGTCAGCAAGTGGCTGCCTATTTTTACGAACATATTAACAATCCGTTGATTACATTACCTAAACGTATTCCGGATGAGAACAACGTATATCACTTATTCCCAATCCTTTGTGAGAAGCGGGATGAATTACAAGAATACCTAAAACAGAACGGTATCCAAACGCTCATCCATTATCCTATCCCTCCGCATAAGCAGGAATGCTACGCTCAAGAATGTTGGAATACACCTCAACTTTCTTTACCGATTACTGAGCAAATCCATAATCAAGAACTCAGTTTGCCAATGGGGCAATGTATGACGGATGATCAAGTGGAGTATGTTGTAAAGATTATTAACGAGTTTAAATAAGTATATACCTCATTGAAGTTTATCCGCTCGTATCTGTCCCGTAAGTCTCTCGTATGTGAGCCGTAATAGAAATGATAAATCAATGAAAAGAATAACAGACATACATCTCGCATCTTCTGATACATGTACCGGTTGTTCGGCATGTGCTTCGGTGTGTCCGACAGAAAGCATTTCTATGAAAATAGATAGAGAAGGTTTCTTGCAACCTTGTATAGATACAAAAACATGTATTGGCTGTCATCGTTGTGAAAAAATATGTCCTGCCATTAATGCTATTATAAAAAATGATTTTGTATCGCACGCTTATAATGCTCAAACAAGTGACGAATATGCGTTGAATAAGAGCAGTTCGGGTGGTGCTTTTTACGAATTAAGTAGATATATAATAGAAAAAGAAGGAGTGGTTTTTGGCGTAAAATTCGATGGAATTCATGTACAGCATGATTACGCAGAGACATTAGAGGATGTCGAAGCATTTATGGGGAGCAAATATATTCAGAGTGAAATTGGCAATACGTTTAAAATAGCAAAGTCGTTTCTTGATCAAGGTAGATGGGTGCTCTATACTGGTACGCCATGTCAAATTGCTGGTTTTAAAAGGTATCTAAATCGCGACTACGATAAATTAATAATGGTTGACTTGATATGTCATGGCGTACCCAGTCCGGGCATATGGGAGAAATATATACAGCGGTTGATGAGAAGGATTGATGCTGGGGATATTAAGGATATTAGATTTAGAATTAAAGACATAGGAGAAGGTGGGCGCAACAACTTTTACTTCTTCTTCTTCTTCTTCTTGCGAGATCAACAATGGCATTCCTATGGCGAAGAAAGAATGAAAAATTTGTTTTATGCCTATTTCACCAGACATCTATTCCGAGCATCTTGTTATCAATGTCCTTATAGAGACATGAATATTTCATATGCAGATATTACTATAGGTGATTATGTAGCGTCAGTACAACGTTTGGAGAGAGATATATCTTCTACTGTAATTGTGCATACTAAAAAAGGAGAGGATGTAGTTCAGAAGGTTAGTGAGCACTTGGGAGTTTTTACTCCGCTACAAGACATTTTCGTAAATGCATATTATGAAGAAGCAAGAAATGCAGAACAGACAGAGCGAAATATTCGCCCTTACAAATTATCGAATAGGTTAGCAATGATATTTCCTTTGGAATATATTAGATGGATATGGATGCATGACAGGTTTGATGTTGTATTAAAAAGAAAGATAAAGAAGTTATGGCAGAAAAATATAAAATAGGATATACGACAGGTGTATTTGATATGTTTCACATTGGGCATCTCAATGTTTTGCAGAGAGCTAAAGAAATGTGTGATTACTTAATTGTTGGAGTTAGTACGGATGAATGTGTCGAGACTTATAAACACAAGACTCCGGTTATTCCATTTGAGCAGCGTGCAGCAATTGTAGCTGCGATAAAGTATGTTGATGAGGTAGTTCCTCAAACTACTATGGATAAATTGGAGTTTTTGAAACATCGTCACTTTGATGTGATGTTTCATGGTGACGATTGGAAAGGAACTGAATTGTATAACCGCTATGAAGAAGAGTTTGCTAAATATGGAGCGGTAATAGAGTATTTGCCTCATACGCAAGGAGTGAGTTCCACTATCTTGCGCCCTGTAGAAGAGAATAAAATAAATGAATAAATAAAACGATGGATAATATAATTGTTATCACACAAAACTTGATTCTGAATTCTATTAAAGATTTGGCAGATAGAATCAAGCCTAATAGTGAAACGCTCGTTGTCTCTACACAATATGTGTATGATAATGAACGAGAGTTGATAGATTCTTTGTTAGGCTGTAAGTGCCGCTATATTGATTTCTCGGATTTGATAACAGACGAGGAGGGGGAACAATGTGATATTGCTGCTTTTAATCCTGAAAAGCAAGGGCAAGATGAATTTGCATATTACGATGATATTAAGATCTTAAAAAATGAGTTAATTGTTCGGCGTTTATTAGAGTTATATCCTTGTGATAATAGGATAATCATTTGTGATGATTTGGGTATAGTTGAAGATATTTGGTTGGCAGCCGGATTTGAGAGAGTTGAGCTACAATACTATTACACTGAACCTAAGGATAGTATTACTCATAGCCAAAAGAGCGGCATCAAGTCGAGGTTGAAAAATACGATACTTTGGAAAATTATTAGACGGGTGCGCAATATTGCAAATATTCCATTGTCTGTAGCTTATTTCAAAGGGGAAAAATATATTTTCTACGGGAGTCTTAATCGTATAGGATATAGATTCAATGTTGAGTTTAAAACCGCAAGTTTGTTTGAGAAGTTACGATATAAAGTAGATTGTTCCATAATTAATACACAACCTAACACACTGCATATCACGACATTTCATGAAGGGTATCATCAAATTCCAGATAGAAGAGATTTAAATGTACGTATCATACAGGATGGATATCTTCCGTCTAATTATGGTAGTAATACATACTATTTCTATGGTTTAAATACCATTTTCTATACATGGGATAAGATGGGTAATTTGGCCTTCGAACGTTTCAATTTACCATGCGAAATAATGCCGATAAGGAAAAAATTATATTTACCAATTCCAAATTTTCCCCAAAATATATGTAAAGTTGTATGTGCGGCAAGTGGATCTGCAGACTGGACAGCAATCAAGAATCGGAGCGATGAAAATAAATTATTAGTGGCTATGGGCAAAGTAGCAGCGTTATTCCCTAATGTGGAGTTTGTATATCGTTGTCATCCCGTTATGGCTGAACCATACCATGAAGGAGTGAATGCCATCAATCGTAATGCAGAATATATCCAATGGTTACAATTGCCTAATTTCCATATATCTTCTAATATTCCAATAGCAAATCAAGATGGAAACACGAGTCTTTCATTCAAAAGATCTTCATTTGCAGAAGACTTGAAGGGCGCTAATTTAGTTTTTGGAGAACATTCTGTAGCGATGCTAGATGCCGGATTGAAGGGAATCATTTTTGCTTCCGTAAACGTGACCGGTCATCGTAGCTATGCAAAGAGTTTGGGGGAATTAGGGTTCCCCATATGCACCTCCGTTGAAGAAATTGTGAAACTCCTGAAGAATATATCACATATAGATTTCCAGAAACAATATAATCAAGCTATAGTTAATTATGCGAATCAGCAGTTAAAAATTAGATAAATAAACGCGATGGATAGTTTTCCCATCAGATGCAGCCAAAGTCCCTGCGATGATCGGACTTTATGCGCTCTTTGAATATCCGTTTTTTCGTTCAACCAATTGAAAAAGGCTT